>CAZUAH010000792.1:0-5511 GCA_964617665.1 uncultured Pirellulaceae bacterium
TGTCCGTCTGGAAAGACCGGCTGTTTGCCGTGGACGTGCTGAATCGACGCATCGCCAAATGCCGTATCGTCCACGATCCGGCAAGAAAGGAGTCGCGCCTCGCTCGCGCGAATCGTTAGCTCCGCTTTGGACTTCTCAGAACAAAATCTGCCGTGCTGTCTTTCGCAAGGCAGCGCCACTTGTCACACTGGTGGAGCTACCAGGACACTCCAGACACGATTTTCGGCATGCCAGTTTTCGCGGCCTCAGAAGTGACGCTGCCTGTTTCACACCCATTGCGAGAAGATTGGAGATTGGTGTCATGATCAATGTGAAGCGATTCGAAACGATCGGACGACTCTGGATGGCTGTTGTGTTGGCACTGATGTCGACGAGCCTCGTCTTCGCCGAGCACAACGTTCCTCCGGAAGGATTCACCGCGCTGTTCAACGGAAAGAACTTGGATGGATGGTGGGGCGCAAAGACGGAGGACCCGCGCGACTACATGGCTTTGCCGCCGGAGGAACTGGCCGAGAAGAAGAAGGCCAGTCTGGAGGATATCCGGGAGCATTGGCGAGTGGAGGACGGCGAACTCATCAACGACGGCAAGGGGTTGTATCTGACGACCGACAAGTTCTACGGCGATTTCGAGTTGCTGGCCTCCTACAAAATGGTGCCGGGTGCCGACAGCGGCATCTACCTGAGAGGCACGCCCCAGGTCTCGATCTGGGACGCCAGGGATGAGAAAAAGGTCAAACATGGCGCTGACAAAGGGAGTGGCGGTCTTTGGAACAACCCGCCTGGAACGCCGGGCAAAGATCCGCTGGTGTTCGCCGACAATCCGATCGGCGAGTGGGACTCGGTGCGCGTCGTCATGACGGGCGAGCGCGTGAGCGTCTGGCTGAACGACAAACTCGTGGTCGATCACGCCCGTATGTACAACTACTACAACAAGAGGAAGAAGGACGAGGCGGAACACCTTCCCATGCCGAAAACGGGCCCGTTCCAGTTGCAGACGCACGGCGGCGAAATGCGCTGGCGCAACCTGTTCATCCGCGAGATTGGTCCAGACGAAGCCAACGAGATTCTCGCGTCGAAGAACGACGAATGCTTCGAATCGGTCTTCAACGGGAAAGACCTCACCGGTTGGAAGGGCGCGACCGACGACTACATGGTCGAGGATGGAGCAATTAGCTGCAAACCGGACAAGGGTGGCACCTTGTTCACCGAGGGACAATATGGCGATTTTGCTGTCCGGCTGGAGTTCACGCTGCCGCCCGGTGGCAACAACGGTCTCGCCATACGCTATCCGGGAGAAGGCCACGGGACTTGGGGCAGCTACTGCGAGCTGCAGGTTCTGGACGATGGCCACCCTAAGTACAACGATCCCGACTACGAGAAGTTCTACGATCTCAACGCACGACAGGCCCACGCATCGGTTTACGCCCGCGTTCCCGCGCACCGGGGATATCTGCGGCCAACCGGGCAATGGAACTTCCAAGAGTCCACGATCGTCGGGCACACCGTGAAGGTCGAACTGAATGGCTTCGTGATACTCGAGACCGACGTGTCGAAGGTGGACCCGGAAACCTTCATGTATCCGGTGGACAAGTTCGTAGGCCGCGACGTGATGAAGGGCCACTTCGGCTTCAACGGACACAAGGACCCCGTTCGGTTCCGCGCGATTCGCATCAAGAAGCTCGATTGACACGTTTGGTATGAATCTCATTTGTCTCCAGTCCGGTGTGGCACGGCCTACTTGTTGGCCGTGTCTTTCCGGCCACAACGTGCACTGCTAACAAGTAAGCAGTGCCACACAATCCTACGGCTAAATCTGAAACAGCCTCGTCAGGCTTCCAAAGGCTGCTACCATGAGAACAATGCTCGCCGTTCTTCTGCCCTTACTGCCATTGATCACAGAACCAGCTCGCGCCGAGGGCGATCCAGTCGCCACGATCTACGAGAAATCGGGAATTCAAGGAGGTCTGGTCGTCCAACTGGGACTAGTCGATGCCGAGTTCACCGCCAAGCTGGGTGCCCCTGAGGCCGTTGCGCTGCAGACGCTCGATACCGACCCGCAACAGGTCGCCAACGCGAGGCAACAAATTGAAGCCAAAGGACTGTACGGTAAAATCACTATCGAGGTGTTCGATGGCAAGAGGCTGCCCTATGCGGACAACCTAGTGAGTCTGATCGTGATGCGGGATACGGGAAACGAGATACGCGATGAAGAGATCAAACGCGTGTTGGCTCCCGGCGGCGTGGCCGTTACTCTCGACTCTCAACTCTTGACTGTTGACTCCTTCCGTAAGCCGTGGCCGGATGAGATTGATCAGTGGACTCATTTCCTGCACAGTGCGGATGGTAACGCAGTAGCTGCAGACCAGCGAGTTGCACCGGCCACAGCACTGCAGTGGATTGTCGGACCAAAGTACTGTCGCAGTCACGAGATCGACTCGAGTCTGCCCGCGATGGTCTCGGCCAACGGACGCCTCTTTTACATCCTGGATGAAGGGCCGATCGGAGTCACCGATCCACGCTTTCCTTCCCGCTGGATGCTGATCGCTCGAGACGCGTTCAATGGCATATTCCTCTGGAAGCGGCCGCTCCAGCCTTGGGGATGGCAGGAGTGGAAGCCAGAGATCGCCGAGGCCGATTGGCGCACGCTTCGCGGGCAACGGGGCAGATTCCCCGCCGAAGTAGCTCGGCGTCTGGTTGCCGTTGGCGATCGCGCCTACATGACGCTCGGCTTTCACGACACGCCCGTCAGCATCCTCGACGCGGCAACCGGCGATGTGCTCGCACAATGCGAAGGCACCGAAGGCACCAGGGAACTGATTGTCGCCAATAACACCGTCTTTGCTTCAGTGCGACCTTCACAGACTGATGGCGCAACGCGACGTGGCCAGCCTGTCATGACTCGCCTGATGGCTCTTGACGCCGCGACGGGCGAAACCCGTTGGTCGCGAAACGTCGGCAGGATCAATACGTTGACTCTCACAGCCGTTAGCGACGCCGTCGTCTTCCTGAAGGGTGCGAGGTTGCTTTGCTACGAACAACAAAGTGGCGATCTGCGTTGGGAAGCCGAATGCCCGAGCAGCGGCATTGTCGTGATCCACGAAGATGTTGTTTTGACAACTGGGAAAGGCGGCACCAACGCCTTTTCATTGACCAACGGAAAGCATCTCTGGAAAGGCCCGAACACGGGCCGTGATCTGCTAGTGATCGACGATCTGGTATGGCGTGTCCAGGAGACAACCGGGATTCTAGAACAACGAAAAGAGCACTGGCCGACGCTCGCGCGACGAGCCGGTGCCAAACTGTCTGGCCACGACTTTCGTACCGGCGAACTACGCCGCACCATCGACATATCGAACGCCATGTCGCCCGGCCATCACTTGCGTTGTTTTCGCAGCAAAGCGACCGACCGGTTTATTATCTATCCCAAGCGAGGTACCGAATTTCTTGATCTAAGCGGCAGCGACCACATGCGATTCGACTGGCTGCGTGGCTCGTGCCGTTACGGTGCGCTGCCGTGCAACGGGCTGCTGTACACACCGCCCGACCAGTGTTTCTGTTACGTGGGCGCGAAGATGGACGGCTTGGTTGCCACCAGCGGCGCCAACACGACCGCCATGCTCGACCCGCGTTCACCAAAGCGTCTGGTTCAAGGCCCCGCGTACCAGAGCACTGACACCATGCCCGCGGCTTCGGCCGATTGGCCGAGCTACCGTGCCGACGCCAAACGCAGCGGTTCGAACCGGGATGCGAACGTCTCGCGTAAGCCTCAGCAGAAATGGGATCTCACAATTGGCGGCAAACTCACACAACCAACTATCGCAGCAGGCAAAATCTTCTTCGCCGCCGTGGATCGGCACACGGTTTATGCCTGCGACGCCGCCAGCGGCGAAGAACTCTGGGAGTTCATCGCCGGCGGGCGCGTCGATTCGTCGCCAACGTATCACGACGGCCTGCTGCTGTTTGGTGCGAACGACGGGTGCGTCTACTGCCTGAATGCAGCCAGCGGCCAATTGGTTTGGCGTTTCACGGCCGCCCCTAACGATCGGCGGATCGTCGCCTTTGATCAAGTCGAATCGCCTTGGCCTGTGCACGGTACGGTACTGGTAGTGAATTCGTTGGCATACGTCGCGGCGGGACGCTCGACACTGGTCGATGGCGGAGCTCACTTCTATGCGCTCGAACCCCAATCCGGCAAGGTTGTCCACTATGCCCACGTGGAACAGCCGCAGCCCGATCTATCGAAGGACATCGGCGAACACTTTGCGATGGACGGGTCCAACATCGACATCCTGACCACCGACGGCAAGCACATCTTCTGTATGCAGGAGATGTTCGACACCGAGTTGAATTGGATCAAGACCAAATGGAACACGCGCCACGGCGACCGCTACCTTGGCGAGGACCACCTGATGGCCACCGGCGGCCTGTTGGACGACAGCGGATTCAATCGCATCTATTGGAGCCACGGGAATCGCTGGCCTGGGTTCTACTTCATGCTGATGGCACCCAAGTCGGGCAACCTGCTGGTGTTCGATTCGGAAAACACCTGGGCAACGAAATGGTTCGTCGAACGAAACATCCATAGCGGGCTGTTCTACCCCGAAACGACGGGCTATTTGCTGTTCTGCGACAAGAACTCCAGTCGGCCGTTTCTCGTGGGCGATCCCAACGCGCCAGAGCCGATCAAATGGTTGCCCGACACGGTGATGAAGCCGTACACGTACGATGGTCGCCGCATTACGAATCTGTACGATGACTTTACGGTCGAGGTGGACAAGGGAGCCGGCTTCACTCGCGGCGCACCGACCGTGTGGCAAGAGTACGTACCGGTCCGCATCGAAGCCATGGCGTTGGCCAGCGACACACTGTTCGCCGCCGGCCAACCGGACGTCTTGAAGACCGACGATCCGCTTGGCGCATTGGCGGGTCGCCAAGGCGGCGTGGTGCTGGCGATCGACCCAACAACTGGCAAACAAGTATCGAAGACACAAATCCCCGACGCGCCCCGTTTCGACGGAATGGCTGTTGGAGGAAACCGTTTGTTCCTCGTCACTCGCGACGGAAGACTGATCGCTTGGGAATGATCCATACATTAACAATTGGAGGTGAACGAAATGACCAAGTCCAATGAACTCTCGCGGCGCAGTTTCATCCGCAAGACGGCAGTCGCAGGCGCGGCCGGTGCCGCCGTCCCTTACTTTGTTTCGGCCAAAGCACTCGGACGGGCCGGCAACGTAGGCGCCAATGACAAGATTCAACTCGGTCTGATCGGCGCCGGAGGGATGGGCCGCGGAAACCTGCGGAACTGTACCAAGCACGACGACGTGGCCGTCATCGGTATTTGCGAGGTGTGGAAGGAACGACGTGACGCGGCCATCGCGGAACACAAGGGCGTACCGAAACCCTACAACGACTACCGTGAGCTGCTCGATCAAAAAGATATCGACGCAGTGATCATCGCATCACCTCCACATTGGCACGCGCTGCAGGCGGTCGACGCCTGCGCGGCGG
>CAZUAH010000793.1:0-5496 GCA_964617665.1 uncultured Pirellulaceae bacterium
AGCGACCTGCACGATGCCGATGCCGCCAGCGCACTGCGACTGGTCGCTCAAGAACACGAATGCATCGTGCTTCATTTTCGCGACCCAGCGGAAACGGGGATTCGAGGTGCGGGGCTGTATCGCGGCCGAGAAGCGGAATCGGGACGGTCGTTTTTCGCCTCCGGCCTGCGGCGGTGGTTTGCCGACTGCAACATGAAGCAAAATCTGACCCGGCACGGAATCGACTACCTGCTGCTGCAGACAGATCGTCGAATCCTTGGGCCGTTGCGCCAGTTCCTCAAGGCGCGTGGACGAAGATCGGGGGCTCGATAACGCACGAGATGGATGAACCGCAAGCAATGAACAACCAGGAACCACAACGACGCGAAACTAAGCCGCGGCGAACGCTGCGCGTTGTGCTTGCCTGCGTGCTGCTCGCCGCCGTGGCCGCGACGGTCACGATCGTCGTTGTTGTGCAAATGCGCGGACCGGAAGTTACCCGATCGGACCGCGACGTTCCGCTTGGCGTCGAGGAAGCCG
Organism: uncultured Pirellulaceae bacterium; assembly: GCA_964617665.1. GTDB lineage: Bacteria > Planctomycetota > Planctomycetia > Pirellulales > Pirellulaceae > JADHUC01. The sequence continues at coordinate 520 of CAZUAH010000793.1, forward strand.
TAATTATTCGCTATTCCGGTTCGCGTTTGGTCGCTCGTCCGTATCGTCGCGGCGCATCCATCAATCTCCGTATTGCCAACGAAACGCAACAGGGCAACGTTCGAGTCTACGACGTACGCTATGTGGTTAGCCTGCCCGGCGAGTTTGATCTGACCGAGTATTTGACCTCGGCCGATGGCCGTCCGATCAGCGATCTGCCCTCGTTCAAGGTTCGAGGGCTGACAAGCCTGACGAAGGACATCGAAACACGTATTCAGGAAATCGAGGAAGTCGGCGTCCATGTCTGGCACTGGTACTACGAGAGTTTGACCGGTCTGGGGATTGCCTGGGTCTTCTGGCTAATGGGTCTGATATTCATTGGCCGTCCAAAACGACCACCGAAGATCACGCCGCCTCCGCCACCGGCGTCGGTCGCCGAGCGGATTGCTCGATACCTCGTTGCTTTGAGAAATGGGGAGTTGACCGTCAACGAGAAAGCTGAACTCGAAGTTCTGCTGCTGGAGCATTGGCGCGATCGACTGGATCTTCGGGACGGGCGCATGGCGGAGGCCTGTCGACAGATTCAACGTAGCGACCAATTGGGCACGGTGTACGAGAAACTACAGGCCTGGTTGCACGTCCCCAACTCTCATTGTGGACCTAACGAGTTTGTGGACGCTTACGAATCACGTGTGGATACGTAGCCGGGAAGATCATGACGTTTGCTCATCCAGAACTGATACTCCTGCTCGTGATCCCCGTCACGCTGCTTTTCTGGGAATGGGTGCGGCGGGGCCGGCCTTTGGTCTTGCCGTTTGACGGTGTGCGCCAACGGCGTGGTTGGCTTCTCGGCCTGCTTGTGCTTTCGGCGAACAGCCTTCCGGCGCTGCTCCTTGCTCTGGCCATCATCTTCCTGGCACGGCCGTTGACCTACGCGCCGCCGAAAACGCAGCGCGAGCTTACGAATATCCAACTCGTCCTGGACGCCTCGACCAGCATGGTGTTCAGCACGTATGGTCCTCAGGACGGCGAGAAGCGGTATACGCGTTTCGATGGCGCCGTGGACGCTCTGGAGACATTCCTGTCGACTCGCGAAGGCGACGCCTTCGGCTTGACGATCTTCTCGCGCCAGTTCATTCACTGGGTGCCGCTGACGCAGGACACGGACGCCATCCGCTTGGCGCGCGAGTTCATCTGGCCCGAAAACTTCCCGGACGAGATCTGGGGCCACACCTTCATCGCCAGAGCGTTGAACGGCGCAGTAGCCCCCCTGTCCCAGCACGCCGAAGGCGACCGGATGATCATTCTGATGACCGACGGCGAAGGCGAGGACATCGGCGACGGACGCGAACGTGAGGTGATCGCCAAGCTCAAACGTCACAACATCGTCGTATTTGCCATCGCGCTGAATGATAGCGGCTTCACACCGGGGCTCGAGAACATCGCCCGAGAAACGGGCGGCCAGATCTTCAAGGCACTGACGCCTCAGACCCTGAGGACCGTCTTAGACCGAATCGACCAAATGAAGAAGGTCGAGATCCGTTCGACGCGCCCCGAAGTGATCGACTTCTACGATCCATTCATCCTACCGGCTTTCGCCCTATTGGCCCTGCAGGTTCTGGTCACGTTTGGGCTGCGATTCACGCCGTGGTAAGATTGCCGCAACTCGCCTGCACTGATTGCCTCCCGCCAGTGGGATGAAGTAACATGGTGCGATCTCGTCCCGCGATGGGGACTATACAGGGAGGCGATCTTGGCCAAGAAATACACTCCCATCACGAAGGATATTCGTGGTCAGTTGATACTACTGGGCACTGGGACGTCTGTCGGCGTTCCCACCGTGGGGTGCGGCTGCCCGGTCTGTACCAGCGACGATCCGCACAACAAACGGACCCGATGCGGCGTGGTACTGGGTTTGCCTGAGGGCAATTTGCTGATCGACACGCCGCCCGACTTACGCTTTCAATTGCTCCGCGAAGGCGTAGGCATCGTTCACGCCGTGCTGTTCACTCACGAGCACGCCGATCATATTTTTGGCTTGGACGACTTGCGTCTTATGCCATTCTTTCTCGGTTACCCCGTGCCGTTGTACTGCGAAAAGATCGTCGAGGAACGCATTCGGAAATCGTTCGAGTATGCCTTTTTGGACATTGAGCAGACACACGTCGGGGCCGTACCCAAACTGGCATTCGAGCGCATCAGTACCCAGCCGTTCCAGGTGCTGGGGACGCGAGTGACACCGATTCGATTGAAACATGGGCCTCGATTCGAGGTGCTTGGGTTTCGCATCGGCAATGTCGCCTACTGCACCGACACGAACGAAATCCCGCCAGCCAGTTGGCCTCTACTGGAAGGCTTGGACGTGTTGATCTTGGATGCCCTCCGGAATACACCTCACGTCACACACTTCTCCCTGGACGAGGCGATCGAAGTCGCGAGGAAACTGGAACCGCGCCGCACCCTGTTTACACACGTTTCGCACGATTTGGACTACGACGCAACAAACGCCAAGCTGCCGCCGGGCATGGAGTTGGCATACGACGGCCAGGCGGTGCTGCTGACGTGACAAGATGCCCATTGAATATCTCTCGAAATAGAGTCGTCCTGCTTTGCCTGGTTCTCTTACACATGCTCGTGGCATTGTGCTGCAGCGCAATTGCATTCTTTTGGATGCCCGATACTGAGATATTCGGCGGGATATTCCTTGGTACAGTGTTCGCCCATGGCAGTCTGTTGGCCGTTTGGATCGCGTTGGGACGTGGGGCGTTCACGCGACGTTGCTTTTTAGTGTTTCTGCTGCTGGCCACATCCGGCACTCTCCTGGTTCTGCCAATTGCGTGCGACGCACCCAGCGACAGGAGCTTCGCGTTGGTGTTCGGGGGCATACTGATAGGCCAATGGCTGGCCGTGCAAACGCCGTTGTGGCTGATTCGTCTGGCGTTCGGCTGGCGACTCGGCACGCTGAACTCCGTCACTGACGACTCGGGCCGCGAGGAGCTTCAATTCGGCATCAAACAGTTGCTGGGTTGGACCGCTGCGATAGCCGTGCTGTTGGGTATCGGCCGCTGGCTGATCGGAGACGAGTTGCACGACAGCGACGCGGATACGGTGTGGGAGACAGTGTGGGAAATCGCTGGCTTCGCGCTTGTGCTTGCCTGCAGTAACGTCCTAGTTGCCTGGCCAATGATTTGGGCAATGCTGGTGCGTCGTTGGGTCCTTGCCTGGACGGTCGTAGCTCTTGTCATAGCCGTTGCCGTTACCTTCGAAGAGCCCGATCTGTTCAGCCGAGTTACTCGCGGGGCGGCTGATGCCGGAGTATTCTGGTGGATCAATGGTGTCCATGTTGCGTGGATCTGCTGTAGCCTCGTCGTAATGCGTCTCTGTGGATATCGCATGGAACGAAGGCTCGATCGTGCCGCCGCGAAAGGGGACTGATGATGCGTCGAATGATATCGCCGGCTGTTATGTTAGCGGCCGCGGGACCCGACGAGGTGAATCCTGGTGCCGTCTATTGAGGAGTCTCGTTGCTCGCCGCCTCCGGTGCGTCGCTTTGGACCACACGATGAACGTTCAGAGAAAATCGTCATACCAATTCGGCATCTCTTCCCTGCTGTTATTGACCGCGGTAGTGGCCGTCGTGCTGGCGGCCATGCGCCCTCTGGGGTTACTCCCGGCTTTCCACTTTGCCATAGCCGGGTACGCTATTCTGGTTCTCGGATACGGCGTGCTTCGAGGTGTGTTTCTGCTACGCAGGACTCTCCGGCATCAACGGCAGGCGTCGGCCAAACGCAAGGAGTTGGAGGCATTGGTCGAACAAAGACGAGGGGAGTCCAGACCGCCGTCCAACGAGTGGACCACTACGAATACCGAGGAGGCAGACATATAATACAGGAGTTAGGTCAGAGACGTTCGTGTCCCTCTGGGGAAAGACGAAATGAGCACAAAATCCGATTCCACTCACATTCTAGAACTGGCTCCCTATAGATCGTTGGAGAACGAAGAGCTTTCGCAGAGAATCGAAGCGGTGCGTGGCCAGATGGGCCCGAGGCTATTGATTCTTGGCCACCATTATCAACAGGACGAAGTGATCGCACACAGCGACCTGCGGGGTGACAGCTACCAGTTGAGTCGCATGGCGGCCGACAGTAGCGATTGCCGCAACATCGTGTTCTGTGGTGTGCATTTCATGGCCGAAACCGCCGACATCCTTGCCAACCGCCCCGAGAGACTCGCCGAGCGAGATGGCGAACGAGTGACAGTGATCCTGCCCGACATGTCTGCGGGCTGTTCGATGGCCGACATGGCGGAGATCGAGCAGGTCGAGGCGGCGTGGGAGGATTTGGGCGAAGTCATCGACGTCGATGACATGACGCCCGTCACCTACGTCAACTCGACGGCCAGCCTGAAAGCGTTCTGTGGGAGGCATGGCGGAATCGTTTGTACGTCCGCCAACGCGGACAAGGTCCTCAAGTGGGCATTCGAGCGCACAAGCCGCGTGCTGTTCTTTCCGGATCAGCATCTGGGCAGGAATACTTCGTTGAAGATGGGCATCACGAACGACCAGATGCCGGTTTGGAATCCGCATGACGATGATCTAGGAGGAAACGCCCAAGATGTGATACGTGCCAGCCGCGTGGTTCTCTGGCAAGGACACTGTAGCGTCCACCAGATGTTTCGGGTGGAGCATGTCCAGCAATTCCGTGAACGCATTCCGGACATCAAGATCCTGGTGCATCCAGAGTGCCCGCAGGAAGTGAACGACTTGGCCGACGAATCCGGATCGACTGGCAAGATCATCAAAGCAGTGGAACAGTCTCCGCCCGGTACGAAGTGGGCCATCGGGACGGAACTGCATCTTGTGAATCGTCTCAAGCACGAGTATCCCGAACATGAGATCCACTTCCTGTCGCCGGTGGTCTGCATGTGCGCGACCATGTACCGAATCGATCTGGCTCACCTGTGCTGGAGTCTAGAGAACTTGGCGGCAGGCAATCCGGT
>CAZUAH010000794.1:0-5491 GCA_964617665.1 uncultured Pirellulaceae bacterium
AGGACCACAAAGAGTACTTTGCGGAAGCAACCGAAGCCTACTTCTACCGCAACGACTTCTACCCATTTGTGCGAGCGGAGTTGAAGGAACACGATCCCACGTGTCACGACCTGTTGGTTGAGATTTGGGGGCCGCTGGAATGACGGCGGGCGACCGCTAGACGAGATTGACACTTCTGACTGCCATATGAGTGAGGGAACAAATGAAGACAAGAGCCATTCTGAGCATCCTTGTGTTGGTCATCATTGCGTCGTCGACCCGCGCGGGCGAGGTGGCGAAAATGACGCCGGTGAACTTCAGCGACGTGACGATCCAAAGCGGCTTCTGGTCGCCTCGTCAGGAGACGAATCGCAGAGTTTCGATCCCGCACAACTTGGACACGTGCGAGGAGACGGGACGGCTGGATAACTTCCGGCATGCTGGCGGAGTTGACACCAAAGGTCCGTTTCGCGGTCACATCTTCCACGACTCGGATGTCTACAAGGTGCTGGAAGGCGTCGCCTACTCGCTGCACACACATCCCGATCCTGAACTGGCTGAGCGACTGGACGAGATCATTGACAACATCCGTCGCTCGCAGGAGCCCGACGGCTACCTGAATACATGGTTTTCCATCAAAGAGCCGGAGAAGCGGTGGCAAAACCTTCAGCACGCCCACGAACTGTACTGTGCGGGGCACATGTTCGAGGCCGCAGTGGCCCATTACTATGCGACCGATGATCGGACCTTTCTGGAAGTGGCCTGCAAGTTCGCCGACTACATCAGCAGCGTCTTCGGCACCGACAAGCGGCACGGCATTGCCGGGCACCCCGAGATCGAACTTGCCCTTGTGAAACTGTGGCGAGCTACTGGCGAAGACCGCTATCTGGAATTGGCCCGTTACTTTATGGAAGAACATGGCAACGATGAACATCGGAAGCTGTTCGGCGGCTACTGCCAGGATCACGCGCCGGTGCGCGAGCAGGACGAACCCGTGGGACATGCCGTTCGTTTCCTGTACTTCTACAGCGGAGTGGCTGATCTGGCGGCTATCGACGGCGACCAAGGCTATATCGATACGATGGAACGACTCTGGCAGTTCATTGTCAACAAGAAGATGTATGTCACGGGCGGCGTTGGTGTGCAAGGGCACGGCGAGGGGTTCGCTCGACCGTACTATCTTCCCAACTATGATGCCTACTGCGAGACATGCGCTTCGATCGGCATGGTGTTTTGGAATCACCGGCTGGCCTTGCTGCACGGCGAGGGTCGTTTTGCCGATTTGGTCGAACGCCTGTTGTACAACGGTGCCATTTCCGGCATGTCGCTCGACGGCTCGAAGTTCTTCTACGTCAACCCATTGGCCAGCCGTGGTAGCCACCATCGCCAGCCTTGGTACGGATGCGCGTGTTGCCCGACAAACGTCGTCCGCTTCGTCGCTTCGCTCGGCCAGTATGTCTACGGCGCGATGGCCGATGGCGAAGGTGTGTGCGTACTGCAGTACGTCGGCGGCACGGGCAGGGTGCCACTGAAGAACGGGAAAGTACAACTCGTGCAAAACACGAGCTATCCCTGGGACGGAGCAGTGACGATCGTCGTGGAGCCTGACGTCACGGACGAGTTCACGGTACGGCTACGCATCCCCGGGTGGTGCGACGACGCGACTGTCGCCGTGAATGGCGAAGATGTGAACGCAACACCCGAAGACGGTTTCGTGTCTCTGCGACGAGCCTGGAAGGCGGGCGACACCATCACGTTGAACTTCCCAATGACCGTCCGCCAGGTGGCGTCCGATCCCAACATCGAAGAGAACGTGGGGCGACTGGCAATCATGCGAGGGCCCGTGGTCTATTGTCTGGAAGACACTGACAACTGGTGCTACATAGACCAAGTTGCGATTCCCCAGGACGCGACGTTTGACACGGAATTCAAGGCCGATCTACTTGGCGGCGTCAACGTGATCAAAACAAAAGGCCGACAACAAGGCGCTGTGGAAACCGACGATGGTTTCCGCGTGGAAAGCCGCGAAGTCGATCTCACAGCGATTCCGTACTATGCGTGGGACAATCGCGAGCCAGGTCGAATGGTCGTATGGGTCCCGACCGAAATGCCCGATGCCGGAAACTCGGAGGGAGCGACGGTGGCTATCGTCGCCAGACCATCATGCTCGCATTGCGGAGGACGCGACAGCAAACTGGCCCTGAACGACAACGTCTTGCCCAAGAACTCGAACGACCACGATATCCCGCGATTCACTTGGTGGGATCATCGAGGCACGACGGAGTGGGTAGGCTACATGTTCGGGAGCCCCAAAACGCTGTCGAAAGCCGAGGTTTATTGGTTCGACGACACGGGCCGCGGACAGTGTCGCGTTCCAGCAAGCTGGCGTTTACTGTGGACAGACGGCCACGAGTGGAAACCCGTCGAGGCCACGTCGGCGTACGGTGTTGAGAAAGACAAGTTCAACCGCGTGACTTTCGAACCGATCACTGCGAAGGCCATCCGTCTTGACGTCCAACTCCAAAAGAACTTCTCCGGTGGAATTCTGGAATGGCGACTGCCGGAATGAAGTCGGGGCGTGATAGACTAATGAAGGGAGGGCGAAGCTTCTGCCGAACCGGCTTGCCGGTGCAGATATGCGGCTCGGCAAGAGCCTCGCCCTCCCGTGTTCCTGTCATGCTCAACAAGAAATGGGAGAAGACGCACCATGAGCAGGCACCTAAATCGACGACGTTTTCTCGGCACAACTGCAGCTGCCGGTCTAGCTCTTTGCCGCAGCCGATTCCTGCCGGCCGCTGAATCGAAACCGAAAGAGGCCGCAAAGGCCAGCCTGGCTTTCACGACACAGGGAAAAGAAAACCACTTCGATACCGGCGCTCTCCGAGGAACGCTGCGGTCGCAAGGCAAATCGCTCGGATTGACGTCCGTGGTGGACTCTGCATCTGGGACGGCGATCGCACGCGCATACGGATTATTCTCTCACTATCGGCTCCTCGACGACCGCGCTCGATACGGTCATGCCGCGTGGGATTGGGCCAGCGAAGCGCGCGTTCTACCCAGCGGAGCGGTCGAAGTGCGGTGGTCGGCGGACGACGAGCATCCGTTTGATATGAAAGCCGTCTATGGTTGGACCACTCGGAATACGCTCGATCTCACGACCACAGTGGTACCGCGAAAAGACCTCAAGAGATTCGAAGTGTTCCTGGCTTCGTATTTCGAGGGTTTCGCGACGTCGTTGGCCTATGTGGCAGCTTGCCAGAAAACAGACGGCAAGCCGCGCTTCCTAGAGGCCAAGAAGTCCTGCGGGACCTGGCAGATGTTCCCTAGCGACGACAGAGCCGTCGAGATCATCCAGGACGGCCGATGGCGACGGCCGCCAAGCCCGGTCGAATGGAAGATCATGCCCCAGCTCGCGGCACCGTTGGCTATGCGACGCGATGCAGAAAGCGGCCTGACCGGTCTAATAATGGCACCTGCCGCAGACTGCTTTGCCGTCGCGACGCCCTACGGCGAGGAGAGCCATCGTTCACTATATCTGTCCCTATTCGGCCGAGACCTGAAATCGGGCGAAGCCGCCACCGCGCGATCACGTTTGGTCATCGGCCGCGACATGTCGGATAAACAAGCCGTTGCGCTTTACAAATCGTATCTCGATGAACTCCGAATCGGCGCAGAACGAAGGTAATCGCCTCTGCACATCGTGGAACGATTTGGTGCATCGCTCTATAATCCAAGTGTAGACGCCCACTCCACCGTAGACCGAAATCGCGGGGACGAGAGCGATGGAATCGGACACGGAGCATCGCAGACTCAGACCTATCGAATTGCTCGTCGTGCTGATGTGCGTCACGACGCTGCTGGCTATAATTCTGCCGGCGTGTCGGCCCAATAGTTCGCCTCGCACGACGGCCCGTCGGCGAATCTGCTGCAACAACCTCAAAAACATCAGTCTGGCGCTGGCGAAGTATCACGAAATTCATGGAGTGTATCCCATGGGGGCGATGCACGCCGGAGATCGAAAAGACCCTCGCATTGGACCGTCTTGGTGGTACGCCATACTGCCGTGGATGGAACAAGGCCACGTGTACAACAAAATATGGCGAACGCAAACCCGCGGCTTCGAGCCCAAGAGCGTCGAGTTCACCTATGCAAGCATGCCAAATACGGAGCCGTATCAAATACAGACATTGCTCACGCAGTTCGTTCCAGACTACATGCGTTGTCCCGCCAGTCCGCTGCCTGTCATGGAACACCCAAGCGATGGCGATAATTCTCATCGTTACATTGCGATGCCATCCTACGTGGGGATCGCCGGCGGTTGTGACATTGACCCGAATTCTCCAGACTACGAACTCTGCCCGGCCAAACCGCAGACACCCGACATCTACATCAATGAACGCAAGGGCACGGGGCCAAACGGCTCCATTGTTACGTCCAGCGGCTTGCTGCCTCCGATGGAGCACATACGGATTTCGGATTGCACCGACGGCATTTCAAACACCATTATCGTCGGAGAACAGTCGGGCTGGCTCAGAAGTATCGACGCCGACAGTCGTGACAAGTTCCATGGCGATCCTGGCTGGAACACGCAAACGGACTTGAATCCGGGCGGTTGGCTATCGGGTAGCAACGTTGTCGATCCCGTCGGTCCTATCGCGTCCGACGGGCGCCCCGGAAGGTGGAAGGCGGACGTGCTTTTCAACTTGACAACCGTCCGCATGCCGCCCCAGTTCGAGAACGTCAAGCGTTTCGTGGAACAGGATGCATTGCCGGGTTGCGGCGAGGTGATGGGGCACAATAACCCGCTGCAGTCGGGGCACGCTGGAACTTGCTATGCCGCGTTCGCTGACGGATCGGTGCAGATCATCTCGTCGAGGGTCGATTTTGCCCTGCTACTGCGATTTGCGATTCGCAATGACGGATACAACGTCAGGGTGTACCACGACTAGGCGTAGGTGGCTCGACGCGACTCAGTGCCAGTCACCCCATTCTACACCATTTTCCAGGGCCGGGAATGATGGCCTGCCTCCCACTGGGGAAACGTGCGGATCGCGGCCTCGGTGCGTGCATTGTCATTCCGTTTCGACCATCTGCAGCGGTGTTGTAAAGACGTAGATAGGGTGCTCCTGGTTATCGTGCGAGGATTCCAGGTGCACGACTTTGTCCGGCTGTACGCCTTTCATGTCCCACTTGTGTGACAGGATCCGCGTGCCCGGTCTCATCTCTTGAAGTTGGGGTATCAACCTTACATTCAATTCGGGCAACAGGTATAGGAACACAACATCGGCCTCGTTTAGGTCGAGCTCGAAAATGTCTTTCTTCTGAAACTCGACCAAATGTTCGACGCGCTGCTTCTTTGCATTCTCACGAGAATCACGAACTCGCAGCGGATCGATATCATACCCGCGGCCTCGGCAACCATAGGTTTTCGCGGCCGTTACGACAATTCTTCCGTCCCCGCTCCGGCGGCGCACTCTGCGAGCGCGTGGCCATGAAGTAGCGGCTCGGATTT
>CAZUAH010000795.1:0-5485 GCA_964617665.1 uncultured Pirellulaceae bacterium
GCCGATCGGTCGCCGCCGAATCGTAAAAGCTAGTCAGGGAACTAAACTGTTACGTTCGTGCCAGAACCCTCGGCTCAATCCGATAATCCATTGGACCCGGCGGCGTGGGTGGATCGTCACGGCGACGCCCTCTATCGTTACGCAGTATCCCGGCTGCGCGATCCGGACTCGGCCGAAGAAGTCGTCCAGGAGACATTCGTGGCGGCCCTACGCGCCCGGGATCAATTCTCTGGCAAGGGCAGCGAGGGCGCTTGGTTGCTGGGGATCTGTAAGCGGAAGGTCATCGATCACGTTCGGCGCCGCAACCGGTCCGACGCGGCATCCGGTGACGATCTTGGCCCCGATCCTTCGGAGGCCATGTTCGACGCCAAGGGAAATTGGAAGTTCGATCCGCGAATGCTCCAAGGTCGTCCCGAGGCTTCGCTTGAACGCGAGGAGTTTTGGACGGCCTTTCGAGAATGCCTTGGGGGTTTGTCGCAACGTCAAGCCGACGCGTTTTCCCTGCGTGAACTGGAAGGACTTTCCACCAAAGAAATCTGTAAGGAGTTGGAGATCTCCACGTCTAATTTATGGGTACTTCTTCACCGAGCCCGCCTGCAGTTGACGCGGTGCATGAAGTCGTGCCTTGAAAAATGGGGAGAACGTTAGAAATGCTCCGCTGCCGCGAGATCTCGAAGCTGGTATCCGAATCGATGGATCGCGACCTCCCGCTTCGCACACGTATGCAGGTCTGGATGCACTTGGCCATGTGCCGCATGTGTGCCGGTTTCGCCCGGCAAATGCGAGCCATCCGCAACGCCCTCCGCGAGAATCCCGATCGGTTTGCTGCGGCCGTGGACGATCCAGGATCCAAGCTCCCCCAAGACGCGCGCGAGCGAATCACAGCCGCCCTGCGCGATGCGGAGTGATTCTAACGGGCGTGGTTGCGGCCCGCAGACTCCCCTTCACCGTCTACTTGGCAAACGTCCTTTCCCGGTCCAGGCATTCCTTCTGAGTCGGATAGATCGCACGTCGTGGGTTGCCGTTTTCGCTGACGCTCGTTTGCTTCCGAGGCGGCAACCTACTCCGCCACACCGCCGCGGAACTTGGCCTGATACTTGTCAAACACGGTGATAACAAGCGAGCCGGTCTCGCCCTCGATGTCCTTGATTTCAACGGCTAATGGCTTCGCGCCTGGGCCCTCGCCGCCGGTGAACTGGACGTCGATCAGCGGCTTGGCCGCCTTGCCGAATCCGTACAGGCGATAGTCCTCTTCGGAAATCATCCGCACGGTGAGCAACATGCAGTTGGCTTCGTGCTCGTTGCCTTGGCCGTCGGTCACGGTCACGCCGTGCAGCTTGCCACGGTCGATCAACTTGCCGTCGATGATCGGCACGATGTTGGCCGTAGAGAAGTACAGCGCCAGAGGCACGCCGTCGGCGCCGGTCATGTCCGGCGTGTTCTCCTCGTCCAATCCTCTCTGCGGCACAAGGATAATTCCGCCTTCGTCCGGCACGGATACACCGACCGCTTGAGCCGGATCGCATTCGATCTTCACCGGCAGCTTGTCGATCTTCGCAGCCGCCTTGACCAACGCCTCACCGAAGGCCTTCGCCATATCCGCCGGCACCGGCTCGACATCCTGAGCCACTGCCGACGACACGGTCATGGCCAACGCAACAGCGACACATACACCCAAGCAAAACCTCGCCATCGAATCACTCCTTCCAAAGTTGCGATACACTACAAGAACCGAACCCGGCAACTGTGCCACGTTCCCTGGTTTGATGATAGCGGCTCCATGATGGGACTTCCACCAACATCGAATCGTCATCCTGTCATTCCTTTGCCTTGTGGCCCTATATCCTCGCAGGCTTCCATTCAGCACACAAATTGGCCGGAACGCGTTAGGGCCATCGGAACAGTAAGTGGCGGCGAATCACCGTGGCGTAAGCTTCCAGCTTGCGTTTCCGGCCTCGCAAGCTGGAGGCTTACACCACTAAATTGCTCCGAAGGTGCTCAGCGTTCGGTTTGTGCCACCATATGGGCAACCATGGGGTAGTGCCCATCGGCTGATGAATAGTCTGGGTGAGGCCTGCATGCAACTACGACTCGCAGCCGTCACGCGAGAACTTCACGATTTCATCAATCGCCTGAGCCAATTCGGGTATCTCACGCACGTCGGGCGGGGGCGGGTTGGGGGCGTTGAATACGTGGTTACAGTTTTTGATTCTGGCGACAAGAGGATTCGCAGCGGCGTCGGCTATCGACGCCGCGCACCGGACGTTGACGGTTTCATCGTTCTCGCCGTGAACCACAAGCAGCGGGCACTCGATCTTGCTCACGTGGTCCAGCACATTGTGGGCGTCGGGGTCTGCTTCTTGTTCCGTCAGCCACCGCAATCCGATTCGTAGCATCTGTCTCGTGCGTGCGGAAGGTGATTCAAGATAGCCTCTGCGGCGAAGCTCCTCTTTCTCGGCGTCGGACATGCCGCACGCGGAATCAGGTGAGCCGGCAGTGACAATGCCCGCGGGTTTGGGAAGTTGTGATCCTGCGGTTTGCCGCCCGGCGAAGAGTATCGCGCTAACGCCCCCCCGCGAGTGTCCCAAGAGCACGTATGGCAACCCGGTGCCTGCAAGTTGTCCGCGGGTAATCGCCTCGACGATGCATTGGATGTCGAAGACTTGCTTGTTCCAAGTATCAAATTCAAACAGATCGGGCCGTTCGAAGGCGTCTGGATTCGCGGTCATGCCGCTGTGGCTGAAGTTAAACGCATGAGCCACCAAACCCGCTCGGCAAAGCGCCGCCGCGAACGCGGGAATCATGCGAAAGTCCTTGTATCCTTTGAAGCCATGCGCGACGATCGCACAGCCAATCGGAGCATCGTCCGGTTCGTATGCCGTCCCAAAGATCGTCTGCGATTCAGCCCCACGGATTTCCCAGTCGGTCGTTTGCGACATCTCTAATGCATTGCCCCATCAATGGGCCCAGGTCGGGTAGGGCTCGTTCCTACCGGCCGGGCGTTTGATTGTCATTCGATCGGCCGGTGGGAACCGGCCCTGCGCCTTCTGCCTTCAAAACTCCCGTTTTGTATTGAGCCCCGGCATGGGGATCGGATACTTGCCGTCAGCATCGGCCAACAGCGGGGCGGGAGAGTCCATCGCGAGCTTGTCGACGTTGGGGGCGAACTCATGGTCGCTGTTCAGAATCTCGTCGAATGTGACCGTCTTGCCGGTGTGCGCGGCCATTCGGCCCATGGACGTCACCAAACTGGCCTCGGCACCTCGTTTCGCTTCGTTGTAAGGCCTGTCCAGACGGACCGCCTCGATCAAGTCTTGCCACTCCGACTGTTTGTTGTGGGGTGCGGGTTGGGGGAAAGCCCAAACAGGATCGGTGTTCTTTATGTCGTGCGTGTTGTGGATGCGGATTCCTCGCGGACCGTGACCCGATGCCGAGATGACGCCCACGCCCTTGGTGCCGTGGGCGTAGCTGGCAAACCCTCGATCGGCGCCGCTCATGTTCCTGCCGTAGTAGAACAGCTTGGTGCCGTCCGGATAGGTGTATTCGACCGAGTACGTGTCGAGGTTTTGGTCGACCGACTCGCCCCGGTAGTGGCGACCGCCCAATGCTTGGGCCTCAACCGGCCAGTCGCCCTTCATCCACGAGCACTCGTCGATCTGGTGAATGTAGTAGTCGCTGAACACGCCACCCGAAGCCCAGAGGAAGCTGTGGAACCGCCTGACCTGGTATAGCAACTCGCTCAAGTCCCGCTGATCGTCGGCAGTGCGAGGGGGCGCGTACGCGTTTGTCGACTGCGAGCCCAATCGATAAGCTCTCATAGAAATGATGTCGCCGATCTGGCCCGATTCGATCCGATCCTTCAGCGCCATCCGGGCCCGGCAATGGCGGATCATCAGGCCGACGCCCACCTTCAGGTTTTTCTTGTCGGCCTCCCCGGCCAGTTCGATCATCCTACGAGTGGTTGGCCCGTCAACGGTTACCGGCTTCTCCATGAAGACGTTGATGCCTTTTTGAATGGCGTAGCCGAAATGGACCCAACGGAACGCCGGCGGCGTGGCGAAGATCACGACATCGCCCGGGTTAAGGCAATCGACCGCCTTCTTGTATCCGTCGAAGCCAACGAACTTGCGATCCTCGGGCACGTCGACATCGTCGGGAAACAGCTTCATCAGGTTCGTATAGCTGCTTGAGAGGCGTCTTTCGAAAACGTCGGCCATGGCCACCAGTTTCACCGGACCGGTCTCGGCATTGATCGCGTCCTTCACCGCGCCGGTACCCCGGCCGCCGCACCCAACCAGCGCCAGTTGGATCGTGTTGTTCTCCGCGGCGTGGACGTGCGGAACCGCGGCGCTGACCAGCGCCGAAGCGGCGGCAATTCGGCCGGTATTCTTCAAGAATCCGCGACGCGACGTGGTGCAATTGGAGTTTTCGCTCATGACGTATTTTCTCCTAGAAACTGGTGTTCAGTCGGGAAGCTCAGACTACATAACCCACTTGCGGTGCACCCGAAAACGATTCAGGTCCCTTAGTAGTCGCCATTGTAACATCGCCCGCCACGCGCCGCGCCCAGCACTCGAACAGATTTCTCGGCCGTTGTGTGCGGTTTCGGCCGTTTCTCGGCGCAATCTGCCGAACCACACGTTTTCGCCGAACGCATAGACATCGTTTCGCAGAATCTTCGAGAGCGGCTATATGTTTGGCAGGCTCATCTCGCAAACGCCTGCCGGGAAGGCCGGCGACTCTTGGAGCCGCAAAAAGAACTGAGATGACTAGCCCTGAAGAAGCCATACTCCGCGTTACCAATTGGCGCAGTACTACAATCCTGGGCAAAGAACGGTTGCCGTGTACGAAAAGGACGGGAGTGACCGGTCATGAAACCCATAACATGGGGCATCAAGTACGTACTGCGTCACCATCTGTCCAGCAGACGCGTCCCACTCATTTGCGGCCTGGTATTAACTAACCGCTGCAACCTTCACTGCCGGCACTGTCGGATAGCCAACCGCGGCGATAGGCATCTGGGCTACCAGGAAATCACCGGGGTCATTGACTCGTTCTACCAAGAGGGAGGCCGATGCCTTTATCTGCAGGGCGGCGAACCGCTTCTCTGGCGCGACAGAGAATACGGTATCGAGGATGTCGTTGAATGTGCTCATGAAGCCGGCTTCTTCACCGTCGTCATATACACCAACGGCACGCTCTCGATCCAAACATCCGCAGACACGGTGTTTGTTAGTGTGGATGGACTCCAAGAAACCCACGACGAGCTGCGAGGGGCTTCGTTTGCGAGGATCATGGACAACATTCGGAAGTCTGCGAATCCATCTGTCTTCATTAACTTCACGATCAACAACCGCAACAAGGATGAGGTGGAGGGCTTTCTTTCGTATGTCCACGGTGTGAAGCAAGTACGAGGTACATTCTTCTACTTTTCCGGCGGCGCACTCTGCGAGCGCGTGGCCATGAAGTAGCGGCTCGGATTTCT
>CAZUAH010000796.1:0-5478 GCA_964617665.1 uncultured Pirellulaceae bacterium
GCGCGGGGAACGTCCACTTGCTGATGAGCCACGTCGGTGCACTCTCGGGATGGGCCGGGGGACCGTTCGCCTCGACCGTGAGCGGGTACGTCAGATCGAGTGCGGTGAACGGAAGATCGATCAGATGGCAACCCATGTCGCCCAGCCTGCCGTTGCCGAAATCCCACCACTGACGCCAATGCATGGGATGGTAGGTGGGGTGGTACTGACGATAAGGGGCCGGCCCCAGCCAGAGGTCCCAATCCAGGTGTGCGGGAACGGGAGGCGTCCCTTGCGGCCGATTCCGGCCACGGCGGCCGTCAGCCGCAGCGACTCTCGGTGGGTCTTCCCACTCGTTATCGCACCAGGCGTGGACTTCCTTGACCTCCCCAATCGTTCCGGCCCGAATCAACTCGACCACGCCGCGATAGATCTGCGAGGAATGTCCTGTATTGCCAAGTTGGGTGGCCAGGCCGTACCGCTTGGCTACGCGTGCGAGCTGGCGGACTTCGTGGACGTTGTGGCCGAGTGGTTTCTCGGTGTAGCAGTGCTTGCCCATCTTCAACGCCATCATGGTGGCGGGGACGTGCACGTGGTCCGGCGTGGCGATCACGACGGCGTCGATGTTATTCTCTTCCCAGTCAAGCAGCTTACGAAAATCACGGTACTTTCTGGCGTTGGGGTAACGTTCGGAAGCTTGTCCAAGGTATTTCTCATCAACATCGCACAAGGCGACGATGTTGTGGTGCTGCATACCTTGAACGACTTGCCAGCCACGATTGCCCACGCCGATACAGCCTACGTTGACCTTCTCACTCGGTGGAGTACGGCCCGGACCTCCAAGGACATGCCGAGGCACGATTGTCAGTCCGGCAAATGCTGCGCCGGCAACCGTGTTGCGTAGAAAGCGTCGGCGATTCAACTGATTCTCAGCATCGTTCGAGAAATGACTGCCCGAGTCGTCTCCGTAGCTACCGTCGCCAGACGGTGGTTGCCTGGATCTGTCCACGCTCTGGCGAGCGTAGCTACGACAGTTGTTCTTCAACCGATTCTCACGCGATATCATCATTCACTCCTATTTCAATTCGTCTTCGGCGGGTGGGATTAACTCCAACTCGACCTCGGCGATTTCCAGCCCCGCTTGCTTGTCCAGTGTATGACACCAAATGGTTTCAACGACCAAATGAAAGGGGTCGCTGGGAAGTTCCTGCTTCAAGCTGGCAAGCGAAGGGTCGAGACGAAACGCCCGAAGGTGGAGTGTGACTTCAAAGTCTTGTCCGCTTCGTAATTCATCAGCGGGCCAGATGGTCTGGAAACGACCCGCGAATGCTCCGTTTGCTTCTCTGACGGTGATGCCAAAGTACACTTTCTGGGGCGATGCAATGCGACCGCGCACTCGGAGACGGGAAGCGGGCTGCAATGTGACGGGCGGCTTGTCGCCCCAGGAAACACTGAAGCCCGTCGTGTAGATTGTCATTCCCTGGGGGGAGGTATACGGGATCGCTCCGAGTTTCGCCTCTTGGCTATCCGTCCCCGGCGACCACTTCCCTTGTGTGCGGACCGGTCCGAGGGATAATTCACTCCTCCAATGGCTGACCGAATGGGGAACCGGCCTCGGCAGCATGTCGCGATCGGCGGCCGCGATCAAGCGGTGCCTGGCGGGTACATCGACCGTGCTGCCATCGCTGAATCGCTTGACGCGTACTTTGCCCTCGCTGACGTTCAGCGTTGTAGAGGCACGTTCTGCCTCGACTTCAAACTGTGTTCCCAAGACTTCAAGCATCGCGGACCGAGTGTAGATCAACATCGGTTTGCCCGGCGATTGCGGCTTGACGTTGCTGGACAAGTTGCCTTCCTTCAAGTGCAACATCTTCTGACCGTCGTCCGAAAAGGTGAGCATCGAGTTTCCGGAAATCGTCGCCGTTGACCCATCGTTGAATTCCAATTCGAACCACGATCCCGGGGCGAGGCCTTCGATCGTTCCGCCTGACAATTCCGCTCCTGCGCTTAAATCGTAAGTGACGCGACCACCGTCGCCCGTCCACTGCAAAGGCCCACTCAATCCGCTGATTCTCGCGATTGGTGGATCCGCACTCGGCTGCTGGGCGGTGGTTTCTTCGGCCGGCCGTTCCGTACTCGGCTGCCGAAAATACAGGCTCGCGGCCAGCGCAACGATGATGACTGCCGAGATGGCCAACAACGCTTTCATGAACGTCGTCGTGCGAGCTTGCCTGAGAGCTGCCGGTTCGGTGTTTCCTCGGTAGCTACGGTCGCCCGACCGTGGGGAATCGCCAACCCACCGTCTGGCGACGGTAGCTACTCTCTTAGACTGCTCGTCGAGCACATCGTCGGCTCCTTCTTCCACGTTTGCTTCGCGGGACGAACCACGACTTTCGCGCAGAACCTCGGCCAACCGCGTGTCCCACTGCACCTGTTCGACAAAGTCCTTGCGCGCCGCCGCATCGCTGTCGAGCAGTTCGGCAAGACGCTCTTGTTCCGATTCGCTCAACTCGCCCCGCAGATGGCGATCGATCAGTTCCTGCCAGTCGTGTGCATCGCTCATTGTGCACCTCCCAGGTTGGTTTCCACGCACAAGCGTACTTGCTTCTTGAGTCGAAAGAGCGCCTTGCGCACGGCCTCGAGCGTCATCCCCACTCGCTGGCCGATCTGCTGGTAACTCAGTTCATCCACGAATCGTGCCTGCAGCACACTACGTCCACGTTTTGGCACGCGTTCCAAGCAACTTTCCAAAGTCTCGCGCCAGTCTTGCGCACCCTCGCGGCGCTGGGCCGTTTGAAATTCGTCAAACGCCGCGTCGATTGCGTCGTCCAACAGACGTTCGGTGAGCGATCGCTCCCGCTGATGCTGCTGCTTGATCCGCAGCACCTCCAGACGCACGATCGCGCGGCACCAAGCCAGCATCGACGTGCCTTCCTGGAACTGGTCGAACTTATTCACAACGACCAGCATCGCTTCCTGCACGGCATCTTCGGCCGCGGAGTAGTTTCCGAGCAAGGACCGAGCGTACGCCACCAACTCCACTCGGTATTCCAGCGCCAGTTTCAAGACGCGATCTCGTTTCGTATCTGAATCATCCATCAAACAAGAACCATCAGATTCCCTCAATCGTGGACATGATTTCTGACATTTTCTGCGAGATTCAGACGGCCGGACACAAGTTTTCCGGTTGTGGGCCGGTCTCCTGACCGGCTCATAGGCCCGACCGCAGGTCTCCCTCGCTTCCTGGAGACCTGCGGTCAGGAGACCGCGGGACAACTCCATACCTCCCGTAATCACGCAAAGGACATTTAGAATAGAGGTGGCCGGCCGCTGCTGATTGACGCCCAAGTGGAAACAAAAAGTCGCCAATCATGCAGCGGGCCGACCA
Organism: uncultured Pirellulaceae bacterium; assembly: GCA_964617665.1. Lineage (GTDB taxonomy): Bacteria > Planctomycetota > Planctomycetia > Pirellulales > Pirellulaceae > JADHUC01. The sequence continues at coordinate 3,368 of CAZUAH010000796.1, forward strand.
TGTGCCATCGTTTGCGCCCTGGCTCCCGGTGTACCCTTACGTGAGTTTCTTGCCTTTCAACGCGTCAGGCAAGGCGTCCACCGTACGAGTGCAGAAAACGATACAAACGGATACAGTTCCTCCATCAGCTATTTGGACAGAAGCAGCAAAATGGCAGTGGAAAGTGTCAGCAACGTGATGAGGACGACGAGTTCACTCTTGGTCATCCTGTTCACCGTGTCCGATCCCTTGGTTCCTGGGTTGTGCCCGGGTCTCCCGACCCGATCACGCGCCTGACCGAAGGTCTCTCTTTTTCGCAACTCGGTTCGCGTTTTCTTGACGTCTTCACAACAAACGAGAGACCTGCCAAACAAGAACCAGCGGATTTCTCCAATCGTGGACATGGTTCTGCACATTTTCTTTGACATTTCGCTGAACAAGTGGGGGACATGGCCGATCTTCCTACTCCTCCGCCATGTGTCCCTTCACGGGTCGTACGAAGAATGGTGTCTTCCTATTCATGGAAGAGCCGATTGTTCGAGCCCCACTCGAGTGTGGAAAAGCACCACTGCTCGCATTGTTGTTCGATGTTCCATGAACGAACGACGCCCTTTATGTCGCCGGAGTAAAGGAGACCGTCCGGCCCAAAGGCAAGTCTTGAGATGAAGGCATCATTGCCGCGCAGTTCGCACACAGTCTGCCCGCTAATCGCGTCAATGAGAACGATCGTGGTAGCTCCGCGGTTACGGCCAGGTATCGCCAGGAAGCGGCCATCGGGCGAGTAGGTGATTGTCGGTCCTTGAAAGGTTGATCGCTTGGCACGCCACAGCTCTTCGCCACTCGCGATCCTGTAGACCCGCACTTCCTGACAATAGAAGAAAAGGGCAGCAAACTCGGCATCGGGAGAGAATGCCGTATCGAAAACATGCCCGCCGTCGGGTGATATTGCGTTGACCGTCCGGCCCGTGTACGCGTTCCAAAGGCACACTTCTCCGCTGGGCCCGGGTGAGAGAATATGCTGAGAATCGCCCGAAAACGATAGGAATGGTTCCACCATTTCATCGACGGGCCTTTGGTGCAGTAGTTCGCCGCTCGGCCATTGCCAAACGTGAATAGAGCGACTTCCTGCCGCCGCCAGCAGGCGGCCGTCTGGTGAGAAGGAAAGACAGCTGAGGTAGCCGGAAGTCTGGGCGAATAGCCGTAGTCGATCGTGGGTTATTGAGTGGGTCACCTTGCAGTCGGACAATCCGCTCCAGATGCGGATAGACCCGTCCTCGCAGGTGATCGCAATATCGTCTGACACAGGCGATACGGCGACGCATCGGGGACGATAACAGCCAACGTGTAATCGGACTGCGCTTTGCCCGCGCAGATCGTACACGACCACGTCGCTAATCGCGTGTTCTCGTGCCTCGCCATTACACAGGGAGATTCGCGATACTCCCCACTTCCCATTTGGAGAGATGGCAAAGTCGCCGATGCTGACCTTATGGGGTAAAGACTGGTTTATGAGATGGGGCCATCGATGTCGAAGAACGAGAACTTCGGCGAAAGCCATCAAGCCAATCAGAACAAGAAACCCGATCGTCAAGAACACGAATCGTGGAATGCGACGCGCGAGTACTCGTCTAAGACCCCTACTGTGCTCCGTCATCAGCATTCCGCAAATGTGAGATACCAAAGGAGGCCCATTTGAAACGCCGCCACTCCGCCGCTGGCGGCCAAGGCGAGGCGAGCACGAAATTCATACAATGTGACAAGTACTGCGCAGACAACCGCTGTTCCCACGTGTTTCACGGAGACAAACAGCCAAACTTCTCCACCTTGAAGTTCAATGAGCCATCTGCCGACCGGGTTTTGCTCAACTTCACCGATGACGGTAGCATTCAGGACCACAAGCATCGCGTCATGAACCGAGACTGCCGCTACGAACAGACAGCACGCGGCGAGTGTTATTTCACTTCGACGCTCCCCGGCGATGCGAAACAGCAGACGCAGAGGAGACTCCGTCGTCCCGATTCCACCCCAGCCAATACCTACATCCAGCGGCGCGGTCCCAAAGCCGAAACCGGTGGACACCGCAGCAGCTCGTGCATCTCTACTGACAAACTCGCACCGCCCCAGTTCGTGCT
>CAZUAH010000797.1:0-5470 GCA_964617665.1 uncultured Pirellulaceae bacterium
GGGGGGGGGGGGGGGGGCGGGGGGGGGGGGGGAGTGGTGTGATCCCCCCGGGGGGGGGGTGGCGCCCCCCCCTCCCGAGCCCTCTACTTGGTTCCTGAGCTCCGGCTCGGAAACCCTGGAAGCGGAAATGTGAGTGCACACGCTCCCAAGTAGAGCTTGGGAACGAGTTGAGGCACGTTCTAAGAATTCGGCGAACTGCCCGATGGCATCCCTAACTTGTCGGCGATACCTGCCATGGCGTCGATGACGAACTGGATGTGCTCGTTCAGATCCACTCCCAAATCTTCGGCCCCTCGAATGATGTCCTCACGGTTCACCGCGGCGGCAAACGCCTTCTGCTTCATCTTCTTGCGAACGCTCTTGGCTTTCAGCCCGTGGATTCCGTCCGGACGAACGGCAGCTACAGCGACGATGAATCCCGCCAGTTCGTCACACGCATAAAGCGTCTTGTCCATCAGCGAAACTCGCGGGCAGTCCTCCAGATAATCCGCGTGGGACTTGATCGCATAGATCACATCGTCGGGATAACCGCGTTCGGTCAGAATCTCTGCGCCTTTCAACGGATGGTCCGGCGGATCGGACCATCGTTCATAGTCGAAATCATGCAGCAGACCGGCGATCCCCCATTTTTCCTCGTCTTCACCGTGACGGCGAGCGTACGCTCGCATACCGGCCTCGACCGCCAGCATGTGACGGCGGAGACTTTCGCTTTGCGTGTATTCGCACAGTAGGGCGTATGCTTCTTCGCGGTTCATGAGCATTTTGTCATCGGATGTGGTCGTGGAGCCATTACGCCTCGAATCCACTTCGCCGCTGCTCCCCCGAATCTTCCTTTTCCTCTACGGTCTGCGATTCGCGCCACGGCTTCTTTTCTTGGTAGCTCTTCAGTTCGTTCTCCAACTGTTCGTCGACTTCCTCGTCATCGCTACCCATTTCGACGGCCTTCTTCGACCACTTGATCGCCGTTTTGAAATCGCCGGTTTCTGCATATGCGGCCGCTAGTGTGCTCAGAATGTGCGGTTTCTTGTAGTCCGTGACCTCGCAAGCTTTGGTCGCCAATTCGATCGCACGTTTGCCGTCACGCAGTTCGTCAACCGGCGACGTTGCCAAGACCCAGGCAAAGTTATTCAGGATGCTATCGTTTTCCGGTTGCTCCTTGACGACGAATTCAAAATCGGCGATTGCCTCCTTGTGGTCACCTATGCTGAGCAACGTGTCGGCTCGCGCCTGTCGTGCCAGCCAGTTGCTTTCGTCGTTCGCCAGGATTTTGGTGAAAATCTCGATAGCCTTGCTGTGCCGGTCATCCTGAAGGTAGAGTCCGCCGAGCTGCATCTGCCATGGAACATTCTCGGGATCGCGTTCCAGCAGCAACTTCATGCCGTCGATCGCTTCGCCCAGTTTTCCTTGCTCGGCCAGGATCATGCCGCGAATCAACATGGCCTGGGGAAGGCCGGGGCTCAGGACCAGGACGCGTTCGACGTCGTCCTTGGCCGCGTCCAAGTTCTCCTCGGCCAGATGTACCCTGGCCCTAATCAGCATCGCTGAAAGGTTGTGCGGCTGTACACTTATCGCCTTGTCAAGGTCAGTAATCGCGGCCTTGGCATTTTCGTTGATCAAGTGTAGACGAGCTCGAAGTGTGTAGGCCAGCGAAGAATCGGGCTGCAACTCGATCGCTTTCTCGACGTGCTTCATCGCATCGTCGAACTTCTCCATATTGGTAAGTGCCTCGGCCATCGCCAAACGCGCGGCAACGTTCTTCTCGTTCTTCTCGATCAGGTTGTTGAAGTCCGCGATCGCCTTGTCGAAGTCACCCTGGTCCATGTACGTCAACGCACGGCCCTGCCAGGCATCGACATTGGCGGGATTGAGGTCGATCGCTTGGCTATAGTCCTCGAAACGCGCGGCCGTCTCTTCCTGCAGTTGTGCACGTAGAACAAGTGCCGCCGCCTTCTTGACGTCATCCTCGTCGAAGGCACTGACCGCATCGCCCGCCGCCTTGCACGCCTTTTCGCGATCGCCGCCGGGCAGCAGGTTCAGTCGGGCGATCAGCATATGAGCTTCGCCGAACTTCGGCTCAAGCTTCACGACCTTGTCCAAGTCGCGCATCGCGAACTGACGCAGAACAGGCCAGCGCCGATCCGGAGGCGACTGATCTAACACAGGCCCACACAGGCGTCTGGCATGTTGAAACAATGTTGCCGTGAGCAGCTTTGTGGCGAAATCCTTATTGGCTTCGTCCAGGCCCTTTTGCAGGGCACTCTCACACAAGCGAGCTACCTTTTCCAGGTCCGCCAGCGATTTGGCCGTGATCTGCAATTCGTTGGCCTTGTCCAGATCGTCAAGCCCCTCGTTTTCTGCCCAAACCGGTGTCGCGAACAGCGCGACCGCCACGCAAAGCGTCAGACAAGCGAGCTTGTGAATGTGGCTCATAATAGCCCCCTCTTTTGTTGGTGTTGGCGCACAGGATAGGTGTGCGATTATTGGATCTCCGCCAGCATTATGGCGCAATGACACACATGCGACCATGCCAATGGAGAAACTGCACGCTAAGCGGACCTGATCAATGTCTGCACGGTTGAACTGCCGAATATCGTTGCCTTTCCCATGTTCAAGCATCGCGTACCGCGCATTTGTCTCTAAGCACTCCTTAGCATTGTAACGACATTCCGGCAATGGTCACCAGAGGCAGGCAACTCGTGTATGGCTAATTCTCCTGGCAACCGAGGGCTATGTCATTCTGAGCGCAGCGAAGAATCTCTGGTGCTCAGTTATGAGATCCTTCGCTGCGCTCAGGATGACAGTTGTTGGACTTGTCAGTGATAGTTGCCACACACGGCAACTCCTACGTATGCCGATTCCCTCCGGCTGCCGGTCGAAACTCGCTCCCTATCCGCCCGCGTCACCCTGCGTCCAACGGCTGTCGATATACCGCCACGTGTCGCCTGGATTCCTGTCCTGGAGGCATGTTGGCAGCCGATGCGGCCGGACATTGTCGAAGCACTGCAGCATCGAGAATCGCACAAGCGAAGCGGGAATCCCTACAGCCGTAAATCCGGGATGTCCCGTCGCCGGGTAAGGGCCGCCGTGGTTCATGGCCGGGCTCACAGCAACGCCCGTTGGCATTCTGTCATTCAGCAAGCGGCCGACACGCCCGCGCAGGTGTGGCGCGATTCGATCGTAGGCCGCGTCGTCCGAACCGGCGGTGTCCGAATAGATGCAGCCAGTCAGATTGCCTTCCAGGCGATCGATCGCTGCACAAACCTGATCGACATCATCGGCAATGACAAGCAGCGACGTGTTGCCGAATGCTTCCGTCTGTAGAGCCTCGGCACTCGCAACGAACTGGTCGGCCGTTACGCTCAATAGAGTGTTTGCATAGCAGTACCCGTTTCCGCCTCCTTCGGCATCGCCCACCAGGACCTCGGCACCGGCCTCTTTCAGCACGCCTAGATTGGCTCGCAAGTTTGCTTCGACCGCTCTGGACAGCAGCGTACCAACTGGGGCTTGCTGAAAGTTCTCGCTGAGCGTCTTTATGAATGCCTCTGTCGGTTCGCCTTTTTGCAGCACGACCAATCCCGGATTGGTGCAGAATTGGCCGGTTCCCATGAGGCAGCTAGTCGTGAAGTCGCCCGCGATTTCCTCGCCTCGTTCACGCAGCGCGCCGGGCAGAATCACGACAGGGTTGACGCTGGACAATTCCAGATAGATCGGTTTACCCGCAGCATCGGCAGCCGCCTTCAGTTTCAACCCGGCGCTGCGGCTACCAGTGTAGCCGGTTGCACCCGTCCGTGGATCTGATACCAGGCGTTCGCCATCGGGGTGGCTAGTCCGGTAGATCAACTGCACAGTCCCCGGCGGCATGCCGGTTGCTTGGCGTGCGGCTTCGGCCTCCTCAGCGAAAATGCGAGTGGTACCGGGATGCGACGAGTTGGCTTTGGCGATCACCGGATTGCCTGCCGCGATTGCGGCAGCGAAATCACCGCCCGAGATGCTGCCAAAGGCAAATGGAAAGTTGTTTGGCCCGAAGACACACACTGGTCCGATGGCTGCATGGCAAGATCGAATACCCGTGGCTGTGTCAATCGTCGGCATTGTCCACGAGCCTTCGCGTGCCGCAGCGGCCGCTTGCCGTAACTGTCCTGTTGTTCGAGGCAGCTCGATGTCGGCCAGCCGCGGCGAAACCGGCAGCGCGGTCTCCGCATTGCCTATCTCGACCAAGTCGTCCTTACGGGCTTCGATGCGCGATGCGTATTCCTCCAGGAAGTCGGCAATTGCGTCGGCGGGCATTCCTCGCATTTCCTCGAACGCGGCAGTAGCCGCATCCAAAGCCGCATCGCAGTCCTTCCAAGAACTCACCGGATACTCGTCCGACAACGGTTTGCACGTTGCTGGGTTCTCGGCTCGAAAAGTCGAGGTGGCATCTGTTTGGCACCATTGGCCGTTGATGAGAATGGGCTGTGCTGACATCTCTGCTCCCATGTCTAAGCGGACGTTGATATTGCTTGCACAGTTCGAAGCGCGTTGAATGCTGTGTTTTTCCCACATTCGGCACGGGCAACCGCGCATTTGTTTCTAAGCACTGCTTAGTCTTTGACTATTGGATTGACCAATGTGCCGATCCCGTCGATCGAGATTTCGACAAGATCGTCGGACTCTAAAGAAAAATCGCTGTCCGGGACGATTCCTGTACCCGTCATTAAGAATGCTCCGCGGGGAAACGAGTTCTCTCGTGCCAGCCAGTCGATCAAATCGCGAAAGGAACGTGCCATCTGTGCCACACTCGTCGCGCCCTCGAAAACCGGCGTTCCGTCGCGGCGAATACTCATGCGGATCTCGATTGTGTCGTTCGGCGGCATCTTCTCCGCGAGCGTAACGCACGGTCCCAGTCCGCAGCAGGCGTCGTAGACCTTGGCCTGTGGCAAATATAGTGGATTCTGCCCTTCAATGTCCCGGGCACTCATGTCGTTTCCGATCGTGAACCCAGCCAAGCTCAACCGCGAAGTCAGGACCAGCGTGATTTCCGGTTCGGGCACAGACCATGTCGAATCTGCTCGAACACGCAAGGGCTGCCCGGGACCCGAAACGCGGTGTGGCGTTGCCTTGAAGAACAATTCGGGACGCGGAGATGAATAGACTCGGTCGTAGCACGACGCTGCCGCTTCGGACTCCTCCATTCGGGCGGATTGGCTTCGCAGGTACGTTACGCCCGCGGCCCATACTTCCTGCTGGTCGATCGGCGCGAGAATGGTCACGGAATCAACGCCAATCGCATGGTGGCGGTCCACTAGAGAATCCGCCGCCTCCAATGCGTTTTCGGCCTCCAAGAGGTCGGAGAGTGAGTCGAAGTTTCCCGCCGAGAGATCGAGCGGAAACAGACGATTCCCGGCAATTTCCCCTACAGCCTCTTTTCCGTTTGGAAGTCGATATTTGACGAGTTTCATAGCGACGGAATAGCTCCGGAATCGAGGAT
>CAZUAH010000798.1:0-5445 GCA_964617665.1 uncultured Pirellulaceae bacterium
AGCAATTCTTGGTAGATCTCTGCGTCGGTAATCAGCATTCCGGGCGGAACACCTTGGATATTCGTGCTCAGCCCCTCCTGATACGATCCGCCAGCAACAGTTACTTGAAAAAGAGTTCCGATGTCGCAACCTAGCATTCTTCGTTCTCCAAATATGGAATCAAGTTGGCTCCTAGTCCGGTCATACAATCCAAAAACGTGGGAAATGTGACGCCAACAGCCTCGGCTGAATCAATGGTCGTTTCGCCTTGACTGGCCATTCCGGCAACGGCCAATGACATAACGACGCGGTGGTCGTCGTGACCATGTACCGCCGTCCCCACGAGTTCACTCTCTTCAATCACAAGGCCATCTTCGAGTTCGCGTATCCGAGCCCCCATTCGAGACAACTCCGCACACATCACAGCAATGCGGTCGGTCTCTTTGATGCGGGCCTGAGGCACATTGGCCAAGGTGGTCGTGCCTTTCGCGAAACAGCCGACAACCGCCATCATCGGCAACGCGTCCGGCGTCGCGTTCAGATCCAATTCCGTTCCTTGTAGTTCACCTGGGCGAACGCGAATCAAATCCTCCTGTACATCTACTTCCGCTCCCATTTGCCTCAGGTAGTCCACCACCGCCTTGTCACCCTGCGAATCGCTCATGTCGAGTCCGCGCAGAGTCACATCGTTGTCGCCCAGAGCGCCAGCAACCAGGAAAAACGTCGCCGAGGAAAAATCGGCCGGGATTCTACGGTCGACCGTCTTATAACTCTGTCCGCCGGGAACACGGAATTCACGCATATCGTCATGCTCGAATTCGATGCCCTGATGCTCGAGCCAGTCGAGCGTTATCTGAACATAAGGCTGTTCATTCAACACGGGAACGTGGATCGCGGTGTCGCCATCGGCCAGCGGTGTATTGAGCAGCAGGCTGGTAACGTATTGACTGGTCAACGCCTCGATCGTCGTCTCGCCGCCGTGAAGCGATCCTTGAACCACAAAAGGTGGCTTGCCGTTGTTGCGAGTCGAGCGGACCGATGCGCCGAGTTCGTTCAACGAATCAGCCAGCGGCCCCGCCGGCCGATTGCAGACCTGGGAATCGCCGGTCACCACCGCCATTCCATCTCGCAACAAAGCACAGGACCCCAAAACGGTCCTCATCGTGGTACCCGAGTTCTTCACGTCGATAACGTTGCCGGGTGCGGTCAGCTTTCCACCCGTGCCTCGGACGTGCCACGTGTCCGGCTCCATCTCGATTTCAGCACCAAGGTGCCTGTAGGCTTCTACTGCGGCAAGCGTATCGGCTGATTCCAGCGGGGCCAAAATGCGGCTATCGCCCTGCGCCAAGCTGGCAATCGCCACGGCGCGGATCGTGTGTGATTTTGATCCGGGGATGGTTACCTCCCCGCAAAGTCGGGATTTCTTGCAGACGAATCTCATTGTTTGGCACTGCAAACTGTGCTGAAAACGTCCAATAGCCGGTATTTGGCGGGAAACGTTCCCAGACGCAAATCCTCCAATTAGCCGAACCCCCTAGTATCGTCGGGAACTCCCGGCGGTCAAGAGGTCGGGCGGGCGGTGTTAGGCTCGATGTAGGCATGCATGGTCACCCGCGGAGGTTGAATTGCTGGTTGGTCAAGCTATAACGAGACGAAGACGGTGTCTGACGTACACACCGTGCACGCGTTTTCGTTTAACGGAAAGCTGAAGGCGTCGGCGGTGTCCGGAAAAACAGTCGCCTTCGGCTTGCCGTTAAACGACTTTTTGGCTGCGGCCTTGGCCCCACTCGGAGAGGATACACATGACGCCCAGGGAACGTGTTCTTGCCTCGCTTTGCCACGAGCAACCCGATCGTTTGCCGATAGACTTTGGCGGCCATCGATCATCGGGTATCGCAGCCATCGCCTACCGCAAGCTGCGGGACTATCTGGGGCTGGAGGAACGCCCCATTCGCGTCTACGACCCAGTCCAGCAACTGGCGATCATCGATGAAGACGTGCTCGACCGGTTCGACGTCGACACGATCGAACTGGGACGCGGCTTTGCCTTGGAGGACAAACACTGGTCCGATTGGACCTTGCCGGATGGCTCGCCATGCCAGATGCCCGCTTGGGCCTTGCCCGAGCGTGAGGGTGATGGCTGGGTGATTCGCTCGACAAGCGGACGCGCCTTGGCTCGCATGCCCGAGGGCTCCCTGTACTTCGAGCAGTGCTACTGGCCGTACCTTGACGGAGACGATTTCGACAAGCTGCCCGAGGCGTTGAGCGAAAACATGTGGTGCGCGGTCCAATCGCCACCTGGACCATTGGTCGCCGGCGAGGATGGCGGGCAAGTACTGGCCGACGGCGCGCGCCGGCTGCGCGAGCGCACGGATCGTGCGATCATCGGGCTGTTCGGCGGCAACCTGCTGGAGGTCGGCCAATTCCTTTATCGCAACGATGTCTTCTTCATGTTGCTGGCCGGCGACCCGGACCACGCCGGCGAATTCTTGGATCGGCTGGTCGACATCCACATGGCCAACCTGGAATCGTTCCTTGCGGCAGTCGGCCCGTACATCGATATCATCCTGTTCGGTGACGATTTGGGGATGCAAAGCGGCCCGCAGATCTCGCCCCAGATGTACCGCGAAGTGTTCAAGCCGCGACACGCAAGAATGTGGCAACGCGCGAAGGAGTTGGCCGACGTGAAAGTCATGCTGCACTGTTGCGGCGGCGTGCGCGAACTGCTGGACGATCTGATCGACGCGGGTCTGGACACAATCAATCCAGTACAAATCAGTTGCCAAGGAATGGGTGCCGCCGGACTGAAAGCCGACTTCGGTGATCGAATCGCGTTCTGGGGCGGCGGCTGCGACACCCACGCCGTTCTGAATCGTGCGACGCCGGCAGAGATTCGCCAACACGTGATCGAACAGGTGTCGATCCTCAAACCGAACAGCGGGTACATCTTCCAGCAGGTCCACAACATCCTGGCCGACATACCCCCGGAGAACATCGTGGCCATGTTCGACGCCGCGCGCGAAATACGGTGAGTTCAATTCGCTCGCCGTCAATTTTTTCCACTGGCATCCGCCAATCGCACCTTGTCCGGCTCGTTTGTCCAACCGTACCTCTTGGCAAACTCCTCAGGCGTCAGAGTCCGCTGCGCGTCGGTCGTCTGGATGACGTAGGCGATCTCGCGATCGGCCCTCGTGCCGGCACGATAATGGCCTTCAGGGGAAATCGCGATCCCACGTCCTTTGTTCAGGCCGAGCAGTATGGCTAGTGTCTTACCAGTTTCGCTGCTCCATAGTCGCGTGCAATAGGAACTGTGCCGCGTAGCACCCAATGCCAGATTAGGACTGAATTTCGAATAGGGGATATTCTCAATAGTCCTAGTCGACTGGCCTGGCGATGCCGGAGATTCGGTGGCGGGAGGCGAGTTGACGTGGCGACGGAGTGTCCGAACACTCGCACCCAGTTGCCCTGTTCCGGCATCGCAAACTCCCGAGAGTCTTGGCGACTTCGTCTACTGCCTAGACCCTGATTCTTAGACTAGATACAGCACTAGCTTCGAGGGAACAGCCCTATTGCGATAGCAATCGCGACAAGAGCCAAGGCCATCCAGTCGCGCGGTGTGAAACGGTCGCTGCGTCCGTGTCGGCGAAGGTAGCCTAGCACGGTTCCGGTTGGGCAGCCGAAACGGCAGTAGCCCATCGGCACGAACAACGAGAATGCTAGGCCTACAATCCCTACGGCGATCGTGGCCCAGCCAGCGACGCGGAACATGTAGGCGTCGAATGGTTCGATTGCGGTCAGGCTGTACGGCCAATGAAGCATGGCTACCAACAGGACCCAGATCAGTAACACCGCTGGCAGTAAATGCAGAATGCGTGATACCCATTTGGAGAGCCTCAATCGAAACGGCAAGACGTTCATCAACAGTTGCTGAGCGGCTCCGTGGGGGCAGAGGTGATGGCAGTAGAACGGTCGGCGGCTCACCACGGGGACCAAGAACGCGGCTCCGGTCAACAGTACCAACCTGCCTGCCAGACGCCACGGAATCCCGTTTTGCGCCCAACCGACCAAGATCGCCTGCGAGACCATATCTCCGCTGACAAAACCCAGGTAGACGATCAGCACAATCTGAAAACTAATGCGAACCCATTTCTCGCCGCGCTGTGGCGAAAACGCAAGCACCAATGCAAAAAGGACAACCACCCCGGTTCCGATATCTTGTGCCGTCACGACGAGGCTTGTTTGTGACTGCCTGGGTTTCATCTGTTTGAAATGCCTCGCGGTCATAACAAGAGTCTCAGCGATCGTCATGCTGGTTATCGTTGCGCCTGAGACGCCTTCGATTTGGGCCTCGAACAGATCCAGCGAGGCCAGTTCGTCGAGACGCATGCTGTTGAACCGCGTCATGAATGGGTTTTCTTCCTTCACCCAGCCGACATACTCCGGCGTCTCATAGGAATGGCGAATGGCAATCCCCAGGACACGGCTCTCGGCGTCCAACGCGATCAGCGTATCGGTCGGTCCCTGGAAGCCGACAAGATTGTCGCCCGTCGGCGATGTCCGCGTTACATAGCCCAGTCGATTGCCATGAGCGTCTTCCACCGTGAACATGCCGGGACGATCTTCGCATGGCGCGAGCCGATCGGCCTGGGGAAAGAAGCCTCTCACTTCGCCTACCCGCAACGGATCGGGAAATCGGTACGAGTGAGGTGCGCCACCCAGGCGATGGATGATGCCTTCGGCAATCGCCATGCTGGTGAGCGTTGCTCCCGAAACGGCGTCGATGCCTCGCCTGTCCCTAGCCTCCTCCCACGAGAGACCGTCGAATGCTGTCATGAAAAACTCATCCATGACTACGGTCTTCAGGTGGTCGGGCGTATCGCCGCTCGCGAGCACATTAATGCCCAGAATCTTGCTTTCCCTGTCGAAGGCAATCAGTGTGTTGTTTGGCCCGGAATAACCAATGATCGAGTCGCTGACGGGCGAGGTTTGTATCACGTAGCCGAGCGGTCGGTCGTGGGCATCCACGACGGTCTGGCCGCCGTGGTTCGGATTCCAGGCAGCCATCCGGTCGGCTTGCCGGTAGAAACGCTTCACCTGCCTCAACGTAACAGCGGATTGCTTCGTGCCGTGCAGTTGGGCTTGATGCCAATCGTGCTGCTGCCGAATCATCCAGACTATCAAGGCAAACACGCCCCAGCGGTACAAATGGAGAATCCACCGCCGTACGTGGTTGGGACGTGATGTTTCGGGTCGGTTCAAGGTTACGACCGCGCAGCTATTGCCAAGGGCATTCACTCTCATGAACGGGCAAGTATAGGCCCTCACCCGCTACACATCGACCGCAAGTGTCAGTGTGGCCAGAACGGAGAGACCGTCGTTTAACCGCAAGCCGGAGGCGTGCGCGGGGCTCGGAAAACGCGAGCGCCTCCGGCCTGCGGTTAAACGAACTGCCACGCTAGGCGTGTT
>CAZUAH010000799.1:0-5442 GCA_964617665.1 uncultured Pirellulaceae bacterium
GCCGATGCGATCAACAATCTCGCAGAAGCCATTCGTGAGAACGCGAGCACCTAACTTGTATTTATGCGGCCGGATTTGCACGGCTACGCGACGCATTATACCATCCAGCAAGCACTTACAACATCTTGAGGGTCAAATTCATGCCGCGACTACCAGCGGACATCCGTATCAGCCTGAAGACGCGAGGGGGCCGGACACACCGCATTGAACTGATCCGTCAGCCCACAGGGCGACGGTACTGGATTCGGCGTGACGGGAAGTACTCCACCAAGGTCCCAGATGCGACCCCGACACAGATTGCTGAACGCATCCGCCGATGGCTGGTTGCCAATACCTGACGCGACGACGTTGGAGAGGTGCGCTCGGAGATCGAGACCGCCAGAGAGTCTGCCCTGTCTCCGACGCCGTTGAGTGCGTCGCCGCTTCGCCCATTGCGGCGGTATGCAAAGTGACCGCTTCTGGCCGACCTACTTATCTGGCCGTTCTCTGTCGACTTGTGGAGAAGGGTAGTGTTTCACGTTCGATTGTCTGCGATGTTTCAGAAACGGCCGATGGAGCCGCAGAGTGATGTGTGCCTCGGTGTAGGAATCATGAACATACCTCGAGGCTGTCACACATCCGATTTCCTTCGCAACGCGTAGCGGAAGAACGAGATGAGCCCCGCAAACCGGTAGCTGGGATCCACATAGTGTTGGATGACATAGAAGGCAAAGTAGTAAGCACGGCAGAACGCCCACACGGTCAAGAGCAGTAGAATTGCCACTTTGAGTGATGCCGCCTCCAGAAGGAGCAGCGTCGACGAAACGGCGCCTATCATCAGGAGCAACGCGCCCTTTACCCACATCAGCTTGGTGCTCTTCAGATCACTCACATCGCCCTCCCGCGCATGACGTAACATCGACCTCTCTGAGGCAGGTAGCTTCTTTCTCGCCAGTTTACCTGTTACGGACGAACTTCGGCAAACTGCCCGATTTCCGTTCCACCAATGCCACGATCACGTGAGGAGACACCAAAAAACCGCTGAATCTGGGCAAGATCTCCCGCCACAACGCGAATACAATCCGGAAAACCTGGCTTTCTGGGCAAGATTACGTCTCGGAGGTGCCTCGATGTTAGAGCAACTAGTCGCGAACGAGGAAGCTCTTACCGTTGTGTGCTTGTCGGCGGTTGGCATCGTGGCGATTCTTGTTTTCGGTATCGGCTGGACGTTTGTCAGCCTTATGAAGCTCTCGGCCCACACGCGGCTGAAGCAACAAATGCTTGATCGCAATATGCCTGCCTCCGAGATCGAGCAGGTCCTGAAAGCCGGTTCGGACGAATTCAAGAGCAAGTGGCACGAGCGCAGGGAACAACTCGCGCGAAAGCGGCAGGCTGGCTTGTCAGCTTAGGCCGACGTTAGCGATCGAGCGTGCCGTTGATGTTTTCCATCGGAGGTAGTTGCCGTGGCCGAATTGAATCTAACGCAGGTGCTGACTATGCCGTGGGCCATACCAGTGATCATGGGCTGCCTGGTAGCCATCGTGGCGATCTTGGCGACCGTCGTTTCGTGCTGTATATCTGGAGTTGCGGAAACCAAGCTGAAACGTGCCATGGTAGAACGCGGATTTTCCGCTGGCGAGATTGAACGCGTGGTCAAGGCGTCGGCCGACGACTCGGTACCATGCAAACCGTTTCCCACGCCCCAGCACTATCCGGCAAAGGTCTAGTAAGCACTGACACCGCCCCCGCGAATATGCCGAGAAGCGGGCGGATGATTCGGACGCTCGCTGCGAGGCTCGCCCAATGCCCCATTGCGTTTATCCGCGAGGGATGCACGAAGGCAGCATTTCGGCAATAATACAGCGAGTAGGGTTGTAGGTGGCTCTCGACTTCTTCTCTGCACTCTACCCGTGTTCCCATGACCGAATCACTCTCTTCGATTCTGTCGCGCATGCGCATGCAATCGCTGCTGCAACAGGCAGCGTTTGTCCGCGATTCCTGCGAGTCTGGTCACAGCCGCGAGGAACAGACTGCAGAGGCACGCAAATTGATTCACGCCGTGTTGTACGACTTTGCGCTTGGCAAGATCACGGAAGAAGAACGAGAGCAAATCCTGGACATCCTGCAGTTTGCCAGGGCAAGCTGCCTAATCCGGCCAGAGGAGCCCATTGCCACATATCAGGATGACGAGGCGGTTCCCGAACCGGATAGGCCGAAGAAACAGCAGACGTTTTTCTTCATGCCTTGATGAAACCGGAATGCGCACGACTGGTCTCCACGAGGAACGTAGCATGTACCGAGGGCTCGCCATTTGCTTTCTCGCCCTATTCTCGACAAGCACGGCGACGGCTGCTGATTCGTTGCGAGGAGATCTGCGCAGCGGCGACCGTGCCAGAACCATTGCGGCTATGGACCAAGTCTACCAAAAAGGGCTCAACGATCTGTTCCCCGATGTTTACGAAGCCTTCGCTGCCAGCGATGACACCTATGTACGTCGCAAGGCGGCTTTCACGCTCATTCGTCGCGGGGCTCCGCAGGCCAGCCGCCTGATTCGCGAGGCCATCGATGACCCGAAGACCGAATTTGGTTCCCGCCATCTGGGCTCTCGAGAAATGGCGCTGCAAAAGGTGTTGCTGACCGAAGACGACGAACTGATCTTCGATGCGATTCGCGTGGCCATCGACGATGACGACATCTATTATCGCAAATATGGCACTGCCGTGCTTGCCGCTCATCCACCCGCGCTGGAGCACTTCGCCGAACGATTGCCGAAGTTGGCCCGCGATCCGCATTCGGTGATTCGAACCACCTTCTTTAGCAAGCTCACTGCGAGTGACGAGACAGCGGGATTAGTCTTGCCGCTGGCGCTGGAAGCCGTTCGATCAAACGACTCGACTGATTGCATTGCTGGGGCTTACGCCCTAGCACGATTTCGATCGTGGCCGTTGGAACATCAGGAGGAAGCTGGCGGAATTATCGATCACTTGATCGCCAAGCTGGGTGCGGAGCAGTTGGAGCAGGCAGGAGCAGCCGGATCGGCGCTGGTATTTTTGCGGAATTGGGATGGCGTCATCGAGGCCACTCAAGAGGCGTTGGCCGACGGCTCACCGCGGACGAGGGCGTTTGCCGCGACGGTGCTTCAAGACGCAGGGAAGCCCTTTGACGTACGCCACTTGGCAACTGTAGTCACCACCGGCGATGAAGCTTCGCAGCTTCGCGCGGTGGCACTGCTTTCCAGGCAAGCTTCGCTGGACACAGTGCCGTTGTTGAAACGTGCGCTGGAGAGCCCGCACGCCAGCGTCCGAAAATCTGCGGTCTTTGCATTGCGAGCAGTGGGCTGGATCGCGGACTACAAAGAAGTCGGGACGAAACCGAACGGCAGCCCGGTCTCAACGCTTGTATTGCGGAGCGAGCGCACGCCGGACGAGCAGGCGCGATTCGAAGCCGTACAGGCAGTGTTGAAGGCAGCAGAATCGCAACCCGATGTGAGTCGGCTGGCACGAAATGCCCTGGTGCGAATTGGCGCCGTGCGCGTCGATCCCGGCGAGTTGCTGATTGACCACGACGACTGGAGAGACCGGGCCAAAGGCCGAGCCATGCGGAAACAAAACGACGTCGCCGGAAGGGCGGTCGAACCGGGGCCCATTCTGAAGATCGGCAGCCAGAAACAACTCTTCATCGACGACTTCATTGTCGACGACGTGAACGAAGTTCAACGCACTGCGCATCCGTTCGTCAAGCATGCCGACAATCCAGTGTTCTATGCCCAGGCACCGTGGGAGGAAAACTGGGTAGACAATTTCATGTGCAGTGTTCTATACGACGAGACAACGCGGGCATTCAAGATGTGGTACCGTTGTGGTGCCAGGCACACGCTGGGCGCGTACGCCGTTTCCGAATACGGGATCGCCTGGCATCGGCCGAACCTCGGTCGAGTGGAGTACGACGGCTCGCGCGACAACAATCTCTTGGGATGGCAGTCGGAATTGTACCGCGACGCACACCAGCCGGGGCACAACGTCATACTCCAGCCGAATGCTGATCCGTCGCGTCGGTACTTGTCGTTTTTCGACTACAGTGGCGAAAAGCGAGGCTTCTACGTCAGCTATTCACCCGACGGTGTGAGTTGGTCGTCGCCTGAACACGCACAGATGGTATACGGCGATGTGGCCACGCTGATCCCGGACCGCGCGGGCGGCGGCTTCCTGTTGTTCGCCAAACAGGCCCGTTGGGTTGATGGTTACCGGCGATCGTTCGGCTTCTCACGCTTGAAAGATGTCAAAGCGTACGCCCCGAAAATCTATCCGTTCACGGCACGGACCAGTAAAGAAGACGCGCTGGTCGGCCGCGAGGCGGCCAAATCGTTTGGCGTCCTGGCCGCCGGGACACTGGACCCAGCGGACGGCAGCTACTACAGCAACTGGCACACACAGATCTATTCGGTGACTCCGCTGGTCTACGAAGGTCTTGTGTTGGGCTTCTACGATCTGTGGTATCTGACCGGAAAGAAGGAAGGACCACTGGAACTGCATCTGAAAGCATCGCGCGATTTCAAAGACTGGTTCGACGTGGGCTACCCGCAACCGATGTTGCCGCGAGGACAAATGGGGCAGTGGGATGCCGGCATGGTCTACGGCGGCAGCAATATCTTGGTCATCGACGACGAGATCCGACTGTACTACGCAGGTTTCAATCTGGGCCACTACACCGGAATACCCTGGGGCAGTCGTCCAGACCAGATATTCGGCGTCGGCCTGGCGACGCTTCGGCTGGACGGATTCGTGTCGATGTCGTGCAAAGGCCGTGGCTCGGTAACGACAAAACCGCTGGTGTTCCAGGGAATGGAACTTCGCATCAATGCGCGATCGCCTGACGGTTCGGTGCGTGTCGAGATTCAAAATGAGAACGGAGATCCCTTGCCCGGGCATGCACTTGCCGATTGTGATCCATTTTCGGGTGACGCTCTCCGACAGTCGGTCACTTGGCGCGGCCGCTCGAACGTCGCCGCATTGGCGGGCCGCGCCGTCCGGCTACGTTTCATATTGCAGAACGCCGACCTGTTCGCTTTTCGGTTTGGAGAGTAAACTTCGGCGATTCGCCGTCCGTCAGGTCCCGTCGGCCTCGCGTCCGGAGCCGAAGGTCACAGGTTTGAGTTCTTTCGCTCGCTAACATCGAAGACGGGCCTGTTGGACTTGTCGCCACTCCAGATTGACTTGATGTGATCGCAGGCATTGCGGTATCCAGACGGGGATTCAGTTTCCGCGAGAGACCATCCTGTACTTGACGAATCTCAGTTAATCCTGTCCAACGAATCCGGATACGTAACCACGGGTCCTTGAACTCCAAATGGGGATAGAATATGTCGAATGGAGAAGCGACTGCTACAAGAAGTATGCGTATTGTTGTGATTGGAGGCGTAGCCGGTGGGGCCAGTGCGGCGGCGCGGGCACGAAGGCTCGACGA
>CAZUAH010000800.1:0-5418 GCA_964617665.1 uncultured Pirellulaceae bacterium
CTCAATGCCGCTCTGGCAGAGCGCCAGTCTAGACTTCTTTCCGAGTAGCCACGCGTTGCGCAGCAGGTGGTGATGCGAGAACTAGGATTGGGGGAGGGGGTTGCGACGGGTAGCTGCCGATGTTTTATTCGCGCCAGGCAGTTAGGGCGTCGTTCCAGTCGTGCTGAGAGGGCCGCAGGCGTTGGATCGAAGGATGGCGAGTGATCATCTTGCGACTGGCCGTGTCGCCAGGCTCATCGGCGTCGAAGCCACTGTAGATGTCGTAGCCGCGTGCCAACAGCGGACGAAGCCAAGTCGCGTCGGGGCGAACTCCCGCTGTCGAGATGCAGATGCACTCCCTTCGAAGCTGTGCACGATGGACTTGCGTGTGCAACTGGAAGCAACTGATGGCGTCAATTGCGGATTCGCAGAGCACGATCTGCTGGGATCCGGGACATCCGATCCAGAAGTAGCCCGCATTCTTGCGGGTGCCGGGCGCAAGGCCGCGCCAGACCCGGTGGCCTGTGCCGCGTAGTTCGGCGCCAATCGGGCGATTGGGCTTCCCCGCCACCATGAGGAAGACCGCGTTGCCGCGGGCATCGGCATACAACTTGCCCTCGTCGATCAGGGAAGCCAGGATCGTCGCTGACAGACCACGCTGCTGGATAAGGTAGCGACGCACTCTCGGAAGATTCTCCAGGTTCGCCGTGGGCAAGTGGAGTTGTTGGCGCGGGTCGCGTAGAGTGGGATGACCAACGTTGTCGTGTCCCGGAGACGCTCTGCGACGGGAAGATGATGGGGCTCCAGGCGTCGAGTCGGCGCTGGAGGCAGGATCAGCATCCGCTCTCGTGTCGGCAGTCGGGTTCGCGCCAGCGGCATGGCAGCCAACATGACGCCAGAGCCATCCGCTGGCTTGCCTCGCGTCCCAACGGCCCAGGTGCATTACCAGATCGATCGCCCCGCCGCCGCCATGGGAGTCGGGCCAGCTGAAGAATTTGGTCCCGGTGACCGAAAGAGGGCCACGCGGGGTATGCCACCGCGACTTGTCTCGCTGGTCACGCACCGCGCCCCAGGAAGTCAAGACGACTTCCAACGGGATCGCGCGAACGATGTCGGCTTGCCGCCGGAAGTCGTCTCGGGACACCGTACGTTTCCTCACACCGCGAAGGTCAGTGCACGGAGGCGGTCCATGCCGTGAGAAGTTATTCGTCGATGCGGCCGCGCAGACTCTCGCAGTGCTTCATGTTGATGACATGACTGTTGGAGGTCAGCCGATCGCTCAAGGCGGCTGTCAGTTGCGGATTTTTCAGAAACGATCCCCACTCGCTAAAGCCCAGGTTGGACGTGATGATCGTCGTCTTGTGTCGGTGCCGCTTGTGCATCAGCGTGAAGAACTGGCCGACCTGCGCCGGTTCGACTTCCACGTAGCCGACTTCGTCGATGACCAGGCAATCGTACGACAGGTAGCGTCGAAAGACCTTACGGTCGCTGCGATCGGCCAACGACTGAAACAGTTCCTGGATCAACTCGGGGAAGGTGATGAAGTAGCCGCGATAACCCCGATCGATCGCCCCGAGCAGGAAGGAGGTGGCCAGGCCCGTCTTGCCGCATCCGGTGGGACCGAGCCAGATCACGCCGCGCTGTTTGGTCATATAGTCGAAGCTGTCGTAGAGCGACATGACTCGCTTGCGATCGAGCTTGGGCTGTTCGTGAAAGGGGAAGGTTTCCATCTCCAGCATTTCGGGAATGTGGGCTCGCTGCCGGCGCAGGAGCCGCGCGTTTTCGCGTTTGGCTCGGTATTCTTGCTCCACGATGTACTTCAACAGCCGCTCGGACGAGTAACGGCCTTTGCGGGCTTTCTCCAGAGTTTCGTCCCACTGCGCCAGTAACCGCCCCAAGCGGAGATACTTCAGCATGGCGATGAGTTCGTCGTCGATGTTTTGGCGGGGTTGATCAGAAGGGTTCGTCATCTTCGTCCTCCTCTTGCTTCTCTTCACTCAACTGGTCGTACACGGAGAGATCGGGCGGGTCGGTCAGATAGCCTTCCTGGTAAGCGGGACGCTGGCGGAAGTCTTCATCCACCTCCGGTTCGGGAAGCACGTTTTCTTCCTGGCTCAGGCAGAGCCAGGCGATCCGCCGGAGCGTGGCCAATTCGACGATACGATAGCGGTGGGCCCGGTGGGCCGTTTTGCGGAACACCTCGCTGGTCAGCTTGCGGCTGAGCGCGAACAGCTCGCGGGTGAACCGGTGCCGCTGGACGCCGGGAGCCGAGAGCGCGAAGTCGAGATAAGCCGACACCTCGTCTCCCAACGCGCGAAGACGCTGCTCTTCCATTTTGGCGTCACGGTGGCGGTTGTTGCGCCGATGCCGAGGTTTCGGCTCACCCGGAGGACTGGTGTATTGCAGACGCGTGCCGTCGGGCGGCAGCGGATACTCGGCCAGGCACTCGCAGTTCCGGAAGATCTTCAAGCGGTCTGCGTACTCGAGCACCTTCACGTCATCGCGGCGCGTCCCCGGAACCCAGTAGTAGTTCGCACCGAAAGCCACATAACCATATTGATCAGTGACGCGTTGGTGTGTTCGGTACGGCGCCGGAAGATGCTCCGGCAGCCGGTTCAGGTAAAGCCGCTCGTGCTCGAACAGCCGGGCTGGAATCACACGCGCCTTGGTCTGCACGCGATGCTCCATCCGCTCGGTCGCCCACCGGCGTGCTTGTTCGTTCAGGTCTTCCAGACTGGGAAACGTGCGGCCGGGAAGGAAGCTCGTTTCCACACTCCAGAAGCTGCGTTCGTTGCCCGCTTTTCGATTCGGATGATTGATGGCGTGGCAGATAAATTCAAAGCCATACTGCCTTGCGAACGAGACCATCTCCGGCACGATCACGGCGCGACCCCCCGCGCCGCGCAGCCGAGCCAGGTTCGTGTTGTCGATGATGCATTGGGTGGCCGCGTAGCCCCAGAACATCAAGGCCTCGTGCAAGAAGCACTTCATTACGAAACGGTTGAAGACGCGATAGAACTTCAAGTACCGCCGCTTCGAGTAACGCAGATAGATCAGGCTGGCGATCAGCCTGGTTCGTTTCCCGGCCAGCTTCACCTGGTAGATCGTCGTGTCATGCTGCATCTCGGCGCCCGGCTCGTCAGCCACGCGGTCACAACGCGCCCGTTCACTGCGGCCCAACCCCAGCTCGCGCAACATCCGCGTCAACGTCGAGTACCCAACCTGGACGCCCTCCTCCTCAACGAGCTTCTCGTGAATCCGCTGCATCCAGCCGTCACACTCGCGATACAGTCGCTCCAGCAGCTCAGCGTCGATCTGCTTCTTGTCGCTTCGCTCCTGGCGAGCGAACTTTCCCTGTTGCTTGACAATCCTCCGCACGGCACTGCGGCTGACATGCAGCCGGCGGCTGATCTCCCGCAGCGACATCCCGGCTTGATGTAACTGATAAATGGCATTCCGCACGTCCGGTCCGATCATAAAACTCCTCCATCTTTTTGAAGAACGATTCCCGCCGGCCGAGCAGGCTGGCGAGTAACAGATTGGTTTGGGCGTAAAAGCCCCGCGACTGCAGACGCGGACTGTCACACCCCGTCATCACGTTTTGCATCGCCTGGAGCAGTCGCTCGATATCGCGAAGCAGACGGCGCTCGAATTCGCTCAGGCCCTCGGGGTCCTCCCCAACCGCCTGCATCTGCTCCAGCGTCCATTTCCAGTTGCCCTGGTCGATGGCTTGACGCAGCGAGGGGGGGCCGCGGAAGTATCCATGGGCCAAGAACTCGATCTCGCGGACGCTGAGCTTCGTCCCGGCGACCGCCTGCACGAAGCTTTCGATTTTCTTTTGGTCGACGCTGTTCATGCGCATAAACGGCCGCAAGGTGACCATGTACGAGTAGACGGGAAACGCGCCCCGAAACAAAATCTGTTGGATCACGGGGCTCATCTCTGTGAGCAGATTGTGACGCGTACTGACCCACGCCTTGCTGCGCGAGAGCATTTCGGCCACGTCGGCCATCGTCAGTTCATGCGTGCTCAATAACTCGTCCACGAATCGGGCCTGCTCGAGAATACTGAGCGTCCTCTGCCGACGGGCGCTCAGCAAGTTGGCGATACCCTGCGTTTCGTCTTCACCCCACGAGACATACGGGACGCATTCGATGCCCAGCTTCGCGGCACACCGATTTCGCCGGAAGCCATCCAGCAACAAGCGGCCTTGCGCCGTATCGACACCTCCCAGCGGCTCTTCGATGCCGCGTTCGACAATCGAAGCCAGCAAGCGCGCCTCGGCAGCGTCGTTCCGCAATCGGTAACCCTCGTAGCGGAGATCCAGGCTGCTTCGTTCCACCGTTTCGCTCATCGGTCGCACCATCAGGGAGGTTGTTGGTCCAGAAAGCGAAGAACATACTCCCGCCGCGGCAGCCTGTCGAAGCTGCGTTGTCTCATACTTTTTCGCAGTGTGTCGAGGAGATCATCGCGACTGATCGTGCGGCCTTCGATCACGCTCGCGACCATCGCCAGATACGGCAGCATGGAAGAGTTCACCAAGGTGACTTCCTCAAGCGTGAAGCCCTCCAGCGTCAACTGCACGGCCTCGCCGGGTGCTTCCCCGGAAACAACGTGCGTTGGTTGATGCGTGAGATGCGCCCTCGGTTGTGATGCTGGCTCCACCGCCGAGGGCGCATCAGAAGATGAGGTGTCGGCGGCGGCGGGCGCCGTGTCCGGCGGGGCGGCATCTGGCGACGCCGCATGTTCGGCGCCGTTGGCTACCGCACTGCGATTCTCGTTGAGGCGCTCTTTATTCCTGCGTCCTCGGTCCGTTCGATAGTGCTTCTTGCTCCGCTCGTTCGCCTGTTGGCGACGATGGTGCTCACGGCAACCGAACGGGCAGCAAAGATCGATCCGATTCGCATTCCGTGGATGCGTCTGGAAGCGAATTCCACAGTGGCGGCAGTGGACGGCACAGCTTGCCAGACCGGGATGATCGCGCAAGACGGCATCCAGCGTGAGCTGATACTGACGAACAAGCGGACGGACGCAGTCGTCCTGATGCCAATCCGGACGAAACGAGGAGAATTCCCCGATGGCTACGACAAAAACGCCAAGTTCTCGGTTAGAATGCTGATACGATTTTGCATGTCCTCGTCCTACTCACTCGACGCCAACGCATCGAGAGCCAGGGCGGGGATTTTTCATGGATTCACGCCAAAATCAGAGCAGTCAACTACCGCAACCGCTTGATGCGACAAAGATTGCCATTGTCGGGCTCACGCGGCTGCACCAACAACAGCATCGGCCCCAACCGGTCGGTGAAGACTACGGACGTGAAGGTTCGTTTTTCGGGAGGGAGAAACATGGTTCATTCAAACGGCCGTTGGCGACGTCCTGATGAATCGGGCAAACGCGACGATCCAGACAAGGACTTTCCTATTCGACAAGCGTTTA
>CAZUAH010000801.1:0-5406 GCA_964617665.1 uncultured Pirellulaceae bacterium
ATCGGCTCCTGCCAGACGAGCTGGCAGGGGGCCAATACCAACTCAAACAGTCGAATTAGGCGTTAGGTATTTCGTGTCGTAGGGAAGAAGTCGTCAGAAGTCATTGGTCATTTGCGCCTGGTCAGTGGCCTAAATGAGCGTGGAACTAAGAGGACAAAATATGGAGGCTAGAGTTTGGAACTCTCCGCTCTCCGCTCTCGGCTCGCCGCTTCCTTTGCGTTGGCCGTCTTGAAGTCACGGTACGGACGCTCGCCAACGGCTTTGTCATCGGGCAGCGGATCGTCTTCGCCAATGTCGAGACATCGAAGCACGTTTGGCTCGTTCAGCTTGTACCGGTAGCCACTTTCCGGGCACGTCATCACACCATCGGCGCCCGGTTCCTCTAGACGGTGCCCGTGACGGCTCATCCATCCGACTTGGCATGCCGGAGCCCCCATGACCAAGCCGTAATCCGGCACGTTTTTGGTCACTACTGCCCCCGCGGCGACGAAGGCGTAGCGCCCGATTTCGACGCCGCAGACGATGGTGGCGTTGGCACCGATGCTCGCCCCGCGACGAATGACGGTCTTCTCGTACAGCGAGTGACGATTGATCTGGGAACGGGGGTTGGAGACGTTGGTCAGCACGCACGAGGGGCCGAGGAAGACATCATCCTCGATTTTTGCCCCGCCGTAGATGGACACGTTGTTCTGTACTTTGACGTTGTCCCCCATCACGACTGCGGGCGAGATGCAGCAGTTTTGACCGATGTTGCAGCGCTGGCCGATGACCGCTCCCTTCATCACGTGCGTGAAGTGCCAGATCTTCGTGGCCGCCCCGATTTCACATCCTTCGTCGATGCAGGCGGTTGGATGGGAAAAATGGGTGTCAGGTTTCAGGTGACAGGTGTCAGGGGAAGAAGACGGAGCTGGGTGTTGGGGGGCGGAGGGGTAGAGAGCCTTTTGACAGGCATCCAACACCTTCAGGACACGGAGACCTTCGCGGCCGTCGGTGAGCGGCTGTTCGCGCGAGTCGATGCAGGCAAGGAAGTGCTGGCACTCAGCTCGTAGCGGTTCGCCGACTTCCAGGGGAACCTTTTCGGCCTCGGCCTTCACCGCCGTGGGCACACGGTTGATCCATTCCACCCGGTGCGGATACAGAACCAGTTTGTCGTCCGCGGTGTCGTCCATAACGGCCATTTTATCCGAACCCACGACGACCAGTCGCTGTTCTTTGAAGGGGTGCAGCCAACTGACAAAAATGTGTGCCCGTACGCCACTGGGAAACGCGAATTGGCTCATCGTCACATCCGCCACGTTGTCGCTCAGATAATCGCCACCATTGCAAGATATCTCGCACGGTTCTTCATCCAACAAACCCAACATGACCGACACATCGTGCGGCGCGAAACTCCACAGAATATTCTCCTCGGTACGGAACTTCCCAATGTTCAGACGATTCGAGTACAGGTATTCGATGCGGCCGAGGTCACCGTTCTGGATCAGCTCTTTGAGTCTTATGATCGCCGGGTGGTATTGCAGGATGTGTCCCACCATGAGGATGCGGCCGCGCGCTGCGGCCATCTCGACCAACTCCTCCGCTTCGCGCACTTCCAGCGCAAGCGGTTTCTCGACGAATACGTCCTTGTCGGCCTCCAGAGCTACCTTTGCCAACGCGTAGTGGGCGACGGCTGGTGCTGCGATGGCAACCGCGTCGATGTCGGGATCAGTCAGTACATCATCCGCGCTGAGGGAGAATTCTGTGCCCGGGTATTCACGGTGCACAACATCAGCGCGACTTGCATCGGAATCGCAAACAGCGCGCAGGACCCCAAGACTGGAGAAGTTGCGAATGAGGTTCTTACCCCAATATCCAAAGCCAATCACAGCGACATTTGACATAGTTCTACCTCGATGATCTGTGCAGGAGGGACGCCGAGAAAGCAATTCACGGAACCGGATCGATCTGTAGACGTGGTGCAGACGCTGACCCATCGCACGCGCCAACGTGGGCGGCCGAATCCAGAAGTCCTGAGAATCACGGAGTTCGGAGAGTCGGGTGGGAAGAGCCAGAAGAGTTGAGAGAATTCAGCCGTCTGGCGGAGCGGTCTTTTTGTAGCCGGATTCGCAAAAACTCGGGCAATTCGGCGGCAAACTGGGTCGATTCCGAATTCTTGCGAATCCGTCTACCACTTGGCTGAAATGTCACGAAATTCCAGCAATCACCTTGCTGTGGGCGCGGACTCCGTTCCCTTGGGTGACGCGCGTCACCTTGAATAGTGAACTCGACCTATCCTTTGTGGGCTGGGCATCCGTGGATTCCTGCGTAGCCCCCTTCGATATCCTGGTTAGTCCAGTCTACCTACGCGTTCAAGTCAGTCAATAGTCTACCTACGCGTTCAAGTCAGTCAATGGTCATCGGGCAAGGGTGTTGATGTTCAGATGAAGCGAGTGCGTGTTGTGCGGATTCCCCTGAGAGAACACGCTGGGCTGCCGTGTGCGGCCTAGGGCCGACGAGGTCGCATGCAACCCGTTCGGCTTGGGGCAGCCTCGATTGCGCACGGCCTAGCCCGGATTATTCATGAGTCTGGCCGCGATTGACGCAACATCACAGTCTGCAATGAGTTGCAGTCATGTTGCCCAAAACACCGCGCAAATGAGCCGGCACGCGATAGCGTCCGGTTTCTTCGGAAACGGCAGAAACCGTGGCTATCGCCAATCGGCTCACGAATAATCCGGGCTAGGCCGGACGGAGACCGAATGTTTGCCGGAACGGCGCAAACTGACTTGGCCACTCTGATACCTGTACCGTCAACTGACGAGGCCGAAACTCCGGAAGTTGCACAGTTTGCTTGGTCCGGCCTACAAATCGGTACGCAAAGCAGGATAGATGGACGAGGTCTGGCGATAGCGATTAGGGATGACTGTTGGTGCTACCCACCGCATCGCCGACTACGATGTGGACCTCCAACCATTGCGCGGGAAAACACCCCGCTTCGTGTCGAAGTGGGGTGAAAGGACGCAACGGTCGAATCCGGTATCAGCGTGTCACACGCTTTCCGGAGCGGTTTTCTTCTTCCGCCGCTTCCAGAGGACACCGGCTCCACCGCCCATCATGCCCAAGCCGAGCAGGATGAGTGAACCAGGTTCAGGATTCGACGTAGGCAGTGTCACGGCTAGTCCACCGGTAACAGAGCCGGGCCGGAATATTGCGGGCAGAAGAGGATCGTTTACAAACAAGGCGGAAGCAACCAAGAGCGGATCGGAGTCTGAGGTAAAAAACGTGACAGATGAGTGATCACCACCGACCAAAGCTGGGGCGGTGAAGAAGAAGTCACCCCCTCCACCTCCATTGTCCAAGGTTCCCAGCGTGGTTACTGGATCAACTGCTGCACCGGATGCTGCAAACCCCGTAATGCCTCCAGAATCAAGCGAGTTGTTTCCGCTGGTATCACTTCCGACAACGGAGCCGCCAGCATCGGTGAAGACGGTTCCGCTCAGGAAACCCATGGTCGTCCATGCATCGTCGCCCAGAGGAGCCGTCATGGTCGTTATCGGATCAGTGTCGGCGCTGTCAGTTCGTGCGATCTGGTAGAAGAACACATTCTTCTCAAGTCCTGTGGACGCTGGATTACCAGGAATAAAGGGAGGGACGACAATGCCCGGAATATTCGTCACAACTCCTCCAAGACCCAAATCGGTGATCCAGTTGCCCGTTCCGCCGTCATTTGTATAGACCGCGAAGTTGACAAAACCGTCGCGACTACCGGAAAACGCCGATGCACCGGTCATCGTACCCACAAACCCTGCGTGGGCTGCGGAAGGGACGGAGAGGGCGACCACACAAATAAGCAAGAGCATACGCTTCATGACCAGACTCCAATATCTCAGCGTTGTCTACCAAACAGTGCTGTCCATGGAATATTCAAATCTGTGGGAACACGGTCCTCGATTCGTTGGTACGCATAGTTGGATCGTCGTTCTCGTGATGTCCTTTACGGTCTGAACGGGCTGGCTCGGTCGCCGTCGGATTCGCTGGCTCCGATTGCCGCGCCGACACCGGCTCCGATGGCGGCTCCGATCACAGCGGGGCCGACAACATCGCCAACGCCCCCGCCCCCGGCTCCTCCCGCACCTGCGCCTCCTGCGGAGGTTGGTGGCGGCAAACTGGAGACGTCGAATCCGTACAGGCCCTCGCGCAGGGCCATAATGAAATCTTCGCGTGGAATGGTTTGAATCACGTTGAACTCGTAGTCCGTATAGTCGTCTGCCGCGCCATCGTCTTCGTCATCGGCAGGCGGTTCCTCGCCAGCGTCGTCGCCCATCGCAGGGTCACTATCGGCCGAGGCGTCTGCATCAGCGGCGGCCTCCTCTGCCGGCAGAAACGCCACGAATTGAATCTCGTTTACCCATCCCTGCTTCGAACTGACGCCTTCTTCCGGCTCGCTTTGGTCGTGATCGTACGGGCGGGCCACTGTCGCAAGGGTGGCCACGTAGTCCTTTGACGCGACAATCACCGAATACACGCCCCACGGAGTCAGCCCCTTGATGGCAAACATCCCCCGGGTGTTCGTGACTGCTTGGCCAATCACTTTACGGTCTTGAACGAAGCTGACCAAAGCGTTGGGAACCGGTAGTAATGTCATTGTGCTGCGGTCGATGGAGTTGACTCGCCCAACTAGCGTTCCGTCTGGCCGTATGTACAACCCTCGGGCGCGTCGCACATCAGCATCGCTCCGACTTGGCCGAACAGTGGACTCGACGGTGGATTTGGGAACGTCCGACGTACGGGTCAGGACGGTAGATTCAGTCGGTTGGCTAGAAGACACCCCCCCAGAACGAGTGCCATCGGATTCTCCGGCTGTTTGCATGTCAGCAATTGTCACACCGATTAATGCCAGCAGAGCAATTGCGCCAACAGAAATGGCCAATTTGGGTTTCATGGTGGTTTCTCCATAGTTTGTCGCTGTCACCAAATCCTCCCCGCGGAATAAAATCCACCGCACATTCTACCAACTCAATATATATATTCAACACTTCCTCGGCTATTTTTTTATCGCAAGCCCCCCCGAGCCCTCCATCTTTCCAGCTTGCTGTTCTCGGCTTGTTTTTCCTGGACGACAAACGGGCACCGAGCCATCGAGGGGACTGTCAAACACTACCCATCCGATTTTCTACTTCGACTGTTTGACTTCGACCCCTGTCGGCTTGTCCGACGGGTGAACCAGTTTGGCAGGCTACGAAACGCAGCGCGCAAATCACCTCCCCATCCCATCCAGGCGGTGAAGATGGGATGGGAAGGTAAGTGGTGTATGAGGTGGCCGTGCTAGCTGGCCAAACATCGGCTCCTGCCAGGCGAGCTGGCAGGGGGTCGACTCGGGTGCACCAAAGTTGCTATAGCGTAAATATTCCGATCGTTCGGGTTTTG
>CAZUAH010000802.1:0-5391 GCA_964617665.1 uncultured Pirellulaceae bacterium
GGCGGGTGGTTTGGGGGGGCCCCCCGTGGGCCCGGCCCCCCCCGCCCCCGCCAGCGCCCCCGGCTTCGGGTTAAACGGGTCTTGAATCGCGACACAGCCGTGTTAGGACATTTTCGATGACAAAGATACTACTCCTCATCATTTCGCTTGTTGCCACATTGCCTGGAGTGTTCACGTGTCCCGCCCGCGCGGCGGACCAGCCAGAGACAGATGCTGCAGAGTTCGCAAAGCAGTACGATCGCCTGCGAGGTCAACGCTTCTACCGGCATGCGTCGTCGCTCTACGAGAACGTCTTCCGGTACACGCAGATGGACCAAAGCCAGATCAAGCCTCACGACGAGTTCGTTCGAGCGTTCTACGAAGGCCGTTGGGATGACATCCAACAAACGCTGGATAAGCTGCCCGATGCATTGGCCGATACGATCTTCAACAGGATGCTGGAAGATCTGGCCGGCCGAAATGTGCCGGTCTTCACATTGGACGACTTCATCGGGTTTGCCGACACCTGTCCCAGCGAATTGAACTCCGACCGTATCCGCAAACTCGGCCTGATTCTCCGCGTAGCCGTAGCCAAAGAGCAAGAAGTGTGGCTGAAGCAAGCACTGAAGAAGGGCACGCGCCATTTGGGCGGTAAGGGCGAAAAGCGGTTGAACACGGGCCGTGTCCTTATGCACGCCGACTTCGACGATCTGGCTCGCCAGTATCTGCCGGACATGCTCGCGGCTAGCGAGATTGAAGATAAGGCAATTCGCGACGAAATCATCAACTTCCTGGGCTCCCAAGAGGAACTGGAGAGATTCCAACAGACGCGGATCGCCGACCTGTGGGAACAGCACGCCAAGACCTTGAACGACGCACAGGCCGACCATGGCCGGAAACAGCAGGCTGCAGATCAGTTGAGCGACCTTCTGGGTAAGGCCCCTGTTACTTCGTTGGAACCATGGATACGTAGCTTGGTTGGAAAGAACGCTGATGCAGCCTTGCGTTTGGCCACCGCATTGGGAAAACGGGCACACGGCAAGATAAGCGACTCCGACACCGCCAGGCGGACCAATAATCTGAGATCACAGAAATGCATCCTGGCCGTCGCTGCCGAGGGCAACGATCTATCCAAGGCCCCGTGGAACCACCTGACAACGGGTATGGCTGGTTGGTGGATCCAGGAGGCGGAACACACGTTCCAACAACATCCCAGCTACCGCCAAGTCTCCAGGCCGAAACCTCACGTGGCGCCAGGCGATCTATTGGATGCGGCGCCGGACGGCGTCTGGGCAGATGCGTTGTCGGCAAGTCTCCGCGAACGCATCGACGTGTGCATGTCGAAGGCCGTGCTGGTGAGCGATCAGTACGAAGAAGCAACGGAATTGATCGTCCGGATCGCCGCTCGCAATCCGGACGCCGGCATTTCGCTTGCCGAGGAGTACTTGAAGGCCTGGGCACATCGCCACGATCCCCAAATCCCCGAAGCGATTCGCAGGAAGCACAGTCTACCCGGCGACGCCCGAATCATGGTGACGCCCATCATGATGGAAAAGAACGTCGCCAGCCTGGCAGCGATGATGGACATTTTCCGCAGCAAGAAGATCCATCCGCGCAACGGCGAACTGATCGTCGAAGCGTTCAACGTCTGCTACAGCCACGCAGATGTCTATCGACGGACTCACATTGAGAAAGTGTTCGGCCCGATCAACCAGATGGACGACGACATCTTCTCTCGCATGATCACGATGATGACCGAAGGTCTCTCGTCGCGCTGGCGAAAGATGGAGATCCAAGAAGCGTCGGGCACGGGCCGCAGCCAGCAAGAAACGCTGGACATGGTTCGTACGGGATATCAAACGGCCATCGACATGATCGACGAGCGCAGCGAGAAGCAACCGGATGCCTGGAGCACATTGACGCTGGCCGGCTCGTTGCTGAGCGACTGGGGCGACTTCGAATACTACCAGCAACTGGTGAGCGACAACGCCACGAACCGCATGGAGGCGTTCCGCGAAAAGAACAGCCTGGCCGAACAGTATTTCACCCGCGGTGCTGAAGTCTACGCCAAACAAGTTCCCGATTTCAGCCGAAGCCAGTATTCGATCCGAGCCTACTTGAATTGGTTTCACAGCCTGCTCGGCATTACTACGAACGGCAGCGTCAACCTCTCCAAGCCCCTGGACCGCCGGGCGTTGAACCGCATTCACGAAATGCTCCGAAGTCTACCGAACGGCGCGAGTAAGGCACACGTCGACATGCTTGCCAGGCACGTCAACTCACGGTTGGAGGACACTGAAAATCCGCTGCACGAAGAACTCAAATACAAATATCTGGCTGGCTCGCTGGTCATCACCAAGAGCAGCCCGTTTTCGTTCCAGGCCAACGACAAGGTGAACTACTACGACGAGTTGTTGGACGAGATCCGTCTGGAAACGCGAGTGGACGGCCCGAACACGATCCATCGCGACCACCAATTCGGCATCATCCTGAGCGTTCACCATACCGAAGCGATGGGCCGCATGGCGAATTTTGGGGAATACCTGACGAACGAATTCCCCCGCGATACTAGACCATCGTCACGTCCCCAATCACTCGTCACCACCTACAGAATGATCGAGGCTCAGGGCCAGCGAGACGAACTGGAATTGAACATTCGCGAGGCTCTTGGGTTGTTCTTCGACATCGAAGCCGTCGTGTGCAGTCCCAAGGACGTCGCCCCGCGGCCAACCGAACGACCCGCGTGGGAGGAGACGGTGTTGGCCTACATTCACGCCAAGGCCAAGGACTGCAGCGTCGATAAGATTCCGCGGATCCAGATGAACCTCAAGTTCCTGGACATGACCGGGCCGGTCACCATTTCGGCGGAATCTGCCGAGACGATGATCAAGGTGACCGACGAACAGACGCCGCCACGACCGTTTCATCAGGTCGACATAACTCAGACGCTAGATACGCGGAACCTGGCAAGCACCGAGGAGGTGCTGCTTGAAGTGAAAGCCGCTGCGTGCGGCCTTGTTCCGGAGATCGAAGAATTGCTCGATATGGATTCGTTCGGTCAACAATTGTCGATCGCCCGGATTGATCCTCACGAAGGAACGCTGGTTCGCCAACTGAATAGCTGGGGTGACACAGTCCATGTCGTGTCCGAGCGAGAATGGACGATTGCATTGGACGCCGCAACGTTGGTGAAAGAGCCGCATCGAATGGATTTGAAACTACCGACATCGAAGGTCAGCGATGCAGCGGTCAAATACCAAACGTTTGTGGATATGGACTTGGTCGATTTGGACGAACCTGTGACCACGGTGGGCGAGGGGCCTGTGCTGGCCAAGCCCATCGCCGAGGTCGATTTGGACGAACCGTGGGTCCCCTACGCCCTAGCTGGCGGAATAGCGTTTCTGCTGTTGATCATCCTCGTGGTGGCCGTGCGGGTGATCCGCGGGCCCCGACAGCGGCCGCTACGTGCTCGTGACGTGTTTCACATGCCACAGCAGATCGACGGCTTTGTGGTCGTGCAGCTACTCAGAGCTCTGGCGGGCAGTGAACTCGTCCGCCTCTCGACCAAACACCGCTCCGAAATGCAGCAAGAGATCAAACGAATCCAGGCAACTTGTTTCGGCAGCAACGGCAGCGAGTTGTCCAACGACGAATTGCGTCAGGTGGCCAAGAAGTGGCTACGAATCGCCTGTTGAACCGAGTTTCCTTCATTGAACAATCAGCCTTTTGAGGAAGAGGATATTCGATGCAACTTGTTGACAAGACTGAAACTGACGGTGGCAAACCCCGTCCCGCATCCGAATCCGCTGATCGAGCCAACCGCTTTGTAGACGAGGTCCGTCGCCGGGTGGCTGAGGTCGTGGTCGGTCAGGATGTTGTGGTCGAGCGCATCCTGATCGCACTGTTCACCGGCGGTCACCTCATGCTGCAAGGCGTCCCTGGACTGGCAAAGACGCTGCTCGTGAATGCCGTGGCCAAAGCCATTGATTTGCAGTTTGCGCGGATTCAATTCACCATCGACATGTTGCCGTCGGACATCATCGGCTCGGAAATCCTCGATCA
Source organism: uncultured Pirellulaceae bacterium (assembly GCA_964617665.1). GTDB lineage: Bacteria > Planctomycetota > Planctomycetia > Pirellulales > Pirellulaceae > JADHUC01. The sequence goes on from CAZUAH010000802.1 coordinate 4,042, forward strand.
GAAGACAGGCGATTTCCGAGTCCACAAAGGTCCGGTCTTCACCAACCTGCTGCTGGCAGACGAAATCAACCGCGCTGCACCCAAAGCTCAGAGCGCGATGTTGGAGGCCATGCAGGAGCGGAAGGCCACGATCGGAGGCGAGACGTTCAAGCTCCCAGTGCCGTTCCTGGTAATCGCCACACAGAACCCCGTGGAGCAGTCCGGGACGTTTGAACTGCCCGAAGCCCAGCTCGACCGATTCATGCTCTATCACCGACTTGACTACCCCACCGTCGAAGAAGAGCAGGACATTCTGCAGCGTCAATTGGCCATGGGCCTGAAGAAGGACGAAGGCGGCGGGGCCGTGCCCAAGACCGCTTTCGACATGATCCAGGCCGAACCCTGCGCGACCATCCAGGACCTGGTGCGAGCCATGGAAATCGTCCAACAAGTCCACGTGAGCGACGTTTTCGCCAAACACAGCGTGGAACTCTCGCGACGCACACGTGAATCCAAGCTATTGGACTTCGGATGTAGCCCACGAGCGTGCATGGCGTTGGCAACGGCGTCGCGTGCCCGAGCGTTCATTCACGGCCGCGACTACGTGGTACCGGAGGATCTCTTCGAGTTGGCTGAAGATGTGGTCCTGCACCGTATACGATTAACGTACGAAGCCGCGGCCGAAGGTCACACGGGCCGCGAGATATTGGAGTCGGTGCTATCAGATTTGGCGTAAGCCCGCCCCTTGTTAAGTTTCAGAGCGATCCATGCGACGAACCGTCGAGCTAGAACACGATCCGGTCGATTCACGGCAGTTTGAATTGGCTGTGAAGCAACTGGCTGACAGTCTGGGCTTCGGTCCAGACGATTCGATCTATCATGGTTCGGGGCTGGAATACTCGCAATCGCGTGCCTACCTGCCCGGCGACAGCGTAAAGTTGATCGACTGGAAGGTATCGGCGCGGACCGGCAAGTACTTCGTCAAGGAGTACCAGGAACCGCGGCAAATCCCGCTTTACATCCTGCTGGACACGTCGGCGTCGATGTGCGTCAGTTCGCGACCGTTCAGCAAATACGCCTGGGCCGTACGGATCGCCGCCAGTGTGGCACTGGCCGCCCAATCACGGCTGACGCCCGTCGGGCTGATCGCGTGCGGGGAACGCGACATGCACATCTCGCCTACCTTGGCCCGCAACGATGTCATGCAATGGGCCCACCGTTTGCGGCGTCACGGTTTCCTGGAAGGAACGTTGCTGGGGCAACGCACGCGCGAACTGCTGCCTACGCTCGGTCGTCGCAGTGCGCTGATGGTGCTTAGCGACCTGCACGATGCCGATGCCGCCAGCGCACTGCGACTGGTCGCTCAAGAAC
>CAZUAH010000803.1:0-5381 GCA_964617665.1 uncultured Pirellulaceae bacterium
TGTGGAGTCCCTCAAAATGATCCCCAATCGTGAAGAGAATCTGGGCCGCCGGAAAAGCACGAGAACTCGCGCAGAAAACTCCAGAATGTCGTGACAGAGAGCTCCGCCATCAGCGACACGATGGGCACATCTATGTGCCCGCGCTGCTTGGCCTACTCCCCGACGAGTGGAACGAAAGTACGGCAGGCAGATAGAGATGAGGCAACAGGGGCAGATCGCTGTCACACGGTTGTCGTCATCTCTTTGCCTTCCTCCACGACCTTGAGGCCCATCAGATGCGCCAAGTCGCGGACGTTGTCTGCGTGATCGCCATAGAACAAGACTCGATGCAACAGAGTCATCATGTCGTCTGACAAGACGCCGGCGCCCCACTTGTCGAAGACTTCACGAGCGTTCTCTACTTCGGTTACCACTTGTGTGCGGCAGCCGCGGTCGTCGAAATCGCAGACTTCGACGATCGTCCCTGTGGTGAACAGGATCGTGTCCAGATTCGCCATCTTTGCCCAGGTCACCGGCTGACCGATATCGCGGTTCATGAAGACCTCCAATGACGCTCCGCGGTTGTCGTCGCGATGGCTGCGAATCGAGAAGGGTAGACGTTCGGACGCCGGGCCGTTCATCTTCGTGGGAGCCACACAGTGTGCGTGGATCACAGCGTTCTTTGATGTATCTATCAATGGGTCCGTGATGAAGCCAGGGAGGCCAAAGGCATAGAGAAACATCAACATCGTCAGCGTTGAATCCATATCGGCTTCACAGGCACCGACAACGCCTTCGTCCAAGAGGCGGCTGAAGCCAAGGCACGGATAGCCGAGCTTCTGAATGGGGATGCCACCTAGGCATTTGACCGTAATTGCCCGTGCTCCGTGTTTGAGCATGAGTTGTTTCATAGCCAAGTACGTCTTACATGACTTGACGATCTCTTCGGTGGTCGGTTCCATGACCTCCTTGGCCTGGGAGATCCAACGCGATTGCGCCTCCTGTTCGGCGGCCGAGGTATCAATGGTTGCGTGGAGTTGGACGAATTCGGCCGGCGTAACTTGGATCACCTCGGTGCCCAGTTTCTGTTTCACCAAGTCGAAATCACATGCGGCCTCAGTTCCCGCTGCGCATCCAGGGTTCCCCACCAGCACGATTTTCGATTGGGCCATACGGGCCGGGACACGCAGCAGGGCGACGATACGGTCGATCTCCGCCAGATCGCGCGACGGCGCGAGGATCACGGGCACGCCCTTCTTCTGCAGTCGCGGCACGTACATCCAATCGTGACCGCTAAAAGGCTGGGAGTAGACGGCGACCGGCTTGCCAGTCCGCGCCAGGACTTCGAAGGGTTCCGAGTTGCCGAAGGACAGGTGAATTACCAGGATCGCGTCCGCCCCGGACTCGTCTATTTTGGGCAGCAGATCGGCTGCCACCAGAGTTTGGTTGGCAATCAGATCGCCGCCGACGAATTCCACGTCGCCCAAGGTCTTTTTAACCTGATCCAAGTATGGCGAGAACCTTTCCTCGATTTCCCGCGCGGCGTCAAAATCTGGTCTTGGCCAGGCTCCGCCGGTTCCCAAGTACACGACATACACTCTCACGGGCGGCAGTTTCGGCCATCCTCCTTTTTCCGAGGCCTCGAGCGGACGCGCCGCGATGCCACCGGCGAGAAGCAGACTGCCGGTGGTTCCCAAAAAACCGCGCCGATTCATAGAGAACGTCATGAACTTCCTCCTCGTGTTTGGTGCGTACGCAGCGTCCTGCACGCGGTTCGGAGGGCCGATCGTACATGGAAAACGGTAACGGCCGTGGCGGACTCCTTAATCCAGTACTGTAACTGAACTACCGCAGTGGTTCCAGGTAATGGGATCTCCGCAACTGCGTTGAAGTCTCAGGTCAGCCGCCGACATTTCGGTGGAGGGGGAACAGACGCCGCTCAAGCCCAACTGAACAGAATGTCGAGCCGTCGCAACCGTGAACGCCGGCTCACATTACTCACTTAGTCCTGAAGGTCAACGGTGCTGTCTGTCACAATATTCTGCACTCTTTCGCGCGAGTTTTCGTCATTCTACTGGGATCCACTGGGGAAAGCCATCATCAGAGCATGGCTACCACGACGCGAATTCAACGCAAATATGACCATCGACTTCGGGAACTCGTTCGAGCTACTGGCGATATCGAGGTGGCACTCAAGCGTGGCGTGCCACCTTCCACTGCACCCGGATGGGTAAAGGCCACGATGGCCGAGGTGGTGACCATCGACGTCGCCGACATGAGTATTCTGTAACTGCAGCAAGATGTTCTTGCCCTCCAGAAACGCATCACACGGCTCGTCGCCTTGCTTCGGCTCGTGATGGTTCTGGTTAAGATCGCTGGTTTTTCCTTGGCCAACGCTCGGATTGACGCCCATCAAGCCACCGCCGTGGCCAAGCGAGCGCGGCGCCCGGCTAATTCGGGCTTGATTCGGATCGTGAGACGACTTTCCTTCGAGTTTGTACATGGAACCATCTAGCCAGTTCGTGAACGCTGCCTTAACTTGGGTACTCTGATGAACGATCGGTCGCGTCAGATCAGAAAGGCTGCAAGCTATGGACCCGGCGAGACTCGTGGAATCCGACCCCCGTGCCCGGCCGAAACCCCTCACATTTCGCCCGCCGAAGCGCAACCGCCTGGTGATTGCACTAATGAAAATGAGGCTACGGCGAACGATCCGACGGAAGCTCAAAGTTACCGAAATCGACATTGGTCAAGACGACCTGGAGAAACTGAGAGAACTCAAAGGCAAACGGTGTCTGCTGACGCCAACTCACTCCGGAGGCTTCGAACCTCACATCATCATGTATCTGTCGAAGCTCCTGGGTGACGACTACAACTACATGGCCGCCATGGAAGCGTTCGAGCAATCTCCAGTCACCGGTTGGATCATGCAGCGGCTTGGAGCGTACTCGATCATTCGGGGTACCGCGGACAGGCCGTCGTTTCAGATGACGAGACAACTTCTTGCCTCAGGAAGGCGGTGGCTGGTCATTTTCCCCGAAGGTCAAACCGTCTGGCAGAACAGTACGGTTATCCCATTTCAGCAGGGCGTGGTCCAGCTTGCCTTCAAGTCTTACGAGGATGCGGCCAAGGGCGAGGAAGATCCTCACCTTTTCTGCATCCCGATCGCTATCAAGTACATCTATCTCGTGGACATGCACGACGAGATCGATGCCTCGCTCGCACGGCTTGAATCGAAGCTGTTCGCCTCAGAGGGTCTGGAGCAGCTTCCCCGATACGAGCGGTTGCGCCGCGTCGGCGAAGCCGTGCTCGCTGCAAACGAGCAGATGCATGACGTCACGCCAGACGCTGCCAGCAGCATGGACGACCGCATCCAGAAGATGAAGGAGTGTATTGTCTCACGCTTGGAGCAGCAGCTCGAAGTGACACCGCCCAAGGGGCGAGTGCTGCTAGATCGCATACGGATTCTGTTCAATACCATCGACCGGATCGTCCACTCGGAATCTGAAACGTCCGATTACGAACGGCAGCTGGCGCTGGAACGCCAGCAAGCGGTGCGCAATCTGTACGATGATCTTTGGCGAGTGCTGCAATTCGTGGCGATCTATGATGGATACGTCCGTGAGTCGATGACGGTCGATCGGTTGCTGGATGTGTTGTGTTTGCTTGAGATGGAGGTATTCAGGGAACGGCGAATGTGGGGGCCGAGAAAGGCACGCGTCAAGGTCGGAGACCCGATCGACTTGAAGAACCGATATGCATCCTATGCGACAGATCGGCGCGGAGCGGTTCAGGATGTCACCTTGGCGCTTGAGTCATCCGTACGGCAAATGCTCGATGCCCTGGGAGCAGACTGCGAGACTGTCCGCCAGAACGCCTGACAGGTACCCGTGCTGTCTGTCACAACATTCTGCACTTTTTCGCGCGACTTCTCGTCATTCTACTGGGATCCACTGGGGAAAGCTATCATCATCAGATCATGGCTACCACGACGCGATTCCAACGCAAATATGACCATCGACCTCGCGAACTCGTTCGAGCTACTGGCAATATCGAGGTGGCACGCAAGCGCGGAGTGCCCCCTTCCACAGCACTCGGATGGGCAAAGGCGACTAAGGCCGAGGTGGTGACCATCGACGTCGCCGACATGAATACTCTGCAACCTGCAGAGGCTCACACATGCCAACAGCCCTGATTGCGTATCTGCGTTTTCGTGCGGAGGTGAAATCGACCGCGGTAGGATGCGCGAGACCTCCTCTTGGCTCATCGGATTGCTTTTCGCCCTCGTTCTCTGAGAATGGCGACGTGTTAGGAAGTCGAGGTGGCGAGGTCCTGTGCCGCTCGACTGGTCGGCGTGCCGCAGGCTTCCGCGCCCCTCTGTCGAAACACGGTGATAGGAGACACTCCCATGAGCGCCGAATCAGTCGAGTTTCAGCGAACTCCCATTCGCCCCGTCGATTGCCTGAAAGCGTCGAAAGAGCTGCTGGGCGATCGGTACTGGCTGTTCCTCGGCATCGGCCTGGTTGGGATCCTGATCGGATCCTTTGTGCCCATGGGCATCTTGCTGGGTCCCATGATGTGCGGGATCTACTACTGCTACTTCCGCCGCATGCGGGGGGAAGCCATCGAGTTCGGGATGCTTTTCAAGGGATTTGACTATTTCGTGGAGAGCTTGGTGGCGACGCTCATTCTGATGGGCGCGACGATGGTCGTGATGTTGCCTATGTATTGTCTGTTTTTCGCTGGATTCATGAGCTTCGGGGCCGACATGGAACGTGGTGGCGGCGACGAGGAGGCGGCGATGGCGATGTTTGGGTTGATGGGCGTTTTCTACTTGCTGGTGATGCTACTGAGCCTGATAGTTGGGGTCTTCTTCGCCTTTGTCTATCCGCTGATCGTTGATCGCGGCCTGAAGGCTGTGCCGGCCTTGCGCACCAGCATCCGCGCGACTTGGGCCAACTTCGGCGGCATGCTCGGATTGGTATGCTTGTTGTACCTCATTTCAATAGTGGCGTCGGCGTGCTGCTACGTCCCGGTGTTTTTCGTTTTGCCGTTCAACCTGGGCGCGTTGGCACTGGCTTACCGCAAGGTGTTCCCGGAAAACTCGAAGCCGGCGGCATGACCACACGATGTGGTTTGCTTCCGTTTATCGTCGTCGTTGTGCCAAGTCTGCCAACGACCACTGTCAAGGAACAGCGTCTTGATGCAGTTGCTCCTCGTCCTACAAACTATCCAGCACCCGACCCTAGCGCGCATCGGTCCGACACTCCGAGTTCAATTACGCCCTCGACCTAAGGCGCGTCGGTGGCGCACACCCGAGCAACGAAGCGCCGGTTGCGAACCTGCATGGGTCACATCCATTGCGCCGAGAAGCTTGGGAAAGGAGGAAGAGATGTAGGAAA
>CAZUAH010000804.1:0-5373 GCA_964617665.1 uncultured Pirellulaceae bacterium
AAAAACGGGAATTCTAGTTGTCGTCAGGCGGGAGAAATAGTTGTCGCTAGACAGGCGATTAAATGACCCTGATCACCGTTGACGAGCTTGCAAGGATGTTGAAGTTAAGCCGAAGCAAAGTCTACGATCTAAAGGAGAAGATCGGATATCTGAAGGTAGGCGGTTCTGTCCGCTTCACCGAAGATGATGTTCTGCGCTATCTCGACGGTTGCAGGGTGGAAGGAAATGGAAGAAGGCGGGAGTCAGTACGCTTCAAGAGTCGTCATTTTTCCTAGAGGCTTGCTTCCGCAGGTATTCGGGATCTTGGGACAGATTGGCATAGACCTTGGAAAGCATGGTGGTGTCCTGATGTCCCAACAGCGTAGCGAGGGTAACAGGATCGGTACCAGTTTGAAGTTGGTGGGTGGCGTAGGAATGCCTGAGAGCGTATGTGCAGTAGCGGGTACCGACCTTCTTCTTAATCCTGTTCCATGTGGATCCGATGGAATTGGCCGTCCACGGCCTGCCCTTGGTGTTGACGAACAGGGTGGGGGAGTTGCCAAGACTTCGTTCTACGATTTCCTTGGCTTCGTCTGGAAGGTAGATGATTCGGTGGTAGGTTTGCCCCTTGGAATCGACAATAGGCAGTATGATTCTGGAGAATCTGGGATCGTACATTTCGGGGGTGATAGTTACGACTTCCTGCGGACGGCAGCCTGTGTACCAGACGAAAAGGGCGATGTCCTTGAAGTTCTGGTTCGGGACGGTGTCGATGGCTTGGTCAAACTCCACTTGGGAGAGGATCTGCTCCCGATGGTTGGGTTTGGGTTTCTTCAGCCCTCGAAGCGGACTGGTATCGATGTACCCTTGCTCGATGCCCCAATTGAAAACCCTCTTCATTCCCATCACACAACCAGCTTTGTAGGAGGCGCTCCAAGTGTGTTTGTCGAGTTCCCGCTGGATGTGGTGGGGTTTGAGGTCGTGGATTCGGAGACCCTTGATGTCGTCGTAGAAGTGCTTGATACGCTTCTGGTACCATTCGTAGCTCTTCGGTCGGTTGATCTCAGTCCAGTCCATGAACTTGTCGATCAGCTCGGCCACGGAGCCGGGAGAGATGTCGGCGGGCTTGGACATCAGCTCATGGAACTGTCGGAAAGCCTCATCCTTATCAGGACCCAGACGGTGGCGTTTGCCGTTGATTTTAACGTACCATTCGCCACGAGCTTTCCAGTACCAAGGCTTATTCTGACGAGCCATTTCGACCTCCCATTGGTATCAACAATGGTATCAAGTGGAGGTCGATTTTTCAATAAGCCAAGAAAAATAAGGCTACCCGGCCAGGACTTGAACCTGGAATTAGGGGACCAAAACCCCTTGTGTTGCCAATTACACCACCGGGTACTGGGTTGCTGACAGAGTAATCTTATGGAAATCGCTCTGTACGACAACCGCAAATGGGTGATGCATTGTGTCCGGCGCAACAAAAATCCCCCACTTCCGGGAAGTGAGGGATATGTGTCTGGTCTTGACAATCTGGCGTTCTAGATCCGGCCGAGAGGTATGGCGGACGCCTAGAATTGCAGGTGGCTGTCGTCGTTGATCCAAATCTGGCCGGTTCCTTCGTCGTACAACCAACCTCCACTCGCAGCTGCCGCCGCCGGCGGAATTGTTGCTCCGGCATCGACGATCGTGGCCTCGTCGTTGAACGGATTTGCGGGGATCATCTGCACGTACGGACCGTACGCTCCACCCGCGGCGACCGCTCCGCTGGAGTCCGTCTTCTCGGTCAACTGGTCGACGATTGCTGCTTCGGTGGGCGCCACGCCGTTGTGCTGTGCTTTGAATAACTCGATTTGCGAACGAAGCACATGCAGGTTGTACTTCGCGTTGCTCGAACGTGCTTCGTCGGTCGAACTCGCATACTTCGGAATGATAGTGGCGGCTAGGATGGCCAGGATGACGACCACAATAAGCACTTCCACCAGTGTGAAACCTCGCGTTCTCTTTAGTCTCATGGCTGTTGTTCCTCGCTTCGTCCTCTCGGCAAAGTAGTTTGAGCCAGCGGCCAGCGTTGGCGTGATCCGACTACATCTACTTAGGTTGCCACTTAGTGGACGGCAAGAAAAAGCTTGAAGAATTGGGGGTTTCTTGACCTCTTGATCCCCTGATCTAGCTGTGGCAAGGAAGCTAGGCCCACAATCGTACCGGCTGTGACACCGACGATGATCGTTGCTGGGGCGCGGACAATACCCAATTGGCCGGGTAAAATATTCGACCCCGTACAGACCGCAAAATGCCCAGAAGCCGATTCTCCTGAATGACAACTCGAAAGTGGAGCCGCCATGCCGGAAGAAGCAACCCCGTTAGTGATCGACACAACGAACGATACTTTCGAGAGCGACATATTCGAGCGATCGCACGACGTGCCGGTGGTAGTCGATTTTTGGGCCGAATGGTGCGCTCCTTGCCGAGTGCTTGGGCCGATCCTGGAAAAACTAGTTGCAGAATATGCAGGTCGATTTGTCCTCGTGCGTGCCGATTCAGACCATCTCCAGGAAGCTGCGATGCGGTTCCGCGTCCAATCGATCCCTGCGGTGTTTGGCGTGGTTGGGGGTGAAATCGTCAACGCTTTCACGGGAGCATCGCCTGAGTCGGAGATTCGCGGATGGCTGGATCAATTGCTTCTGACCGAAAATCTGACCCAGGCCGAGAAGCTGGAATCGACCGATGCCGCGCAGGCGGAAAAGAAGTACAGAGAGGTGCTTGACGGATCGCCAAACGAGGCAGCTGCTTCCATCGGTCTGGCCCGAGTACTGCTCGCGCAGGATCGAGAAGACGAAGCGCGGGATGTGGTTCAGCAACTCGAAAGCCGCGGTTTCTTGGAGCCGGAAGCGGAAAAGGTGAAATCCCACCTGCAACTCCGCGACAGCAGCAACGTAGACGTGGATGGTCGTCGCGCGGCAGCGAAGGCGGATCCCGACAACTTGCAGGCTCAGCTTGATTTGGGTGAAGCGTTGGCTGGTTCTGGTGAGCATCAAGAGGCCTTGGATATCCTTCTGTCGTTGGTCGAACGCGATCGGCACGGCGTTGGCGAGTCGGCTCGAAAGACGATGCTAGACATCTTCCGCGTATTGCCGGACGATTCGGAACTGGTCCCGCAATACCGGCGAAAACTCTCCACCGTCTTGTACTGAATTTCCGGAAAACCGGCTAAGGATTTCCGCCGTTGATCGTTCTGGATTACACAGAACGAAGCTGCTTCTCTGTAGTACTAACGCCAAGAATCGCCAACTTTGTCACAAAGTTAGCGACCAACGGGAGCGGGCCATTGCCAGCCGAGCGGTAGCTCGCATTTGGCTGGCGGCCCTGCCGCCCTGTGATTTGAGCATGAAGGCCAAGAAAAACTCCCATGAGAGCCTTGCGCTGGACGATGCGGCTTGGCTGCATTCCGTGGTCGAGCAGTACGAGAACGCGCTGGTGCACTACACCGCGCGGCTGCTTGGCGACGTCGAGCGTGCGCGGGATGTGGTGCAGGACGCGTTTCTGCGTCTCTGCCGCGAGCCTCGGGGAAAGGTGGAAAACCGAGTCCGTCAGTGGCTATTTGCCGTATGCCGCAACCGGGCGATGGACGTGTTGAAGAAGGAGAATCGCATGAAGGCACTCAGCGACGAACAGGCCGAGCGGTGCGCAAGCCGCGACGGCGATCATACCGCGGCGCTGGAAAGACAAGAAACAGCCGGTCAGGCCTCGGCCATTCTGAATGGCCTGCCGGAAAACCAACGAGAGGTGATCCGGCTGAAGGTGCAGAACGGGCTGAGCTATCGCGAGATCAGCGATGTGACCGGTCTGAGCATTTCCAACGTCGGCTTTCTCCTGCACAAAGGCATCAAAACGATCCGTGAGCGTCTGGCGTACGGGGCGGGCGCATAGCCACCGCAAGATGGTCGGCGAAGCCACTCGAACCGTGCAACCCCAGAGCCACAAACGAATACAAGGAGACAATCATGTCCTTCGACCCCAACGATCCGCGAATCACCGCCTACGTGTTTGGCGAATTGCCTGAGGCGGAACGAGCCGATTTTGAAACCGAATTGCAGGAGTCCGACGATTTGTGCCGCGCTGTGGACGAGACGCGACGAACGCTCGAAACGTTGGCTGGCGAACTGAAAGTCGAACCGGAAGTCGGGCTATCGGACCAACAACGGGAAACGCTGAGCCAGGAAATCGAAAAGACCCATTCAGCCAAACCGGATGCCGATGCTGTCACACCCGGCCGCCGGAGGTCAGTCGGGCGTCTCGTAGCCATTGTCGCGGTTGCCGCTTCGCTGTTGTTGGTGTGCGGTCTGGGTTATACGTTCATTATCACCCGCACTCATGACAGAGTGGCTGCCTCGGCCAATTCAGCAGAAGTGTATTCGATACAGGGCACCCTATCCATGGATGCCGCTCCCGCGACAGAGGCGGCTGATGGTGCCGCGGCGCCGGTTTCAATCGACTTGTCCGCGCGGCGGGCCGACGACCGTGCGCCCAGCGAGCCGGCGGCAGATCCAGTTCAGTTCTCTGTACATCCACGCGCCCCAGCAAGGCCTGAACAGCCGACAGAAACGTATATGTACGACACCCGTTTGCCCCGGGAGGCACGAGGCCAAGCAAAGGAATACTACGAGAAATCGCAGGTTGCCGTACGCACAGGCTACGGTAGCCCATCCACGCGAAGCGATGCGAATCACCTTATGCCGAACCCACATTACGTCAAGGACGATGTTGACTACGGCGGACATCCGGGAAAACCCGGCGATCTTGGTGTCGATCATGGCGAAGGACCGGGCCGTGGCGGCGACAAGTACTCGCACATTGTCGAGAATCCTTTCAAGGAGGCAAAGAACGAGCCGCTTTCCACGTTTTCGATCGACGTCGATACGGCCTCCTACGCCAAAGTTCGCATGTACTTGATGCAACACGGCCGGATGCCTCGACCGGATTCGGTGCGCATTGAAGAGTTGGTCAACTACTTCACTTACAGCTACGAGCCTCCGACGGACGACGTGCCGTTTGCTGCAGCCGTGGAAGTGGCCGACTGCCCCTGGCAGCCCGAACATCGACTGGTGCGAGTCGGTATCAAGGGCCAAGAGATCGACAATGAACAGCGTCCGGCCAGCAATCTTGTGTTCCTGCTGGATGTGTCGGGCTCGATGAACAAGCCCAACAAACTGCCGCTTCTGAAATGCGGCATGAAGATGCTCGTCGACCAACTCGGCGAAAACGACCGTGTGGCCATCGCTGTGTACGCCAGCGCGGCCGGTCTGGTGCTGGATTCTACGACCGGCGACGATAAGCAAGTGATCATCGATGCTCTGGACCGGCTGCATGCTGGCGGGTCGACCAACGGCGGAC
>CAZUAH010000805.1:0-5325 GCA_964617665.1 uncultured Pirellulaceae bacterium
AAATCCGAGCCGCTACTTCATGGCCACGCGCTCGCAGAGTGCGCCGCCGGAGAGCACGCGCTCGACACCCTCCAACTTGTCACGCCCGCCGGGGTTGTTTGTGATCTTACCGGAGTGCTTGACGTAATCCATCACAAACAGTTTGTCTCCAGCGACTGCCGGTCCGCCGTAGCCGAGTTCGATGGGCACGCGCCATTTGACCGTCAGGCCGCCTTCCGGAAAACGATCGACAATACCGGCCTCGCGCCACACGCTGTCCCGCTCGGGACCGAGCCATTGGGGCCAATCGTCCGCCAGTGCAGGAGAAAGCAAGAGCAGAACCGACATTAACGAGCAGAGGGTAATGATACGCATCGCAGCAGACTCCCAGGAAGAATTGCCTTTCTCACGGTCAACAACTGTCCTCGCGAACCGTCCGCAGGATCTTGGAGAGAGAGACCAATTGTCTCCGTTGTGGAGTGCGTTGTCAAAAGGGGCTTCGATCGCAGCATTGGGAAATGCGATCGAAGGGAGAAGCGGACGCGGGGGCCCCGGTTCGGAGCATTCCGAGAACAAGCACGGTCCGCTGTGTCCCTTTTTCTTCCGTCAGCGGCTATGAGAACATGGCGAAGAGAGAGTTCATTCTTCCGTTTGTCCGGTACACAACCGTGTGCGGGAAGTCGCCGAACCGGACGCCGAGGGGCTGGCAGGCAACAGAACCTGCCAAGAGCCGGCCGGGGGCATTGCCCAGAATTCGTACAGCCGTGAGAATTAGGTAATGTGAACGGCTGCGCGTTTGGTGGCGACGAACACAAATGTTGGCGGGGCAAGGTTCTCGTTTATGGTCGGAGGCTGCGAAGACATGCTCACCGGTAACGTCAGCGAATGCGCATTTGGATATTCGGCGAGGCGTATCGGCCTGTGTGTGCTGGCCTTGCTGGGCATGGTGTCGGCGGTTGGAACTGCATTTGCGGACGTTGCTGCCTGCGAACCGGCTGAACGGCAAGATGAGAAACGCGATGTCCGTAGCCTTCTGGAGTCACTCACGTTTGAGGACTTCCGTCTGCGAGAGGAAGTAGTGCGGTGGCTCAGCGCCCAGGGGCTCGACGGAGCCAGGCAGTTGCTGCGGTTGGCAGAAGACGGTGAACCTGAGATCCGGCGCAAAGCTCGTTACATGTTGCGGCGGACGTTCTGGGAGCTTACGACGCATCTGTCAAAGGAATGCGGCGGGCCATCGGGGCAGCGTCGGGCGGACGCCCGAGTGACGCTGATCGGCTTAGCCAAACTCTACCCACTCGATTCGCACCATCACGACGGCTGGCACAAGGTCGCCCTGATTTGCGAGCGATTGAAACTGCCTGCCATGGCTTTGGACGCGTATCAGCGATGGCAGCCAAAAGGCACTGGCTGCGGCACCTGCAACGCCTCGATCGCCGCCCGGAAAGCCCACGGCATCGTGCGGTGCTACAGGGAGCTGAACCAGTTTGACAAGGCGATCGAACTGTGTTGGGCTGGGCTCCGAAGAGACGACTTGATGCCGCACACGCAAATCGCTATCGAACTGGTAGAGCTGTACGAGGCCCAAGGGCGGCTCGATCAACTGGCTTCGGAATTCGATCGATTCGAAGGCCCGCCGAACTCGGACGCCAAGGTGGTGTCGGCATACATTGAGATCGTGAGGGCCTTTCAGGAAGAACGGTACGAAAAGGTGCTCCTGCACTTGACCGGCGGCCGCCTGAGCCAGCCGCCCGAAACCGAGCTGCGCTACTGGCAAGATTGGCGCGCACCGGTCATTGCCGAGCGATTCGGTCGCATAGGCGAACGCGCCGTCCCAATCTTGGCGGAACATCTGCGCAGCCTCAGCGAGAGCGAACTGCACCACTCGCTATGGGTCTTTGAGGCTCTGCGATTGACCGGCAGTTCGAAGGCGATCGCCCCAGCCTTGGAGGAGGCCAAACGGGCACAGGCCCTTTCTTGGCCGGCAGTCAGCCGACTGTTTCGTTCCTTTCCGGAGGTGGCTACCGCACGTCTGGCACCGCTGCTCGCGGACAGCAAGGCGAGGTGGCTCGCCGCCCGGGAACTGGCCAAGTTGGGCACTTCAGGAGCAATCACTGCAATAATCGAGCACATGCCTTCAGGAAATCGACCGCTCTCGAGCCGATCCGAAATCTCCTTTGCCGCAACTTGTTTCTCGGCCCTCTGGCGGCTTACCGGCCAGACGCTTGATATGCAGAATTGGCCGGACGAGCGCATCGGCGCGGAAGGCAAGAGTCGGTGGGAGCGGTGGTGGCGCGAGCAAGCGGGCGTCTTTGACCCCAAATCGCTTGAATGGTGGCAGTCTGCTGACGCGGAACCCGCACTTCTGAGAGCGTTTGGCACGCAGCGTTACGACGGGACTGCTGTGAGGGATTTGATGGCCCTGGAGCATCCGGTCCTCGCCCAACTTCTCCGGCGGCCACAGCCCGATTCTGAGGACTGGTACGAAAAGCGTCGTTGGGCCAGCGTGAAGGTGGAAGTGGCCAAGGTGTGGTTACGTTTTGATCCGGACGCCGCCGTGCCCGTACTCATCGAGCTTTCGAACTGGTCGCCTAAGGAGGTGTATCCCGTACTTCGTCCCCTCGCGCGCAAGGATCTCGGCCAACGGAAGGAGGTTTGGCGAGCATGGTGGTGTGACAACAAGCAGAAGGTCATCTCGGAAGTCCAAGAGCGGTGGTGGTAGCGGGCTTGGAAGGTACACGGGTAAGTCGATATGCAGGTTGGGATGACGAATCATGAGTTCATTACTACTATTTGCAGTTTTTGCGCCGGTGGGAGCGACCAGCGACGTCGTGGTCGAATTGAAGTTCGATCGCATGACCATTCGCCGGGGTGACGTGGCCTATTGCGTAGTCCGAGTCGTCAACAAGTCGGATGAGCCACGCGAGCTGGCGGCGCCGGTACCTGTAGGGAACGTGTGGTTCAAGGTAGAGTTGGCAGGCAAAGCCACGGCACGCTGGCAGACCGGTGGCGGGGGGCTCTTCGGCGGCTTCAAGCACGAGATCGTGGCTTCGGACGGCAGCCTCGTCACGTGGGCTCAGGTTCCCTTGTTCACGGCGAAAGTACTCCGCGAAACCAAAGGCGATTTGCGCTTGGCCAAAGTCACCGGCGTTTACTACAACGGACCGAAGAGTCACCAATCGGAACCCGCGCGCATCGCGATTACTGGGGACATCTCCAGGAGCCCCAATAAACGCGATCTGGTGAGGCAGTTGTATGTCCCCCTGGAACTCCAACCGGAAATGAACGAAGAATGGGACCGACGGATGCGAAAGACACCGCAGATCAGGGACTTGCTCGGACCGACCGCATTGGGTGACATTCCGTGGACGCTGAGTGTACCTGCCGCCCTCGAGTCCTTTCGGTCGGACCTGGTGAAGGACTGCGCTGTGTATCGTATTGCTTCCATCACTGCGGCCCTACAACAATGCGTGCTGGCCGAAGAGGCGAACAAGGCTACCGCAATCACCCAACTGTCACGCGAATTTGAACGATGCGGAAGCGCGGAAAGAAAGTGGTTCGTCCGCCAGATTCCTTTCGAGCTGGAAGAAGTTGATTCCGTGTCCCGCCGTCTCTTCATCGAGGCATTCCCGTCACATGCGGAAGAGTACAAGGCGTTACCTGCTGATGAGAAGCGTTAGCGAAAAGGGGCGGGAATCGTTTTCAAGAGTTGCTCTCGACCCAACGCGGCCTTTTTCCAACCAGCCTGTCGACAGACGTGTTGTCAAAAGGACATACCGAAGTGATGCCGAAGTCGGTCGATGGTACGTTCGACGTGGTCGTCGACATCGCCCGCTGCCAATTTGTCCGCCTCGACAAGCAATTTCGCTAACTCTCTGAGACACTCGACCGACAAACCGCGATGATACAACAGCATCAGTCTCCGTTCGACCAGATCCTCGAGCCGATCAATCCACTCGTGCTCGATCACCCAGCGAGCCAGAGCCACCGGCAGATCGGTATCGGCAAGGCACTTGGTGGATGTGTTGTCGAGTGACGCTAGTAGCGACCGACAACGAGTGCCGTACAGGGACCAGAATGCCTTGACGCTCGACCGCGACAGCCCTGACTGCTGCGCCAGTTGATCCCATTCGGCCGCGAGATCCTCGTCGCTCGACGGATACGATTCGCCGCCGGGGATACACCGGTCGCGTGAATCAGCCGTTGGCGATCTTCCCAAACGTGAGAGGATCGTTTGCGCCGCGTTCTGAGCCAGTGATCGACACGTCGTCAGTTTGCCGCCGATGATGGAGTAAAGCGGTACGTCACCATCGGCGTGTTCTTCCATCCAGTGGCGCCGCGTGATAGCGCCCGGCACGGTATCGTCACTATACGGAAGCGGTCGTACGCCGGCATAGTGCAGATGGATATCGCCGCGTTCGATTTGAATCTGCGGCATTAGGCGATGCACGACATCCAGCAGATAGTCCACTTCCTCGTCACGTGCCACCGCATCCGCCGGATCGCCCTCGAACGGAATATCCGTCGTGCCGACCAGCACGGCGTCGCCCAGCGGCAACACAAACACGGGACGGCCGTCTTCGGCTTCGGCATACAGGGCGCGTCCGTCAAGTGCCTCGCGGAGCGGCTGATGGAACGTTAGGAAATGACTCCCTTTCGTGCCGCCAATCAATCTCTTGGAATTCGCATTCAGTTGTTCCAGCGTGTGATCTACCCACGCACCGGTGGCGTTGACGACCGCTGCAGGTTCAATTCGTTGAATTGGTTGGCCGTCGGCGGCATCCGTTTGACGGATCTCGACGTACCCTTCGGCTAAACTCGCTTCGTGGTATGTGTATACGTCGAACGGGACGCCGGTTTCGGCCGACAGCGATCTTGCATCATCCAGTAGCGATACAACGAACCGCTCGGGATACACGATTTGGGCATCCCAATACGTGCACTGCCAGCGATAGCGCTCGGAGTCAACGGGAAGGGCTCCCGGTCTGTCGGTCGGCACAACGGAATGACGTGCCAGGTGCGGATCTCGTGCGTAGCGATCGTACATCCACAGACCGGCTCGAATCAGCCACAATCCGCGTTCGGTCGGCTTCGAGGAACCTCGGCCGCGCAGAAATCGCAACGGTGCCGCCAACCATCCACCCCCACGTCGTCCAACGGGTATGTGTATCTCCAACGGCCGAACGAAATGCGGAGCCAACTGCAGCAGACGGCCTCGTTCCTCTAGCGATTCGCGCACCAGCGAGAACTCACCGTACTCCAAGTAGCGCAGGCCGCCATGAATCATCCGCGACTAGTAGGCGGTTGTGCCGGAAGCGATATCCGCCTTGTCGATCACAACGACGGGTA
>CAZUAH010000806.1:0-5317 GCA_964617665.1 uncultured Pirellulaceae bacterium
CCTGCCCCTCAACCTAATTGTCGCTAAAGACTTAAGCTAATTGACGCCGAACAGAGGCTTCAGAGAATGGGATTCCTGCGACCGCTACAAGCGCGAAACCTTGCCAATCCGGTTGCGAATTCTAGCTCGACCTACCTTCAACGCTTCGACCAAGTCCCCCCACTAATCCCCCCACTAATGCGCAAAAGCGTACCTTGAGCAAAGCAAAGTCGAAGCAAGGTCGAAGTTTAGCCCCCGAAAAAACAAGGGTTTGGCCAGCTAGGTTAAAGCGTTCTCCAATCAAAAACGGTCTACGGAACCGAAGGTTGGCCGTTCGAATCGGCCGGGGTGTACTTATAACGCCTTAAATCACAATGATTTAGGGCGTTTTTCTTTGCGCTTTCTGTATCCAATTCTTGGGATTTGCTGAACGTATCCAATCGAGGCTGAATCTGATCCACCTCATCACGCCTCATGTGGAAAGATCAAGACACGAATCCGAAAGGGCAAGTCGGGCGTGATTTGGTTGTGACCCCCACGGCATCTCGAAGCGGAGCGAATTGCTTCTTTGTGGGCTGGATTGTTAGCGACCTTGCTCTGTTGCGGGCCAGCGCCCATGCCCTCACCACAGCACTAACCCCATGGTTTTCCGTAGTCTTGACCGAGGGCGCAGTCGGCGTGTCTTTGTGGTGACGCTGATCAGATCTGGGCGCACAACATTCTCGTCCAACCTTTCAGAGATCGCTGGTTCGTGCCTCAGATAGTCTCGGTGTCGTGGTTGTCACGGTGGTCGCCCTCGATGCGCAGAACGTGTGATTGGGTGGATGGGATGTGACCCAGTGTCCGATGACAGTGTCGCAGTTGCATGCTGATTCGTGCGCAGGGACAATGGCACCTCAACTACCGAGCTTCAGAGCAGTCCCGGAGACAGACCATGAGTGCGAAGCGAAAGATTGTGGTATCTAAATCCTGTCGAGCGGCCTTGAATGGCATTCGGGAGCAGTTACGGAAGTGCTCGTATATTTATCGTCCGGTTTTCCATGAACTGTTCGTGCCCCGGACGGATTTTTCTGATCGATCCGCCTCCGACATTTGGCACTCGTTCAAGGACGCTTATCAAGACCTTTTCACGGACGAGTGGGAAATGTGGCACGGGCCATGCGATGCGAGTTTTTTTGGCCGGTTCTATGGCTGCGGCGATGGGTTCAGCGAGTTTGAGAAGCTGGCTGCCAGAGCCTACTTCGTGGTGCGGGAGATCGACGAAACTCTGCCGGAGCACGGTTATCACGATTGCCCTGACTGTTGGATGGAATTCCTTCACAACGTGGCATTCGACTTTGCAACACCACTGTTGGACTCACTTTGGACTATCTGGGAGAAGGGAACAGAGGAAGACTCACCCATTCGGGTCGATATTCAAGAGGGTGTTGGCGATCCGTGCCCTCTCCATCCTTTTCACTATGAGTTGGTACACGACGTGTTCGTGTCCTCGATGGCAGCCATCGACTTGATCCTAAACGAAGAAGCGCCGTTCATGATGGGAATTGCCGCAGTGGAATCGCCTCTCGGACCCCTAATAGGATTTGAGGACGAGTTTGAGGAAGACACAGAAGGCGAAGAGACTGTTGAATCCGGTCCACCCGTGACCGGACGGGTTCGCAATTTCAGCTTCGATGGTCTGTGGCACCTCGAATTCAATACTGGTGAGGGTATTGAGAAGGCCACCTTCGACAAGACAAAGGGATTCTCCATTTACGACGTGTTGTTGAGGCAGCGTGACGAGAAGCCTCTCTCTGCAGGCGAGTTACTGGTGAAGGCGGGGCAGATCGAGGGATTTGAAGAATGGAGCAGCGCTGACTACGTTTATGGTGGCAGAGGGAAGCGGGATCTTCGCACTCGAATGGCTGAAGTCGAGAAGGAAATCGACGATACGGTAAATCCAGAGCGGCTCCAAGAACTCAAAGAACAACTGGATACGTTGAAGGGACATTGGACCTCTGGCGTGGGCCACTTTGGGAGATCGAAAAAACTCGACGATCCCGAAGAGAGGCGTATCAATCAGGTCAAGAGCCAACTTTACCGTGCCCGTCAGAAGATTCGGGGGCAAATGCCGAAATTTGGCGAGTACCTTCGAGCAACAGTGAAAGTGGTCGGCGGCGAGTTCATCTATCGCCCAATTTGACCGGCGAGACGGCTTCTCCATTCTCGCCGCCATCCCCTCGTTCGGGCCGATTTGGCAGCGCCTACCGAGGCTTCTCCGTCTTCCGCCCGGCACCGCACTCTGGCGGGTGCGTCCCCAACTCTGAAAAATCATTCAGATACGTATCTCAGATACGCAATACGTACCGCCTCCTGCTTACAGAAGCGGCACAGTGGCTGCCGCACAAAACTAACCCCGTAAGTGAGGAGAAGGTACTATGGTTCGGAATGAACTTCAGAACCGAATTTTGGCTGAGCTTGAAGACCGCAAGATGACGACTTCCGATCTCGTCGCCGAGATTGGTGAGCCGGAACAAGTCCTCAAGGATGCCATTCTGATGCTCAGCACCGATGGGACGCTTGGGCAAGATGGAGATCGTTACTACGTCGTCGAGGAGGGCGGCGGCGTCTTGTCTGATTCGGATTGGGAGATCATCGACTTCCTGAAGGATCGGAAAGGAAAGTCGATGAAGCCCAACAACGTGGCTATGTCACTTGGGGGAGAAGGAATGTCCGCCGCCCTCATGCGACTAGCGGAGACCGGTATCGTGGTGAAAGACAAGGGGGGCGGTTACAAGATCACCTCGGAAAGTGAGCTTGAAGTCCCGCTTTCCCCAAGTGAGCGTGAAGAGCTTGGGGACGCCGAGGCACTGATCGATGGTCTTGTCGAGGAGATTCATGACAAGCAATTAGAGGTCGCTCGACAGCTACGTCGAATCCGAGACAAGAGATTGTACCGAGAGACGCACAAGCAGTTCAGTGAGTACGTCGCCGAGCGCTTCGAAAGAACTCGTGATTGGGCCTACAAGCTGATCGCCCAATTGGATGTCATGGAGGGGCTGACGAGCGAGAAGCCTAATGCGGATGTAGAAGCGCTTCTACAAACGGTTACTGCCAGAGATATTCCGCACTTGGCCAAACTCAAGAAGGAACCAGCCAAGATGCAAGAGGCGTTGCTGAAAGCTGAAGAAACAGCAAGATCTGAGAAAAGGGATAGGAAACCAGACGACGTGAAGGAGGCGGTGGAATCGCTTAAGCCCAAGCCTGAGCCCACGGCTCCTCCACCTGCCCCTCAGAAGAAGCTTCGCAAGGTGACGTTCACCGGAATCACTCATCCCGAAGTGGAAACCGAGCATCTGCCCGGATTCTTCAAGCAGTTCGCCGATTGGATTGAAAAGAATCCGAGTGACGGTGCCTTCACTGTCAAAGTTGCCAAAGCCAAAACAGTCTGAAGCAACCATGCGATTCACTCGTCGGCGCTAAGTACAGCACCAGCGGAGCGATCACGCTCCGCTGGTGCTGTCTTCTCTTTGCGCAGTCTACAAGTCACAACCCCTGTGAAGGCAAACCGACTACAATGGACGCAGTTCTTGGGAAAGAGGCCCATCGATGTGCTCCCCCTTTATCTCCGATGCGTCCTTGCGCACCCAACAGGAAACTGCCATGGGAGACAGGTGTATTTCTGTTTCAGGCATACGGAAAATCCATGGCCCGACCCACAAGGGATTCTGCTTTCTCCTGCCAACGCTCCGGCCATTCAGGGTCTCGGACGACCGTCTTGTAGATGCCATCCTTCGCCTTGTTAGGAATGGCCCATCGATTCAGCCATTCGACGAACCGGTCACGTTCGGCCTGCTGCTTTTCGAAGATCTCACTGGCCGGTGAGAACTCGTCCAAAAGCTTGTCGGGATCGGCGGATGCGGTCCCAGAAAACGTCGTCTTGTCAGCAAAGCAACGAAGCTGGGCGTCACGTAACCGGTAGAGCCGGAATACCATTCCTTCATCGACGGCGAGGAAGCCCAGTTCCTCAAGCTTCGTCAGCGCCTTTGCCACTGTTTCGGCGGAAGTTCCGGTCGCCAGTGCGAGATACTCATGGCTCCAC
The DNA here is from genome assembly GCA_964617665.1 of uncultured Pirellulaceae bacterium. Lineage (GTDB taxonomy): Bacteria > Planctomycetota > Planctomycetia > Pirellulales > Pirellulaceae > JADHUC01. The sequence goes on from CAZUAH010000806.1 coordinate 4,061, forward strand.
CCATGCTGTGGTTTCCATTGGTTGAACACCGAGTTTCTGATCAGACTGTAAATGGTCACGTCCGTTACCTGCAACGGGTTGTCGGCACCGGGTGTCCGTACATAGCAGCGCCAATTTCGGAGCCATTTCGAGAAATGGCCTTCCCGAAACCGCTCACGAAGCGTCTCCAACTCTTGAAACCAGTCCGCACGTGGACATGGCGAAATCACCGTGTTGTCGGTGTCCAGTAGCCCGTGCCCCCGCAGTCGCTCAGTTGCCTTGGCCACGGTCTCTTCCTTCAGCCCCGTCGCTTTGGCTGTTCGACGGTGAGACGGGATTTCGCCATAACTAGCTTGGAACGTTCGGTAACAGTACGTCGCCCGATCCGTGTAGCTCAACGGACATTCTGGATTTGTGAAGAACATCGTCACGTATTTCTTATCAACAAATTGTTTATCTTGTGTCATGTTGACCTCCTTGCCAGTATCTATCCCGCTCGTGTTCCGTTTTTCCGAGAAAATCTCCCCATTTTCTGAAATCGCTTGTCAAAAGTCGGGACAAAGAAGTTTCTTTACTAACAAGCGTAAGCAAGAAAACGTAACAAACTTAGTGATAACCTTAGAAACGTCGGTAAGATTGTCGCATGCGCTTTGGTGTGGGGGGGGGGGCCCCCCCCCCCCCCCCCCCCGCCCCCGCACCGCAGTCCTGCTAGGCCACAGCGTGACCAAGCTTTCTTGCAGCGGGGCAGTCTGGTGCCTTTGGATGCTGCATTGCCGAGTTCACGTGACCTAGTGTGGTCCATCTGCATCATGCCGTCACGTTGCTTCGTCGGGCGAGCCGTGAATGTTCGGGGCGTCACTTGTGCTGACGGCTCGCTGCCTCTGGCTAACAAAACGGTTCCGCCCGACCTTCCGTAAATCGTTCTGCATGATGGCGGTGGTCCAGCGTGGTGCTTCGTTGAAGAGGTGTGCCTCTGCGGAATCGTTGGAGGACGCCACACGCCGTTCATAAGACTGGGGCGGCACTTCGATGGTGGCTGCGCAGTTCCGCCCGGATTCATGAGGATCAGCGGGATGATGCGTGCAACTTAGTAACCAGCGACAGCGAGTCAGCACGGTGCCACGGGAGATTATCAGCGAGAATCGGGTCCGTCATTCATAAATAATGACATGAACCACCGAGCACTTTTGAAGACAAATCGCTGGAGTGAATTCAGGGAGTCGTCCGGCGGCCCAGATTCTCTTCACGATTGGGGATCATTTTGAGGGACTCCACATA
>CAZUAH010000807.1:0-5307 GCA_964617665.1 uncultured Pirellulaceae bacterium
ATCGCGATAACCAACGCAACGTGGTTGTCAAGGTCGTCGAGGGTGGCGATGCAAGTGGTAACGACGCTACGCATATCGGAAAGTGTGTGGTCACCGATTTGCCAAGCGGTCTTCCTGCGGGATCGCACGTTGATGTTACGTTTCGCTACGGTCAAGATGGCCGGCTTACAGTCAAGGCCGAGCTGCCTGAGACGGGCACCGAGGCGACCTCGGAGATCGAACGGACTTCGGGGTTGACGGCCGACGCCTTGCGTGAGTGGAACCAGCGGATTCGCGAGCCAGCGAGTCTGTGCTCAGGTGGCGGTCCGGAGGATGAACCGCCGCCATTGCCGAAAGTGGACGACGATGAACCACCGCCGTTGCCAAGCGTGGATGACGACCAGCCGCCGCCGTTGCCTCCGGCCAGCGATGATGAACCCCCTCCGCTACCAACCTGAAGCAGCAAGTCCCCATGAAAGGAGCTAGACAATGGCAGACACCAAATGGTATTACGCTCAAGGCGACGAGCGATTAGGCCCAGTATCTTGGGATGAACTGAAGCAAATGGCCGACTCCGAACAGCTCGCGCCAAGTGATCTTGTTTGGCATCAAGGGCTATCTGATTGGTCGCCGGCCGAAACCATCGACGACCTTTTCCCAAGTAGCGAAGCACCGGCGAGTAGCCCGCCTGTACCCCCGCGTCCCGCTTCGGCTGCAAAGAAGAGCCATGGAGCAGTGGAGCGGGCAACGAAATACGCTTCACAGGCCATTTCTCGGGGATCGCAACATGTGCGGATGAGCTTTGCCGCGGCGTTACCACTGGTATTGGGAAATGCGAAATCGTCCCTTCGTGCTCTGCTTGCACACCCACTCCTCCTTTCCTTCTATTCTGTGACCTTCTTGCTGGCCGCGGGCCTGTCCTTCTTTGGGGTCGTCACGGCAATCTTTTTCCCCATGTTCCTTATGGGGTACCTGGTGATCATAGAACAGCATTTGAATGGTCGACCGATTTCCATGGAAGGATTCATCAGTTTCATGCGCCACGGCTGGAACTCGCTCTGGCACTTGGCCATGCTCTTGGCGTCTTTCATTGTCACGCTGAGCGTAATGGTCGCACCGTTCTTGATAGCCGGTCTTCTAGCGTTCTATCTGTTTGGGACCATCTTAGTGCTGTTCGTCGGCTCGGACTCATCCAGCTCTGTCCGCTCCGATACCAGGGTGCCACCGCCCGCATCTTACGAGGGGATGCCCGATTCCAGCTTTGAGATGCCCGACATGGACATGGAATCTATGGCCTCGATGACCGACGAGCCAGGAGGGGATGTACCTCTGTTCGGTTTCGTCGATTCGACGATTCTCTTGCCGTTTCAAATACTGATGGTTGCAATTCTGGCGTTACTGATTGCCCCGGTCTATGCAGCCATCACGCTGTTCTTCTATCTCGTGTTTGATGTGGCTGGAAGTAGCCCGTCATCCGAGAGCAGTTTCGATTTGGTGTACGATTCCTTTGGGCGAATGTTGCTTATCGGAAAGACGCGATGGCCGGAACTGGTCCTGAGCGGCCTGCTACTTGCGATTCTGTGCATCGGTTTCCCCATATCCCTTAGCATCTTGGATGCTCTTTTCGAAAGGATTCTGGCTGCTGCGCTGGCCTTCTGGCTGTCCTTTGTCTTGTCGTCCCTTGGCTTCTTGGCACTAATCGTATACAGCAACCTTTTCGTTGCCTCGATGTGCATACGTCTACGGAAGGAGATTGAAGAAGCCACCTAACGACGATTACCAAGTGGATCAGGTCGCAGTAGGTTAACCAAGTAGCGGTAAGCTCGCGTGGCCAGCGCGCGAGCCGAACTGCATTGCATCAGGTGCGAAAATGGCCATATCTCTCAAGTTGCCATCGGGATCAACTGTCACGGCCGACGGGCCTGTCGTCACTATTGGAAGCGATCCGGCGTGCGAGGTATCTCTGCCTGACGAACCGGGCATTCACCCCCGCCACGCCAGCATCAAGAAGATTGCCAACAAGTGGATGATCCAGTCCGAAGGCGACTGGAATCTGCAAGCGGGAGACGGACCCGCTGGTCGAAAATGCTGGCTGAAATCGGGCGACCTGATCCAATTGACGGAATCGGGGACGAGTATTGTCTTCAATGCAGTTGAAGAACCCACCACCCCGCCCATTCCGAGCGAAGGTTCTGCTCCGTGCGCATCAGAGGATGAGCCGCCTCCGCTTCCCCAATCGCCAAGTACCGATCGTGAAGCCAGCCCCCAGCCGGGCGCTTCTCAGCCAATTGACGATGGCCCACCGCCATTACCAGCCAGCTCCGAGTCACACGAGGACTTGCCGCCTCCGTTGCCCACCGAGACGCGACCGCATCTGTGCGGCGCGATTATTGGAGCGATCTCAAAGGAAGGCGAAGGGCAGTTCATTACACCGAGGCGCATTGCTCTTGCCGGCGGCGTGCTGCTGTGTTTTCTTATTGCCGGCGTCCTCCTGCGAAATGCCATCGTCGAAAGCCAAACGGTAGAAAAGAGGATAATTGCTTGTAATCACTTCAAGTGCATTGGGTTGGCAATGTCTAATTTCGCGTACGCACACGAATGCTTACCGCCAGCCGTCGGCCACGGCTCTACCGGATTTGCATCTGCCAGCAAACCGCCGGTCAGTTGGCGAGTTTTGCTGCTCCCTTATATAGAGGAGCAGGACCTTTACGAGCAGTACGATTTTGACGAGCCGTGGGATGGCCCCAACAATCGAAAACTGCTGAATAAGATCCCCCCATTGTACCGTTCGCCCGGCGCCGCGGGTGACCCCACACATGCGACAGTCTTTGTCATCACTGGTCCGGAGACAGTCTTTCCGAAAGGCGACAAAGTTACATTTGAAAGCATAGGGGACAGCGCTTCAAATACCGCTCTGGCTGTCGAAGCCATCCGCCCGGTTCCATGGACCAAGCCAGAGGATATTGAGTACGACCTGACTTTTCGCTCGTCCTCACTCGGCGGTGTCTATCCGAATGGCTTCCATGTCCTTTTCTGCGACGGTTTTGTCGATTTCGTCGAAGATACAGTGGATGACAACCGCATTCGTGCAATGTTCACAAAACACGGCGACGAGAGCCCGATTCCAATTCCATCTGGATCCCGGCACTTGGACGTTCGGATCGGTACAGTCCGCGATACACCGTGGTGGGTACATAAGCACTTCAATCCCAGTCTGCAAGATGTGAAATGCTACGCGACTGAAGATGAACTGGTGATCGACTTTAACGTTGACACGGAGAAGTGGTTGATCGGTGGAGAAAAGGTAGCTTGGCGCATTCCATTACTCATTCGCCTTTTCGACAGAAATGGCCATTGCCTTACATTTTTCACCACGAAGGAAGGCTTCACCGTATATCAAGACGTATACCAGGACTTTTTACAGCGGTACGAGGATGCAAAGAGGCGAGGTGTTGCAGAGCACATCAGTGCAAAGCTCTGTTGTGAGCTGCTCAAGCCTCAGGGCAACCGGCTCGTTTACAGTGTCGATATGCGTGACCTTCGTGACACGGCGATTGTTGAGATCGGGTTCTACCAAAAGCAATAGTATCGCAACGTGTTTCGTCCGAAACGATGAACGAAATGATGAGAGGTGAACCCTCGGTTCCTTGCGGAGGCTCAGAAATCAGCTTTTGGCCTTCTTCAACACCATCCGGATGGACACCCATGGGATGAAGAAGAAAAGGCCGACGGCGAGTTTGGTGAGTCCCATGCCGCAGTAGTGGATCACGGTCAACTGGGATCGGGTCAGATCGAACATCTCGCCGTGTACGCCAAGAACCAAGTCGCCCGCAAGCGTGATTGCGCCCCACCAGAACAGCAGCAGGATGAAACCAAGTATCCAACAGCGGAGCAGGATCCTGGCGGCGACCTCGAGCCCTTCGTTGGTTTGTTTAGACACTGGTGGTGCCTCCCAAGAGCTATTCGCCGTCGCGAATGATTCCTTGTATTCGGATTCCTTGGCATACGGCAATCCCACAGTCAATTAATCGACGGATCGTCTGGTCGATGTCTGATCTTCAGCGCGGATAACGTTCTCTCGCCCAGTATTCGCGTGGCCAGCTTTACCCACAGATCGTCACCGTAGGCGAATGCATGTTCCGGCCCGACAGGCATCGTGAGCCATGAGTTTTCCTCTAATTCGGCCTCAAGCTGGCCTTCGTCCCAACCGGCAAAACCAACGAAGAACTTGATTGGATCGACCTGTTGTTCGACCAGTTGAGCAAGTTTGTCGGGTTCTTGTGTGAAGTGAAGTCCGTGCGCCACTTCGATGTTCGACAAAGTCTGATCGGTGTGGAGGGCCGTGAGAATCGCACCGCAGGGTCCACCGAAGTAGACCAGCCCTTCGATGCGGCATGGACCATCGTTGTTCTGCGCCCATGCCTCCCTGACGGTCGTCTCGGTCGGCTGGTTGAGGATCAGGGCGTAGGCACCGTCTTTGGCATGTTCAACCAACAGGATGACCGTTCCGGCAAAGTCGGAATCGGGCATCTCGGGCGAGGCGATTAACAGGTGGCCTTTCAGCGACTTCATTCTTCCTTGATAACCGCCTCCCAAGTGCAATCGATGCAGCCCTTCACGCTCAAATAGGCCGGGCACTTGTCCGCGTAGGTTTCCAATGCCCGCTCGGCCTTGTCTCGGCTACCGGCCGGGATCTTGAATCGATACTTCAGCCGGATCGTTGTGATCTTCAACGTGCCATCAACGTCTTCGATGTCGCCTTCGACATCAGCCACCAAATTGTCTGCCGACTTGACCTCCCGCACATCCAGTGCGGCTCCCAGGGTGCCGGTCAGTCACCCAGCGACACCAGCGATGATGTGGTCCAATGTCGCTGGATACTCCGGTCCGGTGATCTCCCGCCCGTATTTCTCCTGGTAGAAGTGTTTGATTCCGCCGTGAATACCGAAATGCAGTGGATCATCGAAGTTTTCAACGTGGGCCGTGCGGTGCGGCCCCTCGTGTTTCTCGATACGAATTCGACTCGTGTGGGCAACGGACATATGGAGCTCTCCTTTCTTGCGGGTTCTCGCAACCGCCTTCATTCTCTCAATCTTCCGGTGTGAGTCAAACTGGATAAATGGTGCCTTGTCGGTTTGGACTGTTCTTCCTTCCAAAGGCCGCCGATCATGGCGTGACGATCCTCCGGATGTCTTCACGTAGCCGGCACAAAATACGCTATTCCATATCCCGATGCAAGATTACGGAATCACTCATCCGCAGCCCCATTTTGTTCAGCTCACGCATAAATAAGGCGGCGGCGGGGGCAGGTACTAGAATAGGGGCGAG
>CAZUAH010000808.1:0-5248 GCA_964617665.1 uncultured Pirellulaceae bacterium
AAATAGACCCATCTCGAAAAACCCAGCATCTACCACCTCACAGAGATTGCACCTACGACAAACGTCTGTACGTTGATCAATCGCGCTCGCGAAGGTGATCGGGATGCGCTGGGGCAGTTGCTCGAGCATCACCGGCCCTACTTGAAACTGCTCGCGCGGCGGATGATCGGCGAGCGACTTGTAAGCCGTTTGGACGAGTCGGACATTGTTCAGCAGACTTGCTTATCAGTATTTGGCCGAATCGAGGCTTTCGAAGGCGACGAGCCGGACCAGTTCGTGGCGTGGTTGCGGACGATTCACGAACACAACGTCAGGAATGTCGTTCGCGACCACGTCTCGGCACAAAAGCGAACCGTGAATCGCGAACAGGCGATCGAGGCCGATAATGCCGTACGCGAAATCGCACCATCCCAGCAGAGTTCACCCAGCCAACGTTTGCTGCAGGGCGAACGAGCGGTCCGCTTGGCGGCCGCCCTGCAGGAATTGGCCCCCGATCAACGCGAAGCGGTTCGGCTGAGATACCTGGAAGGCTGGTCGCTGGCCGAGATCTCTGAGCATACAGGACGAACGAAACATTCAATCGCGGGGCTGATCAAGCGCGGCTTGAGCAAACTACGCAAAGAACTCCGAGACGAAAGTCACTAACAGGCGGAACGTCACCGTTCCATTGCGTTCTCATGACAGACAAAGCGGAAGGCGCAGACAAGGCGATCGTCGAGTATTTCGAGCTGGTGGATCGCGGAGAATCGGTCAATCCGGAACGGTTCATCGCCGATCACGAAGACGTGGCCGAGCAACTGCGAGAGTTCTTTGATGCAGCAAGCGTCGTGCAGGAAATGGCCGGACCAACGGTTGATGAGCAGTCCAAGTCTCCCGTGCAAGGCGGTGCGGCGGAATCGTCGGCGACCGGATCAACCGCGCCGAATCACACGCACGATCATCCGCCACAGATCGTGGCCCCGTGCGAATTCGGTCGTTATCGAGTCGAACGTGAATTGGGCCAAGGCGCGATGGGTTCGGTTTACTTAGCCCACGATACTCAACTGGAACGCGAAGTGGCCCTGAAGATCCCGGGCTTTGACGAAGCAAAGGAGCCGGAGATGATAGATCGGTTCTATCGCGAAGCACGGGCGGCCGCAACCTTGCGGAGTCCGCACATTTGCCCCGTGTACGATGTCGATCAAATCGACGGCGTGCACTTTATCGCAATGGCCTACATCGACGGCCAACCGCTATCGCGTTGGATGACCACCACCAGTGCGCGATCGCCGCGTCGAATCGCCACAATTATATGCAAGCTGGCATTGGCCCTGGAAAAGGCTCACGAAGGCGGTGTCGTCCATCGCGATCTGAAGCCCAGCAATATCATGATCGACGCCGAGGGCGAGCCGGTCGTGATGGACTTTGGTTTAGCTCGTCGAACAGACCAAACGGATGTACGGGACACCAAAGAGGGGACGCTTATTGGCACTCCTGCTTACATGTCGCCCGAACAGATCATGGGCGATTCAGACGCAGTCGGGCCAACAAGCGACGTCTACGCATTGGGAGTGATTCTGTACGAACTGTTAACCGGTCAGTTGCCGTTTAGGGGCTCTGTCATCTCCGTCATCGGCCAGATCGTTGCGGGCAAACCGAAGCCGCCCGCAGAGTTGAAGCCTGACGTCGATGCGCGGTTGGCCACCATATGCCGGAAGATGATGGCCAAACGCATCGAGGATCGCTACCAGTCGATGGCCGAGGTGGCGGCGACCCTTGATGCTCTTCTCCAGGAGAGTCACGAACAGCCATTCGACACAGTCGCCCAAGTGGCCGATCCGCCAATTCGACCGCAGGCCGCCTACGTTCAGAAACCTACCGCAACGGTATCGCCCCAGGCACAACGACCGGCACCGGAGTCTCGGTCCGCGGGGTCCGTGGTTCTAGTCATCGCGTGTGTCTTTGCGGCCCTTCTGCTCGGCGGATGCCTTGTTTCTGGGCTCGGCTACTGGTTCCTTTCCGGGGGACACGTTGCGCAGCAAAAGCAAGAAGCCGCCGAGCAAGCCGCAATGGCGGCCGCCGAACGAGATCGCGAGGAGGAGCGACGACGACAGCAGGAAGAATTACGTTCGAGAAGCCAGCAAGAACGACGCGACGTCGAGGATAACGCCACGCTAACCGCCCGCCTCGACACATCTGCTCCCAGCCTGAAGTACGACTGGCAGCCGGAAAACAGCTACGGCTATTCCCTGCAAATCACGGCCAAGCGAGGTAGCCTCGCGGAATCGCTTTCCGGAACGCTTCGCTATCGCGTCCTGGAGGCAAGCAAGAAAGAGGCCAAGTTGCTGTTCGACACCAAGCTGTCGTCGCGCGTCAACTCCGGATTCCCGGGCCCGCCGGGCATGGACCGCATCAGTTCCTTTGTGCCGCTGAGTGACGTTGTTCGCATGTTCCCTCGGCACGAACTAACGGTCGACCACCGTGGACGAGTCGTCGAAAACGGGTGCGACGCGAAACTGCCGTACGCCCTTGGCAGCCTCGCTCAGCTGATCATCGAGACATTTCCCGACGAGCGATCTGACTATTGGGTAGTCACGCGAAGAACGACAATCGAACTCAAGCACAATTCGTTTCCATTCTCGCGAGGACCTTACGGACGTTCGAAAACCACCGAGAGAATCGGTGCATCCACGACGACGAAGTACACGCTGAAATCGCACGATTCCAATTTGGTCGTCATCCACAAGCAATACGATGTCGCCATGCCCGAGGATTCGCCGTACGCGATCACGGGCGAAGGAGAAACCACGTTTGACCGCAAGAAAGGCGTCCCGACGGAAATGCAATTCAGTCTGAAAGTCACGGGCAACAGCGACCAAGCGATCAATGTGACCGTCGACAGCCGACTGTTGACCGAGACGGAGTTGGCGCAACGGCTTGAAGAGTTGGAAGCAAGGGGGGAACTATCGCCTCGCCAGCAGGCGAAAGTGGATTCCCTGTCACAACCGCCAGACCCGTCTCCGGGGAAGGGGGTCACCGACGAAACGCAGCTTTCCCCGGGCGACGCGATCCAAGGTTACAGGAACGGGGGTTGGCGCGACGTCACTGTTTTGGAATTGTTGAGTGACGGTCGTGTGAAAGTCCACTGGGTCGGCTTCGGTGCCGAGTGGGATGAGGCTATCCCGCGATCCCGGCTGAGGATTCTTCCGGGAGCAGACGAGAACAGAAAAACGAACTAGAATCTGCCCGAAAGCAGGTAGGCCGAACAAGTCCGCACTAGAAACTGATCAAACGTCGTTTGACGATTTGGGAGGGCGAGGCTCCCGCCGAGCCGTTTCCGCCACAGCGGCTCAGCGGGAGCTTCGCCCTCCCGGTGACACCCGTCAAGCTAGGATCGAAGGAACACTAGGTTCTCCTCACTGGAAGGAATGCACCATGAATGCTGTGATACGCGTTGTTCTAATCATGTTGATCTTATCCGTCCCGGCTGCGGCCCAGCGCAAGAAAGCCGCAAATTCGGACTTTGCGCCGGGAGACAAAGTGCAAGTGAAGATGGGCCGCGACCCGTCGCCAGGCGAGGTGATAAAGCTGAATCAAAACGGTTGGGTCACGGTTCGAGTAACTCGGATGGGAAGACAGATCGAGATGACCTTGCCGCCCAGCAGGATACAGAAGATGGGCGGCGCTACGCCGAAAACGCCAGCTGCAAAACCGGGAGCCAACCCATTTGCGCCAACGGCCAAAGCGAACCCGCTGGCCGGCATGCACACCTGGACCGACAGTACGGGCCAATACAAAACCGAGGCAGAGTTCGTCGAATTCAAAGATGGCCGAGTCCACTTGAAGAAAGCGGACGGTTCCCCGGTGGCGATCCCCCTGGATCGGCTCAGCCCAGCCGACCAGCAGCTGGTACGCTCGTCCACCCAGCCTTCGCCCGCCACAAAGCAGCCGGCTGCCGCCGGTGTGGGCAGCGGAGAACTAGTCGCCGCCGACTGGTCCGCGGCCAAAAACATCATGCTCAGCGCCCCGCAGGTTTGGTCGCTCACGGCTAATCCGCCAGCCGAGCCAACTCAGGCTCTTGCCCAAACACCAATCGCACTTGCTCCACCGGCAGGCGGGAAGGGGTTCTTCGAGACTGTGTCTTGCCTGGGCTTCGACCGGTTGCGTGGACAAGCCTTTCTATCGCGCGTCAACAAACCGCCGGGTGGCTCGGAAGCGATCTGGCTGGAACGATGCGATCTGATTAGCGGTCGGTCCTTGGGCGTTGCCGAAATGCCTTCCGACGTCAGACTGCTAGATGTTGATGCGACCGGACAACGAATGCTCGCGCGATCCGAGGCATTTGGATTTGGCAAGAAGGGCCGGCTCGATTTGTGGGATGTTTCCGGTACCGCACCGCAACAACTGATGAGTTGGGAGCCATACGGCTCGGCCGAAAACACCAAGAAGGACGTCAGCTTCGCTGCCTTTGTCGACGCGAGTCACGTGATAACGGTCGGTGGCGGCAAGCTCGCTCTTTGGGCCCTTCCGGAGGCCAGGGCACTCTACACACTGAAAGTCAATTCGCAGCCAGCAGTGAACGAGGGGGGCAAATACCTGGCCGTGTCGACCGAAGAAGGCATGTTCGTATTGGACGCTATGACGGGCACAACATTGGGCCGATTGGCGGGCGATACGGGCGCGTTCATGAAGTTCTCCTTCCGCCCCGACGGTTTGCGGCTGGCCATGCACTGCCACGGCGGCCGATTGCAGATTTGGGACTGCGAGAAAGGCGAGAGGATCCGCGAGATCTTCCTGCACGGCATCCACTCGGCAGACCAGATGCACTGGGTGTCCGACGAACACATCTTGCTCGGCCGGTCTAATCTGTTGGACGTCACGCACAGAGTGATCCTCTGGCGATACGAAGGCGTGAAAGGCCGTGTAGGCGATTGCGGTGGGTACGTCTGGTGTGCGCTGCCTAGCGGACACGAACAGAAGGCGCTGTCCCCATTCAAGCTTCCGCACGACGAGGCAATGCGAGCCGCCGCCGGCATGTCGGCCGACCAGCTACTAGTGTTGAAACCGGGAGCCGCGGTACGACTGAATGTCAACGTCCCCGTGGCGCCAGGTCAAGCTCCGAAGATCACCGAGACGCTGACGGCCCGTCTCCAGGAGAACGGAATCTCGGTCGCGTCAAACGCTCCACTCACCTTAGATGCGGTTTCCGAAAAAGGCCTCGGCACCAAAATGCTGTTGGATTCTCGATGACGAGCCGGATATTCGGCGA
>CAZUAH010000809.1:0-5245 GCA_964617665.1 uncultured Pirellulaceae bacterium
AAAAACTAAAACAACGCGATATAGATGTTGAGGAATTGATACGTAAAAGCGTTGAACTAGACGCAGCCGATAAGCCGCTCCCCTTTGAACTCATTATCGAAGCAGTTGAACAAGTCGGTGTACAAAAAGAACGGAATTTGCTCATTGCAGCATGCAACCAGAGTTTTTGGAGAGATAGAGAACGTGTATGGTTGCTGTATCTAAAATCCAAGCATGACCTTCGGATTACTGGCCATTGGAGGAGCCTCCAATGGCCGCTAGTTAGTAGAATCCGCAGTACGTCCAGGAAAGATACGAACCTAAAAAGTTGGGCGTCATACTGGTTAGTGGAGCATGGTGAAGAAGACGAACAACGGGTTATAGAGGCCTTCAGTGACGGTGAACCGAACAGGACAGTGCCTGGGCACTTCGTCCGAAGACTCCATCTTTGGTTGAGTCGTCGCTCTAAAACGAAAACCATAGAAAAAGGTTTACATAGAGCTATTGACGGAATTGCCAATGCATGGGTTTTCTTAGGCGGCATTGAGCGACTCGCAGATCGAGCGGCCGTATGTATTTTGCTAGCGAGAGCCATGCAACTAAATGGCCGAGAGGAGGTAGCGGAAAAATTACGAGAAGAGGCAAATGAATTAAAGAAGGAGATTCCGGATAAGAGTGTCCGTTCTCTCGTTACAAGCGCCCAACAGCAGTTGACCCAGTCCGATATGCATAGTCACCATACCTTCGAGATAGACGACGAGGACGGAAGAATTGCAAGATTATTGATGCTTGGCCAAGCCTCAGAGGCGGTTGACGTCGGACGTAAACTACAAAGTCAAGAGAGTCCAGATTCTATTAGTCCTGACGCCCGTTTGGCAAGATTGGTCCTTCTTGCGGAGGCAGCCAGGAGAGCGGAATGCTCGAGTAGGTCGCTGGAAATTCTCGACACCGCGTCTGAACGGCTTCGACGTGAAGCAAAGCCTAGCACGGTATGGGCCTACCAATACCTTAGGGCAGGCGTTCATTGGACTCGGTATGAATACGCTGCAGCTTTCATCGAGATAGAGCAGGCATGTAAATCTGTCGGTTGTTTCGTTTCCGTCAAAAAACTCTGGCACACACATCTTCTGAGAAAAAAAATAGCGAAGGATCTAAAAATCAGTGAAATGGTCGAAGAAAGTGAGCGTGTCGTCCAGTTACTTGAGATGTTGTTGGCAACACCAAAATTGGACACCATAAGTATCCAGGATGCGCTTGGTTTGGGTGTCGCTGGTTACACAAAAGCGTTAGAACGCGTTCGTAGGTTTCATCAGGATTGGAATGCCAAGACACAACCTAGGCAACTTGTGGGACGCATGACTGGTGCCAAACTAGGGGGGTTTGGTCGTCAGCTAAAAAAGATGCGTGACGAATGCGCCGATGTTGCGCCCAAAAAAAATGAGGAGCCGTTATTATACGCGCAAATGAGGGCGGACCAAGTAAGTGCTGCTCTGGTTGCAAGGTATGAGTGGATAGGTAATAGTAGTTTGTTCCAAGCAACGGTCCAGCCATGGCTGATTTCCGCAGAAACCTTGGCGGACAGAGTTGAGGCGCTCAGACTCCACGGTTATATTTGCAAAGCAATTATTGTCAGGTATTCAACTGCGTTACCATATCACACGAGGATTCCTTCTCCGTCCCAGGACGACAGCGTCACCAAAGGGGATTTGATGCGGGTATACGAACAGTTGAAAAAGACAAAAAAAATATCAGAAAGGAGGTACCTGCAAAAATTTGCTCGACGTGTTTTTGAAAAATATCTCGATAGCAATATTGTGATGCTTTTCACATCAGAAGAACTCGCAGAAATAGTGAAACTGCTACAACAACTCAAAGATACCGAATTCGATAGGCGATTGATAGCTAGGAGATATACGGATAAGTCGGAAATCTTGTTAGAAGAAGACACGCATCTCGAGAATTCTGCAATGGAACCTCCGAAGGAATGGCTCGAACACTTGCAAGCACGGCTCGAGAGAGAAGACGCCATTTGTGTGGAATATGTTGTCGCTACTAGGAAGATATATGGTGTTATATACCAAGTACTCTCTGGGCGATTGAGTATAAAGATGGTGGATGTTGCAGAATTCAGAAATCGAAATGGGGAGCACAAAGACGCGAAACATACAATAAACCAATATAGAGCATGGCTACGTCAGGGAGCACAAAAAAAAGCTACAAGAAATAATGCAGGGGATATCGTTGACCAGCAAAGAAATAAGCTGAAAAAGATAGGTGGAGAGTTGACAGCAACGATAAACAAGGCGATCGGTGATGGGAAAACGATATATATCGCGCCTTCACTCGGGTTACACGGGATACCGTTGCATGAAATATGGAAAAAAAAGGCCGTCCTACAAGTACTGAAAGCCAAGCAACTGGCGATGGAGAACGTCTACAAAGATGGTCCAGTCGTCGTTATTGCGGGACCAGAGGAACCTTTTAAGGACGCAACTGAGTGGATCAGTGTGGAAGTCGGAGCACAGGCGATAGTGCCAAATACATACAAGGAATTGAGAAACAATCTCGCCGAGAGCAAGATTGCAGTACTCGTCGCTCATGGATGGTTTGACCACGAGAGGCCCGAGAGAACCCGTATATCATTGGATAAGGGGTTACGTCTGACAATTAGAGATATTCAAGAGATGAAACTGAAAGGGACGGAAATCATATTACTGAGTTGCTGGGCCGGATGGAGTATTCGAGGAAACCTACCTCCTGGGGAGCGGCATGGTGGTCCGAACCCATGGTTTATAGGCGGAACTGGTGCGGTCTTGGCACCACTGTGGCCGATACCTATACAGGCCGGTAGTGAGTTTATTGTCGAATACATTACGAAAAGGATGAACGGACGTACAAGAATTGAGGCGATACACCATGCGCGGGGACAATATAAGAGCTTCGAATATGAACTATGTAAGATGGCTTTTGTCTTATGGGGTGTAGATAGTGCGTGATATCAGCACTAGAAACCTCATCCAACACCCCCTTCACCCCGTGCGATGAGAGGGTGCGTTGCGAGCGCAGGCACGGCCGCCGGCTCGCAAGCAGCCCACTTAGCTGATCGCTGTGACTGCGGAGAGGTCAGCCAATCCAGCGTAGGACCGCTTGGACCAGCCGAGGACAGTAACAGGGTGATCAGCTGATCACCCCCTCAAAAAGGCAAAACGTACAAAAACAGGGGAAACTAACGCGGTCTACACCAGTAGCAGCGGGGACCGTCGAAGGCCTTCGTGTACGGCCCTTTGAGCTTGCGGGTACAGCGTGTGCACTTGGGTGTCTTGCGGCCGAAACCGCCAGAAAAACGTCTTCGTGGATGTCGTGTTTTCATAGGTATATGGGGTTATTCGAGTAAAAGAGAGGCGGATGAGGCGCTCGCTCTGGCGGACCACCAGATCCGCTCGAGGAGTTCCTCAGGAGCCCTGGGATCCACATGGGCGAGCGTCGAGAACCAGAAGAGTCCTGATCCCTTACGAACGCGGTTCGGTGCGTTCATGGCGAGCCTTCGCAGGTTGTCGAGACGAGTGTAGCTGCTCGTGACCGTGAGCACGCGGAGGTTGTCGGCAGCGAACCGACGCCGGTGCTCTCCCTGCTTCCACCAGGTCCAGTACCCGCGGTACTTCAGTGCCATGCGCTTGAGCGCCACGGTGCCCATGTCGGACTCGAGGAGCAGGTGACATGTCTGGTCTTTGTATCGGACAGCGAAGTAACCATCTGGGACGAGGGGAACCCGGAGTCGCCCACCATGGGGTCCACGAAGTTCGGTTTGAACACCGATCTCCTCTGGCGACTGCTTCCAGGTGAGGAGTTCGAGTTTGCCCTGGCGGTGAAGCAGTTCGAAGCAGATCCGGAAGTCGTTGCGAGCCAACGTGTGGTCGATGAATAGGTTCGAGCGTTGTTCTTTGGCAGTCATATGGCTTGGCAGCGGACACTCTTTGGCACGAGCCACTTCAGCAGCGCCCTTACGGGCCAGGGCCCAGATGGATTCCTGGGCGCTTCCTGAACGGGCGATGGGCTGGAACACACGAATGATGAGTTCAGCTCGATGCAAACGGAGTAGCAGTCTCTGGGCTGCCTCGTAGCTTGGTGTGAAGAGTGCGGCCACCTGAGCAGTGGAGAGAATGCGGTAGGAACTCAGGGCCTCAAAAAGTGTCAGGTCACGGTCTGTGATCCGGACGCCTCGGGGCTTTTTTATTTTTGGTGTTGATGGGCTCATAGGCTGAGATGGTTTTTTCAAGGTCGTATTTTGCCAACGCCACAGCTGTGAATGCTTTCGCCCAGTACCGGAAGCGATAGCACTGCAACAGGTCTTGGGGGCCTGGTAGCGCATGACGTAGTTCTGGGAATTCTTCGGCCAGGAGTGGTGCGAGTTCGCGTGTTGTCGGCTTCACACGATCACCGGCGCACCATCGTTTGGCCTCGGTGACATCGTGTTCGGTGAAGGTGATGCCGCGCTCTTCAGTTTCTTGGCGTAGCCACTTACGCTCTGCGTTAATAAGCGCAATATTTTGCTGAGAATGGTAGGGCATGGCTGCTGTAACACGAGTAACTCCGGGGAACTCATCGAGAACAAAGCGGATGTTGTGACGGAAAACAGCCTCTCGACCTTCAGCAGTTGGATGTTTTCGGACACCAATTACGGCATGGTGCGCGATTCCTCCGAGGTCAAGGACTGCCAGGCCCACCTCCCGTGAGCTTGGGACCACACCAAGAACGGTTACAAACGGTCTGTGAACGGAGTTGTCTAGTAGATTGATACTGACGGATTTGGTCATATCTTTTTGAAACGGAAACTTAGGTAAAGTCGGCTTGCCCGTGCTTGCGCAAAAACCAGCGAAATAAGTTGAAAGGGGATGTGCGAATCTCAACACGAGGCACTTTTGCGGTGCGGCGCCAGGCGGCGGTCATGGCGTCCTCTGAGTAGTGGGTAGTGAGTTCCTGATACCCATCGAGATGCTCAAGATCGTTGAGATCGCTGGCAATCCTGTTGGGAAGTTCAGAGCTAAGCTCAGGATACTCTGACTGAGTCAAAGCAGGGGAGGCAGGCTGAGGTGTAGGTTCGATCACAGAAACCCTGGCTTGCCCCTCCCCCTCACACTCCCCCACCCCGATAATATTTTTTATATACCGGTGGGGGGTGAGGGGGTCGGGGGGGAAGGGGGGTGGGGGGGAATTGTGGTTGTTGGGTTTTTGCTGGGATTGTGGGGGTGGGTGGGCGCGCGGGATT
>CAZUAH010000810.1:0-5228 GCA_964617665.1 uncultured Pirellulaceae bacterium
CGCCCCTATTCTAGTACCTGCCCCCGCCGCCGCCTTATTTATGCGTGAGCTGTATCGTTATCGTCCCAGCTTGGTGGATCTTGTCGCGTCGCGCATGGGCTGTCGAAGGTGGCCGTCGCAGACGAGGGAAACGCTGGTTTTCCGAGCGTTACCCGACAGTCGGGAATCTGCTGTTTGCCGGCCGCATGGCGACCTTTGCCGAAACGTTGGCTCTGTTGATTGAACACGAGGTGCCGCTGGGCGAAGCTGTTGGGCTATCAGCGGATGCAAGCGGGGACCGAAGACTGCGCGAATCGGGACACCAGTTGGCCGAACAACTGCGTCGCGGTGAGAGGCCGTCGGGCGTGTCGGCCTTGTCTGGGATACCTCCAGTGCTTGCCTGGTTGTTGGTCGGCTCGGCAGACCGGAGCCAAATGATCTCGGCGTTACGCCGCGCCGCCGACTCGTACCGGCGGCGAGCCAAGCATATGAACCGATGGCTGTCGTTATACCTTCCCATCTGGTTAACAACCGCGATTGGCGGTACGGCCGCCGTGCTGTATGCGATCGTGGTGATCGGCCCATGGAGTCAGATACTGTTCGAATTAGGGCAACCACTACACTGACGTGGCCTAGAAGTGCCACGAGCAATCGTCATGTCCGATACCGGTCAACAACCCGATCGTGACCGTCGTTCGCTTTCGAACGGTGACGCCGAGGCGTTGACCGAAACGCTGGCCGACTTGAGTGTCGCGGGGGCGCCCTTGGTCGAAGGGCTGTGGGCGGCAGCCAACGAGGCAGCCAGCAATCGTATGGCCGGCGAGTTGCGGTGGCTGGCAGCCCAAGTGGAGTCCGGTCGACCGCTGGAAGACCTGATGCAATCTCGTCGCGGTCTCCCCAGCTATGTGGCCGGTTTGGTGCGAGCAGGGGTGCAGACGGGTCGCTTGGGCGAAGTGTTGATGGAGCTGGTCGATCATCAACGGGCTGTGCGCGAGCAGTGGCGGACCATCCGTTCGGCGCTGGCCTATCCGGTGGTGCTGCTGACGCTCGCACTGGCCGTGGGCCTTTGGGTCGAATTCGGGCTGGTCGGGGCCTTTGTGGAAATGTACGAGGAATTCGACCTGGATCTGCCCTATGTGACACAGGTTCTCGCGTGGGGATACCGTGTGGGCGGGACGTGGCTTCTGGTTTTCGTCGTGGCGGCCATAGTCGGCTGCGTCGCATTTCGTTTGGTAGGTGGCGCGGCTCGCTGGCGACGCACAATCGCCACAATACCGATGTTCGGCGTCCTGTGGCACTGGACGGGCGTTTCGGAATTGTCGCGACTGTTGGCGACATTGGTCGCTCAGAGGGTGCCGTTACCCGAGGCTTTACGGTTGGCCGCCGATGGCGTCCACGATGCCAACGTGGGCCAGGTCAGTCGCATGCTGGCTGATGGCGTGGAGCAAGGTCAACCGCTATCCGAGTTATTGGATTCCACTTATCGACTGCCTGCAACGCTGGTGCCCATCGTCCGCTGGGGCGAACGCTCAGACGAATTGGCCGAGGCATTTCGCTTGGCCGGTGAAATGTTCGAGGGCCGCGTGCGGATGAGGTCGGAACTGGTGATCAGTGTGGTGCCGCCAGTTATCTTCATATTTGTGGCGATGCTCGCGATGGTAATCGTCGTTGGTTTGTACGCTCCCATGTACACGATGATGGAGGGGCTAATGTGGTGGTAAGTACTGGAAAAAGGGGGCGGGAGTCTTTTGCCGGAACGGCCCGGAGGGTGCTGCGCACAAGAGACTCCTGACCCCTTTTTCCAGCCTGTGGTAAGCAGAAACGATGTTCGATAATATCAACCCCATCAACTTCGTCGCTTTCGCCATCCTGGGCGCCGCCCTGCTGTGGGCCGTCCGCTTGGTGTACGGCACGCGGCGCGGTACCAGTGATGACCTGATCCGCAAACTCCTGCTGTTGGCTGGCTGGATCTTGGTGCTGGCTGGGACGATAGGCACGATCATTGGGTTGAGCGGCACGTTCCTGCTGATCTTGGTCTTCGGCGTTCTCTTCGGGCTTCTTACGCTTTCCGTCGCTGGCTTGACCTACTTCAAGTATATGGAGGCGGAACGGCGCACCTTACTGTGGGCTCTGCTGATAGCTGCAGAACGTGGGATACCATTGGATCAGGCAGCACGGGCCTTCGCCGACGAACGGTCGGTTCAGATTGGCCCGCGCGTCGCGCGGCTGGCGGGTTTTCTGGAATCGGGAGTTCCTCTACCCAACGCCCTGACCATGTCACGTAATCCGGTTCCCACAGACGCCTTGCTGGCATCACGGCTGGGCGCGGAGACCGGTCAAATGGGACCAGCGCTGCGAATGTCTATCGACCACATCGACCATTTCGAAAGTGCCATGCGCGGCGTGTTGGCAAAGCTCTTCTACGTCGTTGCCGTACTGGGCTTCGGGACCGGTGTTGTCGCTTACATCATGCTGAAGATCGTACCCGTGTATGTAAGAATGTTCGAGGAATTTGAACTGGCCCTCCCGCAGATCACGCAACTGAACATTGCCATGTCGAACTTTGCGTTCAAGTCGTGGCCGCTGATGATCCCGCTGTATGGACTGCTACTCCTCGTGTTCCTCTTCGCGATCTCGTACTACATCGGCTGGTCGCGATACGAATTGCCGATATTTAACCGATTCTGGCTTCGATGCGATGGTGCGTTAGTGTTGCGGTCGCTAGCGCTGATCGTTCGCCAAGATCGCGAGCTGGGGCCAACTGTGTTCATGCTTTCCAGGCAGTACCCTCGCCCCAGCGTGGGGAAACGACTGGCGTCGGCATCAACCTACATCGATAACGGCATTCATTGGTGCGATGCGCTGAAATCGGTGGGGCTCTTTACCAAAGCTGACGTAGCCGTGCTTAAGGCGGCTGAACGAGTCGGCAATTTGGCATGGGCATTGGACGAAATGGCCGACAGCGCACTGAGGCGTTTTTCGTACCGACTGCGAGCCGTGTTGGCCGTCGGTTTTCCATTTGTAGTTCTGGCATTTGGCTTGATCGTGTTTGTTATCGTCGGAGGCTTGTTCATGCCCCTGGTCGAAATGATTCAAGGTCTTTCAGGATGATTCGCAATAGCACACGCCTAGTAGAGTCGTGCCCGCGCAAGAAAGCGCGACGCGGCTCGATACTGCTGGAGACTACCGTCGCAATCATCATCTTGGCGGCAGCGATCGTCGCAGTCGCGCACACGATGGCCGTACTTGCCGTCCAGCGTCAGTCGGCCGAACGGCACACCGTGGCGACGCAAGAGGCCGCGAATC
This sequence comes from uncultured Pirellulaceae bacterium, assembly GCA_964617665.1. Classification (GTDB taxonomy): domain Bacteria; phylum Planctomycetota; class Planctomycetia; order Pirellulales; family Pirellulaceae; genus JADHUC01. Next base: position 3,286 of record CAZUAH010000810.1, read on the forward strand.
TCATGGAGCGGATCTACATTTTGCCTGTGGACGAGATAACCGCAGAGAAGATGGCGGAGTTGAAACTGTCGGCATCGTGCCGTGATCGGCTGCCCGAAGCCACGCTGGATATTGCTGTGGAAACGATGGGCGAGGAACCGCCGGCCAGAAGAATCGCCATCGAGATCGAATGGACGGGGCACGGCGGTATGCGCAGCCAACCGGTACGTTTGACGGCATGGAAACATGCGAAGAAGGAGGCCGCCGAATGAGGTCAAGGGCTCGTGGCATGACCCTAGTGGAACTGCTGGTCGTGATCACGCTGGTCGGCGTGATCATAAGTGCGGTCGCGGTTTGCCTGCAGAGCATGTACCGAGCGGACCGGCGCACGCGCGAATCCGTGGCGGGTAGTACGGCGCTAGCCCGTTTGTCCTTGCGATTTCGTGCGGATGCGCACGCTGCAGCGGATGTCATGTTCAAGGACCGAGCACCCGGGGAGCCGCCGTCGATCGTGTTTTTTCACGCGGCTGGAGAGACGGTCGAGTATCGCTTCGAGCAACCCAACGTCCATCGAGTTGTCCGCAAGGACGTAAAAGATGCGCATCGGGATGCATTCCGACTGGCAAAGCGAACTCGAATCGAGTGGGACGGCGATGACCGGTTCGTCTCGATGGTCGTTCACTACATGCCGGAGTCTGATGTCGACGAAGTCATGCGCCAGCAGCGCATCGAAGCCGCAATCGGTCTGCGTCGTTCGATAGCGCAAGACAGCGAGTAGTAGCCTGGATGAGATAGAGTTTGTTTCGATGAGTAATACAAGACGCATTCTGAAACGTCGCGGTATCATTGTTGCTGTCACTCTGGTATGCCTGGTGATTGTGGCAACGCTTGGCGCGGCGTTGGTGCGGGCGATGGTCGATCAACGCCGTCACTCATTGCGCGACCAACATAGTGTGCAAGCTTTTTGGCTGGCAGAATCAGCAATCGATCGTGCTGTTTCGCAGCTCGCTTCCTCGCCCGACTACGAGGGCGAAACGTGGCAAGTCGACAAAGGCTCGTTGGGCGGTCGCTGGTCAGGGTCGGTTCTGATTCGTGTCGAGAAAACGGAAACGGACGAACAAGCGCACAAGATCATTGTCGAAACACGATATCCAACCGCTGCGACGCGCAGAGTTACCAAACGAATAGAGCTTGTCATCAAAACATCCGCCTCGGGAGAGTCGTCATGAGACATAGACAGAATGGTTTCACTTTGGTCGAGCTACTGGTCGTCATTGCCATCATTGGCATTTTGGTCGCGTTGCTGCTGCCTGCCATCCAGGCCGCACGCGAAGCGGCCCGGCGCACCGAGTGCAGCCAAAACATGAGCCAGTTGATTGTGGCTATTCAGCACTACGAGATGGCCTGGGAGGTCTATCCGCCGGGAACACTCGAAAAGACCGGCCCGATTCAGAATCACGCCCACGGCTACCACCACAGTTGGCTGATACAACTGCTGCCGTACATGGAGCAGAAAAACGCCTACCAGCACATCGACCGCACGGTCGGCGTGTACCACAAGAAGAACGCGAATGTTCGCAAGTTGACGATCTCGCATCTGAATTGCCCGTCGCAGGCCGGATCTGATGAAGGCTACAGCTCGTATGCCGCAGTGCACCACGATCTCGAAGCACCGATCGACGTGAACAACAACGGCGTGTTCTTCTTGAACAGCAGCGTCACCTACGATGACATCACCGACGGTTCCGCGTACACGCTGTTCGTAGGCGAGAAGATCACGGAACCGGGCGACTTGGGCTGGATGTCCGGAACTCGCGCCACCTTGCGGAACACAGGAGTGAGCATCAACATCAGTGGCTTCCAGGGGGGAAGGATAAATTGGGCAACAGGTCCCGTTGGTGATGGCGAGGGCTGGTCCGTTATGTGGAGCTGCACATAACGGCACTTATGTGAAGCTGCTGATT
>CAZUAH010000811.1:0-5216 GCA_964617665.1 uncultured Pirellulaceae bacterium
ACAAGGTCTCGACCAGCAGTGCCGCTTTCCGCAAGCCGGAAGTCATCGCCGAGATGGTCAAAGAGTTCGGTCCGGAGAAAGTGACCGTAGCGATCGACGTGGATCAGAACGAGGCCATGCCGTCGGGTTACGAGGTGTACATCGACGGAGGCCGCACGGCAACGGGCGCCGACGCGCTCGACTGGGCTAAGAGGGTTGATTCGTTTGGGGTGCCGGTGATCCTGCCCACGAGCAAGGCCGGCGACGGTGCCAAAACCGGCTACGACTTGCCGGTCATCCGCGCGATGAACGAAGCTACGACGGCCCAAATCGTCGCCTCGGGCGGTGCTGGCGAACTGGGCCACTTCTACGAAGCCATCGAGGCCGGCGCCACGGTCTTGTTGGCCGCTTCGGTATTCCACTTCCACACGATCGGCATCCCGGAACTGAAGGACTACCTCCGCGGGCGAGGTGTGAACGTTAACTGATCGCAATGAAAAGCGGAACGACGAACGACCTCTGACCGGGCTCTCGCGCTCGGCACATTCACCCTTTCCAACCACAGGAGACTACAACCATGAGGCGATTCTCCCACTTGACCAACGCTGTGCTTATTCAGGCAATTTTGATTCCCCTCGTCTTCTCGGCCTCAGGTCAGCGACATTCGTTGGCGGACGAATGCGAACTGAAGAAGAATGATCGCATTGTATTCTTGGGCGATTCAATCACAGCGGGAGGCGTGCGCAAGGATGGCTACGTTACACTGGTCGCGAATGCGATTGCCGAATGTCACAGCGATTTGGGGATTAAAGTCATTGGTGCGGGGATCAGCGGCCATAAGGTTCCGGACTGCCAGAAGCGGCTGGAAAAGGACGTGCTGGACAAGGAACCTACGATCGTGGTGATCTACATCGGTATCAACGACGTGTGGCACTGGAATCGCGACGCGGGCACCACCAAGGAGAAGTTCGAAGAAGGTCTGCACGATCTGATCAAACGCTCTCAGGACGTTGGAGCCCGTGTGGTTCTTTGTACGCCAAGTGTGATTGGCGAAAAGACGGACAGCTCCAACAAGTTCGACGCTATGCTCGCGGAATACTCCGCCATCAGTCGCAAAGTGGCTGCTGCGACCGGCAGCCAAATGGTGGACCTGCGCAAGAAGTTCCAGACCTACTTGGAACAGCACAACAAAGAGAACGGTGAGAAGAACGTGCTGACCACCGACGGAGTGCATCTGAACGCCGCAGGCAACCGGTTTGTCGCTGACTGCATGCTAGAAGGCCTGGGTGTTGGCAACGTTACGCCGGGCCGTTTGCTGCGACACGTCGTGATGTTCAAGTTCAAGGATGGAACCACCGCGGAGGACGTCGAGCGTATCGAGCAAGCCTTTGCGGCATTGCCCGGCAAGATCGAAGCTATCTACGACTTTGAATTCGGCACGGATGTGAGCGTCGAGGGCAAATCAGCCGGCTTCACGCACTGTTTCCTGGTCACCTTCCGCAGCGAAGCCGAACGGGCGATCTACCTGCCGCACGCGGCGCACAAAGAGTTCATCTCGATAGTCGGCCCGCACATTGACGACGTGTTGGTAGTGGACTACTGGACTCGCTGAGCCGTGAGAAGCCGCAGAGGCGGCGAAAGAACAGGCGGCGGCTGGTCTATTGGCTGGCCGCCACGGGCAATTGGACGGAGTAGACTGGCGACGCCCGACCGGCGGCTTCCGTGGGCGGATCCAAGACCACATCGACTAGATACTTGAAGAGCCGCCGCAACGTTTCCGGTCGAATTTCTTCGGCAACTGCCGCGGCACGCTCTTGATGTTTGTCGACAAGGCGACGAGCTTTTTCGAAGACGGCCGCCTCGTGGTAGAGTTGCCGAACGCGGTTGATGCGAATCGCGGCTGGCCGGCCATCCTCGGTGACTAGCGAAATCAACTCGTTTTGCTTCTCCGTGGGCAGTGCTTCCATGCCGAGCGCCCATAACACTGTGGGCCGGCCGCCGATGGTGTCGCCGCCGGCGGACATCTTGTTGTGGTTGTCGCCTCGCCAATCGTTCAAGTCGTTTACAATCTGGAAGGCAGCGCCCAGATTGCGGGCAAACTGGCGGATCGGCTGGACATACTCGTCGGCCGGACCCGCCAGACGAATGCCGGTGTACAACGCGGCCTCGAAAGCCGGCGCCGTCTTCAACGCGTAGATCTTCAGCGCGTCAATCGCTTTCAGACGTTTGCTGCGCGAGTCCCGCCATAGCAGTTCTGCCCCTTGGCCTTCCGTCAGTCTTCTGTGCGCTTCGGCCAAGGCGTCGACGATGTCCGCCACCACCTCCGAGCCCAGGCTACCAGATTCGCGGCTGACCAGCCGATAACCCATGCCGATCATGTAATCGCCTACATTGATGGCGGTGGCTGTTCCGTGTTGGTGGTGCAGCGTCTTCCCGCCGTATCGGAAATTGTCATCGTCTTCGATATCGTCGTGGACCAGCGACGCCTTGTGGAACGTCTCGATGGCCACTGCAGCGCGTTTCACAGCGTCGGGCAATTGGGCCAGGTGTTCGGCGCCATCGTGCAACATGCCCTTGCCGCCGGTCATCGCATCGTACACGGCCAGTGTGATGAAAGGCCGCGAGTACTTGCCGCCCTTAGACAAGAAATCGTACGTGACGGCCTCCGTCGCAGCGATTGGATCCAGCGCTCCCAACCCCTGGCCGTTGATCTCCGAAAGACGGGGACCACCGCGGGCACGCGGTACGAGTCGCTCCAACTCGTCCGGCTCGAACATCTTCGTCGCCGCACGCATCAGGTGGAGATAGGTACGAGTCTGTTGACCCGGCCGTGCGCCCCGTGAGCGAATCATGTCGTGGACCCAATCTTCGTCCACAGACGTGTCACGGCAGTTGCTGGACAACAATGGTACGGCCATGCAGGGAATGCCCGCCAACAGGATCTTGTCGAACGCCTTCTCCAGAACGTTCAAGCAGGCGACACCGATTATCGAATCTACCGTGCCACTGACGATGATCTTCATGACGATCGGAGAGCCCTCGGCGACCAGCACCTTGTAGCCCATCTCGTCGGCAGCAGCACGAAAATCCGCGATACTGCACGCGCCACATTCCTGGCAGGCAAGGCCGGCTTCATCATAGTCCGCCGGGCAGCCCTCAGAGTGTCTCAGGCAATGTGGCAACAGAAACAGACGACGCGATGGCTGAGTAGATGCGACTTGATCTCGCCAGAACTCGGAGGCCAGCATGACCATGGTCCAGCCGACGTATTGCTCGGGCAGACCGAATTCCTGCAGGACAGCACGCGCAATGTGTTCCGTCTCGTCCTTAGTCCGCGGATTCGACTTATCGAGCGAGGATGCAACTTCGGCGCACTTGGCACGAATCCCTTCGCGTATCGAGCGCTGATCGGGTACGTGTTTCAGATGCGTTGTCTTGCGAGGTTGGGATTCTCTCGGGGCGGTTGCAGATGTCGCCGGTTCGGCGACCCGTCCCGAGGGAGAGGTGATCGTCAAGTTGCTATCCTCTGATGCAGTACTCGTTCATGCAGGGGGCGGCATCTGCGTCAGCAGTGACACAGTCGGGGCATTATGTGCCCGTAGTAGGAATGCCGCGAAGATTTCTTCCGGGGGAAGGCCATAATAGCACACCTTCGCCCAGCCAGAAAACGAAAACGGCCGTTCCGGACGAATTCGCCAGGATTTCCAATTCAATTCTAATTAACCGTAGTACCACTTGGCCAGTGGGATGAATCAGAGAACGTTAATGTATTCAGCGTGGACCGGGATTGCGGGCCACCCCACTGATTTTACCGGGGACGCTGCGGCTCGTAGCGGCAACAGTCAGGTGGGCAAACGTCGTGGCTCGGACCGTAGACTCCGATCGCCTCTCGATTTGGGGTCGGGCTGAGCCGCTCGGCGATGAGTTCACGGATCATCTGTACGAACCGTGGATGGGCCCCAACCGTGGCGGCCCGCTGCATGTTAATACGCAGATTCTCGCATAATTGCTTGACTTCGAGATCTAGATCGTAGAGCACCTCTAGGTGGTCCGAGAGAAATCCTATTGGTGCAATGACGACATCCTTTGGCTGGCTCTCGCTGTGCAGTGTCTTTACGGCCTCGCACACATCTGGCTCCAACCAAGGTTGGCTGGGTGGCCCGCTGCGGCTCTGGTAGACGATCCGGTAGTTCTCGTGTCCAAGTCGCTCAGAGACCAACCGAGCCGTTTCGCGCAACTGCGCTTCGTACTGACAGTTCTTAGCCATCCCCATTGGTATACTGTGCGCTGTGTACAAGATTACGGTTTCGGTGCTGCGCCCCGCCGGGATTCGGCCCAATGCGTCCCGAACCCGATCGCTCGTTGCTTCGACGAAACCTGGATGATTGAAGAACACCCTAATCTTGTCGATCTCCGGTGCGGAAGGTCCCACCTCGCGGCAAGCGGCTTCGATGTTCTCCAAGTACTGGCGGCAACCAGAATAAGAACTGTAGGCCGAAGTGACCCATGCCAGCGCGCGGCGAACGCCGGCATTCGCCATTTGACGCACCGTGTCTGGCAAAAGTGGGTGCCAATTGCGATTCCCCCAGTATATGGACAAATCGATGCCCGCCGATGACAGTTCCTCGCGCAGGCCGACAATCAATTGCCGAGTCTGTGCGTTGATAGGGCTAACTCCACCAAAGTGATAGTAGTGCTCGGCAACTTCCAGCAATCGTTGCCTTGGAACGTTCTTACCGCGCAGCACGTTTTCCAAGAAAGGAACAACGTCATCGCGGGACTCGGGGCCGCCAAAGCCCACGATCAAGACGGCATCGTAGGACGGGTGGGAGGTGAGTGATGGCAAGTGACCCCAACGGGACTCGAACCCGTGTTGCCGGCGTGAAAGGCCGGAGTCCTAGACCGCTAGACGATGGGGCCAAATGGAATCTGAGAGGCGTCGTTTGACGCGGTCAACAGGTATAATACGCGCGGGCGTAATCCGTCAAGTGGTGATCTGGTTCGGTGTGTAGTCATGCAGCCGGCATCGCCGAGGAATAACGCAAGAACAGCTAGCGATGGGCACTAGAATGCGAGGGCAGGCTGTGACGGAAACTGTGTCAGGGGGGAGGGTTTCGGTGGGCCTAGGTTTCGCTTGCAGCTTCACTGGCAGCGCTCGCCGATTCCTGAGCCTGAGCCGCCAATTCATTTCGCTTGATGGCCTCGTAGACCTCACGGCGGTGAACCGGCACCTCTCT
>CAZUAH010000812.1:0-5208 GCA_964617665.1 uncultured Pirellulaceae bacterium
GGCTCCTGCCAGACGAGCTGGCAGGGGGCCAATACCAACTCAAACAGTCGAACTACCGGTATCAGGCTGCGAACCGGACGGGCCGTGAGCGAACGGAAGGACGACAGCAATGCACGTGATGGAAAGCCCGCCGGGGGCAAGGGCCGTTATCGACGGTCGTGAGGTCGATTACTTCTGTGGCTGCGGCTATTACTGTCTGCAGGGCCATCCGGCGATCATCGACGCAGCATGCAAGGCCGTTCAGCAATACGGACTGGGCAGCGCGACATCGCGATCGGGTTATGGAGACAATCCTGCGTTGCTGGAAGTGGAAAGGAATGCAGCCAAATTCTTCGCCACGGAAAGCGCGCTGTATTACGTCTCCGGATATTTGGGAAACGCTATTCTGCTGCGGGGCCTGCGAGAAGACTACGACGTCATCTTCTACGACAAGGAATCCCACTATTCTGTTCTGGATGGCATCGCAACCGCCGACAAGCCAGCCGTTGCATTTGCCCATCGAGACGCTGACGACTTAAAGACGCAGGTCGCGAGGCATCTGAAACCGACTGAACGACCGATGGTGATCTGCGACGGAGTCTTTCCCGTGTCCGGCGGTTTGTCTCCGATTCCGGAATACGTCGATGTGCTGCAGAAGTACGACGACTTCACGATCTGCGTGGACGATGCTCATGCGACCGGCGTCATCGGCGAATTGGGTCACGGCTGCTACGAACATCTCGGTCTTTCGGGCCCGCGATTGTACAGTTCGGGGACTTTGAGCAAGGCGTTGGGAGGTCATGGCGGAATCATTGCCGGAGACGCGAGCCTAATTGAGCGGCTGAAGAACAAGTCGAAGATACCCAATGGATCCAGCTCCCCACCTACGCCGGCTGCGGCAGCATCGGCCAAGGCGCTGGAGATTCTGCGAGATACTCCTGAACTCAGGAAGAGACTTTGGGACAACACGCTATACGCAAAAAGCCGATTCCGAGAGCTTGGTTTCGACGTCAACGACACGCCTGTCCCGATCATTTGTCTGTCGTCCAAGAAAGCGAATCTGGAAACGCTGCCCGACAAGCTGCTCGACAAAGGCATCGCTATTTCGCGGTACTACGCTGGCGGACACGCGTACTCAAGCGTTCCTGCAGGCGGAGCCGTGCGAATCGCTATCTTCTCTGACCACACGAGGCAGCAAATCGACCGGCTGGTACAGGAGATAGGGACGCTGATATAGAACAGTGAGAAATCGTCGATGTTGGCAAGAAGGTGATCTGATCGTCGAGGCGAGGCTCAACGCTACCGCAACGCGGTTCCGCCACACAGCCCAGGGTTGCGCAGCTACCCTGGGGACGCCGTCGAAGAACCCACAATCCGCCATCCATCACGTACCCCAACGGGGTTTCGTCATTGGGAGGAATAGAACATGCCGCAATCCCTCGCAAATGTGATCATCCACATCGTGTTTTCAACAAAGAATCGCAAACCCTTTCTTCGCGATGGCGGCTATCGCGAGGAGATGCACAAGCAACTGGGTGGGGCCTCGAAGACATTGGATTGCCCGCCGATCATCGTCGGGGGCACCGAAGATCACGTACACATCCTCGCCCGCCAAGCCCGGACAATCTGTTTGGCTGACTGGATCAAGGAAATCAAACGCACTACGACCCTCTGGGTCAAAGAGCGGGACAGACCGTTCGAGGGATTCCAATGGCAAGCAGGTTACGGCGCGTTTTCGGTCAGCCAGTCCAATGTCGATCAGGTTATTGCGTACATCAAGAACCAGGAGGAACACCATCGGCGGTTTGACTTCAAGACCGAATTTCGGACGTTGTTGGAGCGACATGGAATCGAGTATGACGAACGCTACGTTTGGGATTAGGCATACGGCGCTGATGGCCAAACCATCGCGCACCCGTGTCCGAATAGTGGCGACGATGACGCAACCCCGTTGGGGTTGGAATGTGGATTTTCGGGTGGCTGATTCCCTGGGTAGCCAAGAGGCAACCCAGGGCTGTGAGACGAAACGCCGTTGGCGTAAAGACGTTCCACCCCGATTGCTCGATTCGTTTCTGCTACCCACCGGGGCAGGAATGAAGACCTGAAGTACAAAATCAGTTGACGACCAACCCAACTGGCCCAAGCCGAATTGGATCGCTCGAATTCTCTGACTGTACGCGTTCTGGTCAGGGGCACCGGAATCGCGGGACAAAAGGACACAAAACTCAGCACACGCTAAATACAGGGGGTGCGAGCGTGATTATAATAGCCACGATTGCCAGGCGAGATCGCTTTCAGGCTCGTGCCAAAACGACAAGCATAGCATCAAAGTGATACGGGATCCGTGATGAGAACACTACGTCAAGTACTCAACCACGTTGGACTTGGAGCACGCGCGTTGCTCGATGGGCGAATGGACCGACTCAGGCGTCGCGCGAAGCAACGGATTTCTTCTCGGTCACTCCGAATTGAGTCGCTGGAAGATCGCCGGCTGCTGGCGTACGTGGTTGATGTCGGCGAGGATGCAGTCTTTACCGCATGCAACAAACACTATACTGAGACTGATGTTGACTGGCCGGCTGTGTCTGACGCTAGGGCGAGTTCAGGGGGGAATACGATTTCCGTAGGCGGAGACGGCTTCGAATATTTTGGACTTGCCGAGGCTGGGGTGTCTTTTGAAGTTGTGGGCGAGTCGGGCGGATTTGCATATGTCTCGATGGTCATCGCCGGGTACACAGCATCAGCGGATGTGGAGAAGGGGTATTGCCCGAGTAAAAAAGAGAACGACTGCAAATTGGATGTCATGGCACATGTAATATTGGACCGAGATTCACAGAGCGGTTCGGGGGGGCACTCTTTTGAACTATTTGACAAGAGTCTGAAAAGTGGATCTAAGAGATATCACGGAGGTCGCCGTTCATTTGAAGCAGGGGTGTGGCTTGAGCCAGGATTCACCCCCTTCATCATTGCTAAGATTCAAACGTATCAAACCAACCGCGATCTCTTTGACTGGGCCACACACACTTATGATTCGGATCTGAGAAGTAGCAAAAGTTCGTTAGTGTTGGTCGTAGACAGCGTGCGAGTTCAATGGGCGCGTCCTTCCACCGGCTCTGAGCCTAACCAACGGCCGATCGCGGATTTCACGTATTCTCCGGGCTACGTGCCGCTTGGCGATGCGGCAACTTTCGATGCCACGAACTCTCGTGATCCAGACGGGTACATCTCCAACTACGCTTGGGACTTTGGAGACGGTAGTACGGCTTCACGCGCAAAACCCTCGCACTCGTATGCCACGCCGGGTGAATACCCGGTCACGCTGACCGTAACCGACAACAAAGGCTGGACCGACACGGTGCAACACGTCGTCACAGTTGGCGAAATATGGCTGGATCGTCTTCAAGCATTCGACGACGTTCGCCTTTTGGGCGACGACGATCCAACAATCTGGACCAGGGCGACTCATGATGACGAGGGTGATCTGATAGTGGACGGCATAAAGGACCTTCTTTTTGATCGATGGCCAACTCGGGGGTGGTTCGAGATCAAGGCTAAGATCAACAAACCAGATCCAGAGCCGACCTGGGAGCCACGGGTAGAATACTCGTGGAAACTACTCGATGGGAACGGCGCTGAGATCGGAAAGAATGGCGAGGGAACGGAAACGGGATGGGACATCGCCTTCAAGGTCCACAGAATGCCCAATACGGTTGGGCAGTACAAAGTCGTGCTTTCCTTCGACTTTTTCGATGAGGACGGAAAGAAGCTCGGCTCCCAATCCGTGACTCACCCGTTCTACGCGACTTACGCGGAGTCCACACTGCGTCCCAAGGAAGCTTGGGTTGAGAAGGCAACCGAGTGGGCCACGGGTGCGGTCAGTCCCATCACTACCGTTCACTACCTAGCGATGGGGATTTGGGAAAACTCGGGGTGGGATTACAACCCAGGAATCCGAGATGGGCCAAACCGTGGTCGGTGGATCGGGCTGGTTGAGGGAAGGCTCTCTTCTGGCCAATGCGCGACTTTCGCCAACGCCTGGAACAATCTGAGTGGTGTGTTAGGGGTGCCGGGTACTTATGTTGCGCCGAGGTACGAAGGGAAGAACGGATACGGATTTGTCACGACCACGTCGATGTTTTCCTTGGACAAGGGCTTGGACAGTGGGAACGTCCATCCGCCGGGACAAACCTATAACGATCGATGGTACTTCTACAATCATGTAGTTGGTGAATACAAGGGCAAGTTCTACGATCCGACGTTCGGAGAGGCGGGGTTCACGCCGATTGACAAATACGTCGAATGGAATGTCACTACTGAGGACGACGGAACTCGACTTCGGCGTTTAGAGGACGGCTACTGGCTTGACGTAGTGAGCGATACGTACTTTCGTCTTGCACCCGTCATGGCGCGGGATCTTGGGGCCACACGCGGCTCGTCTTTGGTGGGAGCAGCGACCTTCTCGGGGAATTACGATGTCCATCGAACTGACCCGGATGGTGATGGAATCTACAACACATCATCTCTCGATATCGAGATAGATGTTGCTACTCCGGGAGAGTATGCTGTTCACGGCGCTCTGAAAAACGGTGACCAAGTCGTTGCAACGCGAGACAGCATCTATAGCACCGTTGCTTCTCCCGTGTCTTTCACGGTGACACAGTCCGGAACTAGCGTTGTCACCATTGACTACAGTGGCGAGGAGATTTTTCAGAGCGGCTTCGATGGGGCGTTTGTCGCCGATTTGTCGATCAGCGACTCCAACGGCAACACGGTCGACGAACATCAGTTCACCACACCTCAGTATGCGCATGGCGAGTTTGGCGAGGTTCCGTTACACCTTGGCGAGGTGACAGCCACTGGTCAAGACTCAGATGAAAACGGTCTATTTGAATTGCTCAATGCGACCGTTCAACTCGACGTTCGGCATTCCGGGGACTATGAGTTGGAGACCCATCTGTATTCGCTCGATGGCGAATTGCTGGAGAGGACGCGAGAAACGAGGCTATTGGCGGCCGACGCGACTGAAGTAAACCTGGAAATCGACGGGACTCGAATCTCGGCCTCACAGGTTGATGGACCCTATAGTTTAGCTGTGGTCATCCTGGACAGCACAGGTTTCCAACTCGCATACGCTGAAATCGAGACGGATGCGTACTTGTCCAGCGATTTTGCAGGCCCCTCCGGCGGCCCAGATTCTCTTCACGATTGGGGATCATTTTGAGGGACTCC
>CAZUAH010000813.1:0-3553 GCA_964617665.1 uncultured Pirellulaceae bacterium
GAGCGTCTGGTCATGCCGGAGTCGGTTGAACTCGCCCAACACCTTCCGCCTGTCAAAGAGACTCGCAAAAGAAGTGGCACATGCCGTGCGCCGGCTACAAATGCCTCCCTCGAGTCGATCGCTCGCGCGGATGCCCCGCCGAACGTTGTGCTGATTGTCATCGACGATCTCGGCTACGGCGACCTCGGGTGCTACGGCAGCAAGGTCCACAAGACTCCGCACATCGACGCGCTCGCCGACGCCGGGCTTCGGCTCACCGATTTCCACACCAACGGCCCGGTATGCAGTCCGACACGTGCAGCATTGATGACCGGTCAGTATCAGCAACGAAGTGGAATTGAGTCAACGATCGGCTTTGTGAAGGACAAGGGAGTGTCGCTGGAGAAGGTCACCATCGCAGAACTGCTCCGAAAAAGGGGTTACACCAGCGGAGTCATAGGGAAATGGCATCTGGGTTGGGTGGGCGACTACGGTCCGAATGACCAGGGATTTGACATCAGTTACTGCTCGAACAACTCTCCGGATTATCATTCCCACGTTTCCCGCAACGGTAAGGTCGATTGGTACAAGGACCATGAATTGTATAGAGAAAATGGATACCTTACGGACCTGGTTACACGCTATTCGAATACGTTTATTGAGGAGAACAAGGATAAGCCCTTTTTCCTGTTTGTATCCCATCTGGCCTTACACTTCCCGTTTCAAGGGCCGTCGGACCCGCCTTTCCGGACCGAGGGAAAACTCTGGCACGGCAAAGAACGGATTCCCGGGAAAGTGCAACCAGACAGCAAATACGGTCCGCTCCCACCGGAGGAGTATCAACGTGCTTATCGCGACATGTTGGAAGCAGTGGATGCGAGTGTAGGTTCGATTGTGGAAACGCTGGATCGCCTGGACCTCCGTAGAAACACGCTGATTGTGATCACTTCTGACAATGGCGCTTATTCATGGGTGGGCAGCAATGGCATCTATCGAGGGCAGAAGGGGGATCTCTTTGAAGGGGGACACCGAGTGCCTGCGGTGTTCAATTGGCCGGGTAGAATATCAGAGGGTGTGGTCAGTGATTCAACGACCATGACCATGGATCTGGCACCAACATTTGCTGCTCTTGCCGGCCTGGAAGAGTCAGATAGTAAGCGTTTCGATGGTATCGCCCTGAGCGAACTGCTTTTTGACAATGCGCCGGTTCCGGTGCGAACGCTGTTCTGGCGTTTCAACAATTCCTACACCGGCACACATGCCAGATCGGTCCGCGAAGGGAAATGGAAATACGTTCTGGAGAAAGACGTTTCTTACCTGTTTGACCTCGATACAGATCCGGCGGAGGAAACAAACCTGGCATCCGTTTATCCCGACCGCGTTCGAGACATGGACCACGCCTTTCTGGTATGGGAAAAGAAAGTCGCTCAAGGGGGGAGTGCGCAATGAATGTCAGAACAATTATTACCGCGGCCGCCGCTGCTTTTACCCTGACTGCCTTTTCCGCAAACGCAGACAATCCCGAACCATCTGGTGAGAAACCAAACATCGTCCTGATTCTGGCCGACGATCTTGGTTATGCCGACATCGGCGCATACGGCAACAAGCTCAACCGGACACCACACCTGGACCGCATGGCTCGGGAAGGGCTGCGTTTTACGGACTTCCACTCCAACGCCGCGAATTGTTCACCAACGCGGGCGGCCATCCTGACGGGCCAGTATCAACAACGCTGTGGAATCGACGAAGGGGCGTTGGGCGAAGGCGCGAAAGGGTTGCCGCAGGATGTCATCACGATTGCCGAGCGATTGCGTGGCGCTGGCTACGCGACGGGATTGATGGGCAAATGGCACCTCGGCTACAAACCGACCAACGGCCCGACTCGGCACGGATTTGACGAGTTTGTCGGTCACCTGCACGGAGCCACTGATTACCTCTCCCGGGTCGATCGATACGGGCGAAGAGACTGGTGGCATAACGAAGAAGCTTTCCACGAAGAAGGTCACAACACCACGCTCATCACGAAACATTCGGTTCGCTTCATCAAAGAGCATCGGGACAAGCCGTTCTTTCTCCTTGTTTCACACTCCGCGATCCATTTTCCCTGGCAGACGACAGCCGACAAAGCACACCGCGTTCCCGGCAACCGATACCAAGACGCCGTTGGCAAACTGGGGCCGCACGCCGCCGGTCCGGTGCAACCGGTGGTGCAGGGCATGATCGAAGAGCTTGACGCAAGCGTCGGCGAGATTCTGACGGCAATCAAAGCACAGAAACTCGCGAAGCGAACACTGGTGTTCTTCACGTCGGACAACGGCGGCATCGTCAAGCAGAAGGGCCTGCCCTTCATTCCTGAAAACCGCATCTCCAATAACTCGCCATGGCGCGGGCAAAAACACGAACTGTATGAAGGCGGTCACCGTGTCCCGGCTATCGCATGGTGGCCGGGCAGAATTCAGGCCAACCGTGTTTCCCGTGAACTGAGCATGACCGTTGATCTATCTCCGACCTTTCTGGACCTGGCCGGGCTGAGTGTCAGCGCGTCAAAATCAGATGGAGTCAGCCTCGAGTCGCATTTGCTGCGAGACCGCGCATTGCCGGAGCGGACTGTGTACTGGAACAGCGGCAAAGGTTCGGAAGCCGTGCGTTGGAAGCATTGGAAACTGGTTCGCATTCAGAAACGAATTGAACTCTTCAACTTGAGGGATAACCCGGCGGAGTTGGCGAAGCACAATCTGGCGAGCGATCGACCCGACATTGCAGACGAGCTTCTCGATCGCTTGCGGAAGTGGACGGTTTCAGTTGCCGCGTCTCCAGCAAAGGCAGAAAAAACCAAACCGCAAGGCCATCCGAATAGCGAAAATGACTTGAAACGCTCTGATGTGGTTGTTCTTGGCGCCACGCCGGGAGGAATTGCGGCTGCCATTTCCGTTGCGAGGCGTGACTCGAAGACTTCTGTTGCGCTGGTAACACCGTACAAGCGTGTCGGCGGGTTGATCACGAACGGGTTGACGCACCCGGACTTTCGGACGTTTGAGGGGCGGAGCGGGTTGTTTCGGGAGTTCAGTCGACGGGTCCTGCAGCATTACCGGAAACGCTTTGGAAACGATTCTCAGCAGGTGAAGGACAGTCTGTTCGGGACGCATGCCGGCCCGGAGGTGAATCACATTGTGTTCCGGCAGATGATCGACGAGTTGCCGGGGATCACCGTTCTGACGGAGCATCGGCTGAAGTCGGTTCAACACAAGGGGCGCCGGATTCAAGCGATGACTCTGGCGACTCCGGATGGCGAAGTTACGCTGCGGGGCGACTACTTTGTTGACGCGACTTACGAAGGCGATCTGATGGCGGGGGCCGGAGTGCCGTACCGCGTCGGTCGTGAGGGACGCGACGAATACGGAGAGTCGCTGGCTCCGGCTCAGGCGGACAAGCAGCTTCAGGGATACAACTTTCGCCTTACGATGACGGACCGCGTCGAGAATCAGGCTCCTGTTCCCAAGCCTGATGGCTACCGACAGGAAGACTATCTCGCTCTGCTGCCGTTGCTTGAGAACGAATCGGTCAAACGCATTTT
>CAZUAH010000813.1:3653-5198 GCA_964617665.1 uncultured Pirellulaceae bacterium
CGGCGGGATCTACAAGCGCCAGACGCCGAAGCTCCCCAACGGCAAGTATGACATCAACGACGTGTCGCACAGCATCGTGCGACTGTCGCTGCCGCATCTCAACAACGACTGGCCGGACGGTGACGAGGCAATCAGGCGGCGAATCTTTGATGCACACATCCGGCACAACGTCGGCATGCTCTACTTCCTGCAGCACGACAAGGCTGTGCCCGCGAAGTTCCAGCAGGAGGCTCGATCATGGGGGCTCTGTCGCGACGAACTGACGTACAATGGCCATCTGCCCGAGCAGCTTTACGTTCGCGAAGGCCGACGCATGGTGGGGCGGTATGTCTTCACGCAGCGTGACACCGAACGTGCGCCTGACACGAACCACGCACGAGCTGTGTTTCATGCAGATGCCGTTGCCATGGGCGACTATGGTCCGAACTGTCACGGCACTGATCACGAAGGGCCGACGATCGGTGGCCGGCACACCGGCGAGTTCTACCAACGAGCGGCTCCGTACCAGATTCCGTACGGGACACTTCTGCCGAAGAAGATTGATAACCTGGCCGTACCGGTGGCGTGTTCGTCGTCACACGTTGGTTTCTGTGCTTTGCGACTGGAGCCGATCTGGATGTCACTCGGGCAGGCCGCCGGTGAGGCACTTGGCCTCGCCCTGGAATCGGATGCACCGCTCTCCGAAATCAGACCGGCAGCCATTCGCGCAAGGCTTCACGGAACCGGAGCCGCAACGATTTACACCTCCGACGTTCCGGAAGATTCCGACGACTTCGCCGCGGTCCAGTGGTGGGGAAGTCTCGGCGGCTTCATCGCACTCGACCGAACGACTGACGATGAGCCCGCCCAGTACGGCAAGTGGGGCAAACATCGCATCGGCCAGTACTTCGAAGCGTTTCCCGAACACGCCGTCGGCCTTGACGAGCCACTGGATGAGCGTGTGCGATCAGCGTGGAAGGCAATCGCAAAACCGATCGGTGTCGATCTGCAGGCGTTGGCAGAGCTTCGCACGCGAGGCGAATTCATTCGAACTGCGTGGCGGCAGACCAGAAAATGAGCATCATTACAACTGGTCCGGGATTAATGCGACGAAGGTCAATAGCGGCGCACGCGTGAACGTCATCGGAAACAGTTTTGTGTCTGGCCCAAACGGCGATAGCCGGAAGGGCTGCTTGGTTATCGAAGACCCGAGGCTGCCAGCCTCGTCAGGTGGCGCTGGAAGAGCTTCGCGAATCACTCAAACAACAAGGTCAAGTTTTATGAATGTTAGAACAATGGTTACTCCGGCCGCCGTTGCTGTTGCACTGATCGCCTTTTCTGCAGAGGCCGAAGATCCCAAACCGCATCCGGAAACAAATCCCGAATCCCCCATCATGCTCGCCGGAGACTGGCTGCCGGAGGATCCGCACCAGGTCGACTACGAAAAACTCCCGCGTGTCACAGCCAAACACGTCGTCATCAGTGACGTCCGCGACCACGCTGGCACTCGCGTTCATCAACACGCTTACCTGGCCCATCATGATGGCCGCTTCTGGGCCATGTGGA
>CAZUAH010000814.1:0-5158 GCA_964617665.1 uncultured Pirellulaceae bacterium
ACGCCCCCAAAATACCAGGCAAGTCAACAATGGTTCTGGTGTCCGCTCACATTGCCACGCCGTGCCGCGGATGCCCAGACCAAATTGGATCTGCTGACTTTCCAGTCCCTGGCAACCGCTCAATTGCGCGACGGCCAATACCGAGATAAGGCCCTGGGATACGCGGGTGATATCAACCTGACGGTAAAGATCGAAGGCGGCAGGATCGCAGACATCCAAATGAAACACGAGGAGAAGATCGACCAGAATGCCTGTGTCCTCATCCCTCAACGGATAATCGATCAGCAAAGCCTGCAAGTGGATGGCATCAGTGGAGCAACGGTCACCAAAGACGCCATCGTGACGGGCGTCTACCGTTGCCTGAAACAAGCGGGATTGCGGTGAGGATCTTTGAACACGGTCATAGTGCTTTCGCGATTCCGTAAACGGTCATATGGAGGAGCTGTGAGCTTCGCTATTTGGAACTCACGACAACGTGCCAGTCGGGGTGTTGTGGAATCAGTCGTCCAACTGTCTCGCCATCAAAGAAAGACCGCCAAAACGGTTGATATCGCGTGTGACTATGTGACAATGCTGAGCAAATGGCCAGCGGCCGCAATCGTATGCGGCAACCACGGCTTCATTGCATGCTAAACCTGAAGTTCGAGTCTGATTACCCGGGAGAATCAGTATGGCTAACAAACGAGCTCTTCCATTTCGTGGCCAATGCGTGTCGTTCATAGCGACCCTACTTGCATTCGCGCCCGTCGCGTCTGTCGTGCAAGAGGTGTATGCATCCGCAACGGCAGAATCCGCTTTGAAACAGATAGGCATTCGCCGAGGCGTCTGTGTGGTGATCGGACTGCCTGAAGGTAACGACGCAAGTATAGTGACGAAGGTGGCGGGCGATAGCGAGTTGACCGTTTACTTTCAATCGGCTTCGGACGAAGAGGTTGCGGCAGTGAGGAAGGCCGCAGAGGCTGAGGGCTTGCTAGGAAGCGGGATCTACGTTGATCAAGGTGATTTGAGTCGGATTCACTTGGCCGACAACCTGGCGGGTGCCGTGCTCGTGTTGGCATCGGCAGAGAAGGCCATCGATGATGCGGAACTGCTTCGAGTCCTGCATCCGCGAGGGAAGGCAATCATTGCGGGTCGCGAAATCGTCAAGCCATTTCCCGATGGCGTCGACTCGTGGAGCCATCCCTATCACGGCCCGGACAACAACACGCAGTCGACCGACCAACTGGCACGAGCGCCGTACCTCACGCAGTTCCTGGCCGAGCCGAAGTTCTGCCCCATGCCGGAAATCTCGGTGGCTGCCGGCGGACGCGTCTATCGCGCTTTCGGCCACATCGCTCACAAAGCCAACCAGAACGCCATGCTGAACACGCTGATCTGCGTGAATGCTTACAACGGCACGATACTGTGGCGACGCCCCTTGCCGTATGGATTCATGATCCATCGTAACACGATGGTCGCGACCGATGATACTCTCTACTTGGCAGACCATCACTCGTGCAAAGTGATCGACGCGGCCACCGGCGAGACCAAAGACGAAATCACTGTACCGGAGGGCATCTCGGACGGTCCGGTGTGGAAATGGATGGCCTTGGTCGACGGCGTGCTTTACGCCCTGGTCGGTGGCAAGGAAATGGCGCCTCCCACTCAGCCATCGAAGACGCCCGGCCTGGGGCATTGGCCGTGGGGAATGTGGCCGGGCCACGACTACAAAGACCCCAAGACCGCGTTCGGGTTCGGCCGCACGTTCCTGGCGATCGACACAAGCACGAACAAGGTCCTCTGGAGCCATCGCGAAGAGGAATACGCGGATAGCCGCGGTGTTTGTATGGGCGCGGGGCGAATCTACTCTTACGCACCGGGCAAGCAGCTCGCGTGTCTTGACGTAGCGAACGGCAAGGTACTCTGGAGGAATTCCGACGCCGACCTGTTAGAAGCGATCGGTCCTAACGCCAGGGCACAACACTACGTTACCGGCTATTCCACCCAGACCTACATCAAATGCAACGACGACTACATCTTCTTCGCCGGCCCACAGCGAGAGCGGTTGGTGGTGGCTCGCGCGAAAAACGGCAAGCTGCTCTGGCAAAAAGACCACGGCAACTATCAACTGGTGCTTCGCGAGGATGGATTCTACGCTGCCGGTCCTCAACAGCGCACGCCCGGCACGCCAGCAACGGGCTACAAGTTGGCCTACGAAGACGGCGAGGTTTTGGCCGAACTGCCCATGCGTCGAGCCTGCACGCGAGCCACTGGTACGGTGGACAGCGTATTTTTCCGCGCATCGGGCGGAACGGTTCGGATCGACACGGCCACGAACAGCGCCAATCACATCGCGCCGATGCGCCCGCCCTGCCAGGATGGTGTGATCGTATCCGATGGCAACTTGTACTGGGGGCCGTGGATGTGCGGTTGTCAACTGTCCCTGTACGGACATATCTGTTTGACCTCCGCTGCCGGTTTCAACTTCCAGCCCGGCTTGGACGAATCCCGGTTACAGACATTCGACGACGCTTCCGCGGTCAAGCCACTCGCTGCCCAGTCCGGCGACTGGCCGACCTACCAGGGCGATAACTCACGTAGTTCAACGGCCGACATGGCAATCCCGGGAGAAGTGAAAACTGCGTGGAGCTTCAGCGTCCCGTCCGACGGTTTTCCCACCGCGCCGGTTACCGCTGCTGGAATGGTCTTCTTTGGTGACCGCAACGGCGTCGTTCGCGCTCTGGACGCTAAGGATGGAGAAGTCCGATGGCAGGCGTATGCCGGTTCGGCCATCTACTTCCCGCCAGCGATCGAAGATGGCCGGTTGTTCGTCGGATCGGCCGACGGTCGCGTTTATGCCTTCGAGGCGGCAACCGGACGATCGCTGTGGAGCTTCCGCGCCGCGCCAGCTGATCGGTGGATACCTGTCTACGGCAAACTGATTTCGACATGGCCTGTCTCCGGCGGTGTGGTAGCCCAAGATGGCGTTGTTTACGCGGCGGCGGGGATCGCGCACTACGACGGAACGCACGTTTACGCTTTGGACGCGGTGTCGGGCAAGGTGAAGTGGTACAACGATTCGTCCGGCACCATTTCCAAAGAGGCGAACCACGGCGTCAGCCTCCAGGGCGAACTATACATCCGCGACACGGAGCTACGCTTCGCAGGTGGCGGCGTTCACGAGGAAGCTCGTTACGATCTGGCTTCCGGCAAATGCCTGAACCAGCCGTTCGACCAGCCTCGATCTTCGTTCCACACCTCCTTCTATCCCTACTTCCCCGATTACGGCAAGTATGTGTCCCTCGAGTGCGATCTCGCCGATGGGCAGTCGCTGTGTTACGACTGCACGTACGAAGGCAGTTGGCACGGCCCGCTGATGCTGTTGCCGGCGCTGCAAGCCGGGCAACAGCGGCCGCGCAAGCCGATTTCGCGTTGGGGCACACAGCGAAATCGCCAGCAGGCGCAGGCAGTGTGGCAGAAAGCCGGTCGCCGCTTCAACAGCTTCATTAAGGGCGAAAAGGACTTGCTGGCTGCTGGACACACGGGGCAAGACGGCAAAAACACCTCGTTCTTAGCGGCAATCAACGTGGAAGACGGTACTGACCTCTGGCAGGAAAAACTTCCGGGCCCAGTTGTCAAAGGCGGCACAGCCGTCAATCACCAGGAGCAGATTTTCGTCTCGCTAGAAAACGGCCAAATCCTTGCATTCGCAGCAGCGGATTGATCGCCGTTTGGCGTAGGTGCAGCGGGATTCGCAAATATTCCAGCCGGAATCCTGGCAGATTCCGCTACGGAGAAGCGTTACGGTTATGCTGAACGCGCTCTGGCGTGGTGCCGTACAGACTGAACCTGCAAACGAGAAGGGAGTTTCAATGACAAACGACGCCAAGATCGTGGTTCTGCCTTCGTGTCCTTCGCTGGTACGGTACTGCGACAACGTTACTGCCGGCGGATTGACCCGTTTGATAGCTGCAACCTTCGCTATGGCTGCTATCTGTCAGTTGTCACAACCAGCTGTGGTGCAGGGGATTCCTGCCGCTCAAGGAAAAAGCCCTAACGTCATTCTGGTAATCACCGATGATCAAGGCTACGGCGATCTCGGTTGCCACGGCAACCGGATGATCCGTACGCCGCATCTCGATCAGCTCTATGAGCAAAGTGTACGTTTGACAGATTTTCACGTATCGCCATGTTGCACACCAACGCGGGCCGGGTTGATGACTGGTCAGAACCCAGTGCGCGTCGGCGCGTGGGGAACTACTTGGGGCCGCTCGCTGCCGCGGGCCGAAGCAGTGATGATGGCCGATGTGTTCGCGGCCAGCGGATATCGCACTGGTTGTTTTGGCAAGTGGCATCTTGGCGACAACTACCCGTTTCGGCCTCAAGATCGCGGTTTTCAGGAAGTACTGGTCCATGGCGGCGGCGGAGTGGGTCAAACGCCGGACTACTGGGGAAACGATTACTTCGACGATACGTATTTCCACAACGGCAAACCACGGAAGTTCACCGGCTATTGCACCGATGTCTGGTTCGATGGGGCGTTGGAGTTCATCAAAGCAAATAGGGATCGGCCGTTCTTTGTTTACCTCACGACGAACGCACCTCACGGACCGCTGAACGTGGATCCGAAATACAGCGATCCGTACAAGGCGAAAGGCGTGCCGGACGCCATGGCTAAGTTCTACGGGATGATCGAGAACATCGACGAGAACATGGACCGGCTGATGGCCAAGCTGGACGATTGGGAACTGGCCGAAAACACAATTCTGATCTTCACGACCGACAACGGCACGGCGAACGGTGCTACTGGACGCCCGAGGAAACCTGGTACCGGCAAACCGGTTGCGTCTAACGCGTGGACGGGCTTTAACGCAGGGATGCGTGGTAAGAAGGGCTCGGTGTATGACGGTGGTCACCGCGTACCGTGTTTCATTCGCTGGCCTGCTGGTGGGCTTGACGGCGGTCGTGATGTGGACACGCTTTGCGCCCACGTCGATTTGCTGCCAACGTTTGTCGACCTATGCGGACTGGAACAGCCTGGTGACGCGACCTTCGATGGCATCAATGTCACGCCGCTGTTGCATGGTAGCACCAAGACTTGGCCGGATCGTACGATCATGGTCCAATACCGCCAAAGTCACGATCCGCCGGTGAAATGGCAAGCTGCCGTGTTAACCGA
>CAZUAH010000815.1:0-5153 GCA_964617665.1 uncultured Pirellulaceae bacterium
CCAGAAACCGGAATGCCTCGTGCAGACCTTCAAGAACGCGAACTGCCCACACGGGATCCCGCTCGCCCAGGTAGTCTGCTAGCTCATCCAGATCGGCGTCCGCTTGCCGAGCAAGCCGATAAGTTCTCATCATCTTTGCTGAACGTTCGAGCTGCCTTGCGCGCGCTGCTTAAGTTGATCGAATCGCTCTTCCAGCTTCCGGTCGTCGTATTCGTGGTAATCGCCTTCATCTAGCTGCCTGCGTCCAAGATCGATCCGGTCCAAGAGTTCCTTGCGCCGCCGCAGCAATTCGACTCCCGCGTCAATGGCGTCCGTTCGACTTTGGAACATGCCGGCCGCGATTTGCTGCTGGATAAACTGCTCGTTTTCTGGGGAGATATCGATTGACATGCGTGTCTCCTGCAAACGTACGGGACTAGTTATACATCGTACTGCCTGCCCAGGCAGATTACAACAGTCGAGCTTTGCCAACACCGCTCAGGCAACGGAGGTTGTTTTGACCGGGCAAACTGTGTGGCACAATTGGGTCAAAACCGCCGAACTAGTAGTTGCTGTCGGGCGATGTGAGCACTGCAGGATGGCAAATTTCGTTTCGTTGCATCGGTAACGGCGGGGGGGCGAACGTGCGCTGGGGCGATATGTTTGACGGCCTCGGTCTATGATACCGAAGATCGAAACAGCTAGATCTGAGAACACCGAACGGCACTCCTCACATGCCGCGAATAGCACCTAGCGTGTAGACCGGTTCTTTGGCGTCCGTTCAGCAGATGGGAACTGTAGAGACGCCTGGTGTTGCGATCGATTCCACCGCTTTCTTACTCGCACAGTTACCGTAGGAATCTGGTATAACCGTGACTGCGCAGTCTTTCCGTCGTATCCAAGAGACCTCACTCGGGCGACGCATCTCTGGAAATCCGCAGATGTCATCCTTGGATCAAAGAGCATTTCTGTGAAGGTCTTGTTTGTGTCGATTTTGTACGAATACGTCGAATTGCGCTGGGCCCGTCGAATTCCGTATTCAATATACAAAAGGCGGATTTCATTCTCATGAGCGAACTCCTGCCTTTTCATCAGAAGTGTAGAAGCCGTCCATCTGTTGTCTGCAAGGGCTGCCGCACTAATGCCTCGCTTCAAGAAAGTTACGATTTCACGTTCTTTTCGGTATAAGACTTTCCCTATGAAATAGCTTGCCCACGCCCTCCAGTCGTTATCACGGTACAGGCCGTTGAACAACCTTCCGATTGTAGATTTCACTCTCACGCCGTCTTTGGCTGGGGAGTATATCCTCCACAGTGCATCTGTTTCATCCCGGTTGAGCGTCCAGCACTGACCGTAAAACCTCTCCCTGATATACGCTGGCGATTCTACTCGTTCATTGCCAAGCATGAACGAGGCCTTCTGGAAAACCACATTCTCGAACGGATCGTCCCACATTCCAGGTTTGACGAGCACGTTCCTGCCGGATCTCAACACCTTCATTAAATAGCGCAAGCGGTACACACGATAAATGGGTGTTTCACGCGGGTATTCATCGAGCCCGTTCAGCAGATTCTTTCTCTTCTCCCGACGATTCCTCCGCAAGTCCTCACTATCGATCATGGTTTCTCCTACGCCCTGCTATGGCGGCGAGAGTTCTGGCCCAAAGTCCCGTAACAACCCCGGATTCCATGACGTTGTGCGTCCAACGTTTGGCATCACTGGGGGTGGCTAGCGAGGTCTGATCTCAGGACACCCACCAACGGCCGTTCCAGTGCATGCTGTGGTACCGCGTTCAGCAACGCTCAGTTCACCGCCGCTTGAGTAACATGTCAAGGACGCTGGGAGAGAATCGGTTCGGTTGAGCACATTAAACTCCCTCGTCCAACGCCGATAATTGTCCGGGCACCACCTCGGACAAGCCAATTCTTGCGCGTCGGTCCACACACCGACGCGATTCAGCCCAGGTCCACACCACGTGCTCAAGTCACGCATCATCCGGTATGTGGCGCGCGATCACACGAACTTGCTGACCAACAACACCGGGAGGCCCGCGAATCAGGCTAACAACCGCACCACACCGGCCTCTCGAAATGCGTAACGCCACCGACAGCCGAGCGCCCCCGCCTAACTTGTTCAGTGCCTCACCTTCTCCCATTGTCAACACCCTCCGTGGCTTCCCCGGCGTTTGGCCCACTCCAACCGGCCTCTTCTTGTTGCGCTCGCCCCTGCGTTCTGTCATCCTTTTTTCCCTTGCCGCGTGGCAGGGGAATGCGTCTGAGCATTCTGATAATTCACAACTCAGGAAAAAGGGAGACAGCTATGCGCGTGAATCCCACAGATGGCGTTTGCCGCTCGTGCGGTGGAGAGCTGGAGATCGTCGATGCTGACGATGCGACGATGACGGTCGAGTGTCAGGGGGAATGTGGAGATTCGTACGTTGTCGAGACCGATGCGTTCGGCGACGGCTGCATGGTGTATTGCCCCGGTTTTCTCCAGGAAGCCGGGGCATTCGATGAATGAAAGGGGGGGTGTCGATGGATCCGCAAACTGCATGGGATCAACTCCTCGACGCGTATGCGGATGAGGAGTGGGATACGGTTCTGGACCTCGCCGAGGGATTGCAGCATTGGCTGGAGTCCGGCGGTTTCCCGCCGCGGGCGACCACCGGTAGTGACCTAGGGCAAGCCTGGGACCGTGCCATTGCCCTGGCCGGATGCCGATTTGCATTGGCCCAAGTTCGGAAAGGAGGTGCGGTATGTTCCACCAAAACCGACGCTGGGTAGTCACTCCGGTCGAATCGGCGGAAAATCTGGCGAAGATGCTGACCGAGACGAGCTGGTGTCTGTGTAGCGGCTTCGAGCTTGAAGGCTACTGGTTCCTGAACGATGCAACACACGAGGACGGAGCACCCGAGTTTGCGATCGTAAAGAAGCAGGGACCGGGCGGCAAACCGTTGCGGGTCGAATCAATCACCATGAGTTGGTGCACGTTTGATGCCGCACTCGATTACGTACGTCGCACTATTGCCGGCGAGTACGATGATGCGGACTACGCGTCTGGCGTTGCTCCGGCAATTGAAACAACCGAGCAACACGGGCGTTGTGCCCATTGTGCCTGAGATGCTCAGGTCGTGACCCCGTGTCCGATGGATACGGGGTTTTTGTACTGGATGGATTTCCGGCAATTCTGGGCGATAATGGGGTTAGACGCGGTGGGTTTCCTTTTGTTCGACGTTGTGGCATTCTACGACCCTTTGCAATGACGGAATCCCTGTCGGCCATTCTCCGGCGGCACCGAGTCAATTCGCTGGTTGACCAAGCGAGTCTTATTCGAGATTTCCCCGACGCCGACCAACGAATCGTGGAAGCGCGAAAACTGATCTACGCTGTGCTGTACGATCGTGCTTTGGGCAAAATCGACGACCAGGAGAAGCGACGCGTACTGGAAAACCTCGATTTTGCGAAGATGCCGTGTACGCTTGAAAGTCTTGAACCACTGCCTTCGTACCAAGACGAGGAAGCTGAGAAGAAGGTTCTGGAGGAAGAAGGCAAGGACTTGCCAAAGAAACAGCAGACGTTTTTCTTCATGCCTTGACGGGTATTGGCCAAGGGATTCCACATCGGGTTGGCCCGCTCAGTTCCTGCATTTTCGCGCCGAAACTCCCGACTTCGCAAGTCTGCGCCGAAGAAGAACCTCCGTTTCCGGTGTACCTGGGCTGTCTCTTGTGATAGACTACTAGCATGACTCCGAAACTTTCCGAAGACCAACGACGAGCGCTTAGCGAGCGGCCCAGCGGGCCTGTCACGGTTGAGGACGACCAGACACACAGGGTCTACGTCCTCGTAGACTTGCAGCTACACGAGCGGGCGATGGAGGCGTTGCGGCAGCAGGACGACCTTGTCGCAATCCAAGCCGGCATCGACGACATGGAAGCGGGTCGTATTGTCCCACTGGAACAGGCTGATGCCGAGATCCGCAAGGACCTTGGGTTCGCACCACGAGTTTCATGACAAAACCTGTTAACCTCGCGAAGCGCGCCAAAGCGGAACTGCACAGCAACGCGCGGTGGTGGGCAGAACATCGTTCACAGCGGCAGGCGCAACGCTGGCACGACGGGTTCATCGACGCCCTCGAATCGCTCGCTGAGAATCCAGAGCGGTGTCCGCTGGCTCGCGAGAATGATCGCTTTCCGTACGAGCTTCGTGAACTGCACTACGGGCTCGGTTCACGTCCAACACACCGCGCCGTCTTCACAATCCGTCCGGACATGGTTCTTGTGCTTTCCATTCGTCACGCCGCCCAAGCTGACCTCGCAGAGGACGATCTGTAGCTCCAGGAAAGTGCGATCGATCACGATTTCCCCACGCAGGTATCGTGATCCCGAAAGCGGCGAGTGGAAGGACGCACCTTCCTTTCGCCCGATGGATCTTCCGGCGCTCATCTTCGCACTTCAAAAGGCCCAGGAATACGTCTACACGACACCTATTTCGGGCCAGGAGGACGAGGAGAAGGAAGAAACGCCGTTCTGAAAGCGATACGAATTTCCGGGCGGGAACTCAGGTTGGCCCCGTGTGCAGACACGGGGCTTTTTGCATTGTGTTAGCCAGCCGGCCGGTGCGAGCGATGTGATACCGAAAGCGCGGGCCAATGATTTTTCCAAATCCCCCCCCCTTTTTCCTTGACAAGTGCTTTCTGGGGGGCAAAATGAGGGATTATCCCTTCGTGGGGGAAGGTTTCCAACCTGCCGTTGAATACAAACCCAGGCACTTTACACACCTGCCCTCACGGAAACACAGCAGTCTATGAACCGTCCTGAGTATGTAAGCGATTTGAGCACTCGGAAGATGGGCGCGTACTGTCCGCCGTGTTGGAAGCACCCCGAACGCGCTCGGTACGGAACTGTGTGATTTGGACCTTGATCGGTAACGGTCAGTGGATTCGGAAACTGGTCAACGACGGACGCGCACCAGGACCGTGCGATCCGTGACGGCATCCGCCGCTAATGGAGGTGACGCAGCCATGAGATTCATTCTGAACAACCTTTCCAGGCGATCCAAGCGTCGGCAGAGCAACTCTCGGAAATTGGCGAGGCGACGCGGGCCGCGTCCCCGGCGGGTTCTATTCGAGCACTTGGAAGATCGGCGGGTGTTGTCGGGAATCGCTGATTCGTATCC
>CAZUAH010000816.1:0-5152 GCA_964617665.1 uncultured Pirellulaceae bacterium
ATAGCTCACTTTGGCGATCTCATAGTCGGGCGGGGCCAGCCAGAACCGGCGAGCACTTTTCCACTTGTAGTAACCGTGCGTCGGCGCGGTCTTGGCGTCGACCGTTTTTCCATGAGAAATCACGATGATCGTGCCGGGATAAAGCGTTCGGTCACGATTCTCTCGGACCATGTTCCAATACTTGCTACCGGAGTGGAACGCTTGCAGCCCCGACGGCCAGAAGTGCAACGATTCATTCCCAAAAGGCATCCCATGGGTGAACATGAAGTAGCGCATCTGGGAACGAAGCTGAGCCGCCTGGAAGTCGTTTCCCGCTTGTTCCTGCCAGTGAGCCAATCGGGCGAGCGTTCGGAGGCGGGTTCCGCTCTGCCTCGCGATTCTATTGATTCCCGTAATCCCCCCCACATCGTCCCAAGCGCGTGATAGTCGCGAAGGGACGCTGACGTCAAACGGGGGAAGGTCGTCACGGTAACGCTCCAATATCCGCCCGAGAATCCCCGCAGCCGAATCGCGATCCGCCATCGCCTCGTCCAGCAGCACGGCCATGCGAAAGTAGACGATCTCGGGAAGCACGTTCTGGTTATCCTGGCCAACCAACCGTCGATATTCGATCAGAGCGTGTTCCGGCTCGCCCACTTCGTGGTACAGTTGTGCCACGCGAGCGGCGGCCATCAAGTATTCAGGGTCGGTGCGCTGGGCCAATCGTGCCTCCTGGAGTGCAGCGTACCACTGGCCATTGTCAAACCGCGCGAGGCTCCGCGAGTAGTGCTCGAAGGCCGGCAAAGACTGCGTCTTCAGCAGTTTCACGCGACGAAGCTCTGCCTCGCTCATTGGGGCGTCGAGGTTTTCGAGAACGCGGCCGATCAATTGACCTTCCAGCTTGAAAACGTCGCCCAGCGGACCTTCGATTTGCTCGATGCGCAACGCCCGCTGCCTGGTCACGTCGACCAACAGAGCCTCAATCGTCACGTTGCCTCCATGGCACGCAAACGTTCCCTGAAGCACCCACTCGACTTTGGCGACCCGTCCCACGGCCGGAGCCGTGTTTTCGTCGACGATGCCCGACGTGACCAGATCGTGCTCCCGGGCGAGTTGCTGCATCCGTTCGCGATCGACCACCGTCAGCTTGTCAGAAGCGGACAAGTCCGTAATGACCATGTCCGCCAACCCTTTACCCAGCCAATCGTGGCCGTCATCGGGCCTGCGATTGATGAAGTCCAATACGGCAATGGTCGTTCCAGATTCTTGTGCGGCGAGTAGAATGTTGTCATCGGATGACGTCAGATTCCCCGTCAGGATGAACTGCGCGCCGAGCGCCTTTCCGAGTCGCGTCTGATCCGTCCCTTCCGTCCTCGATGAAAGCCCCAACTCCTTGAGCACTTTGTTGATGGCCGCTCGCTCGACAAAGTCCAAGCCTTCGGCTTCTGCAAGCCTGGTCATCAAGATATCGCCAACCACCTTGGCCAACGGCGCATATCGTCCCTCGGCCGAGGCCTCCGCAAATGGCAACGCCGCGATTGTGGTCCGGGATTCCCCATCTGACGCATCCACATTGCACAAGGGACCTGCGACACAAGCCGTCAGAAAGACGAGCACATACTTGAGTTTCACAGTTATCCTCCACTTTTCCCACAGGCTCTTTTCCATGCCGTTCCTATCGGACCTTTGGATCGCCCCAGCCGGCGAACGAACCGGCCGTCTGGCCGTTGTTGTCGCCGTAGGTCACCAGCTCCAGGATGTCCACGCCGGCAACGTCGAGATGGATGGGCTTATCGATCCCGTGGCGCCGTGTGCCGCCGGTGGCCCACACGCGACCGCTACGGAACTTCTCCTCACCATCGCAACGGACGACAAACCGCGCGACCGAACCGTAAGGCAGGCCGTAACTGGCCCGGAACTCCTTGCACTTGCCGGCCAGCCTGTAACGGACCGACGAAACGGCGTGAGCGACCAATCCCGTCTCGAACGGCGTGCCCGCCAGTACCAGCTTCTTCTCACCCTGCTGGAACCGGCCCAGGTCGCCGTGGCCCACCGAGTAGCTGAACGGCCTGACATAGGCCAGGTAGGTCCAGCCATCGGGGTCTTTGCCCCGGTGCAGTCGGACAGGGACCGGCTGGGCGTCCGGTGTCTCGGCGGACGGAGCAGGTTTGTCTGCCGCGGAAATACCCGCCGCGAAGACGAGAGTCAGAAACGTGATCGCGTTTCGGTACAAGACATTCCGGTTCATCGGACTACCTCACCTTCGGATCGACCCATAAACCGAACGAGCCGGAAATCGACCCGTTGTCGTCGCCATAGGTCACCACTTCCAGCACGTCGACACCAGACAAGTCAATCGTGACGGGTTTCTTGAGGCCCGACCGCTCGGTGCCTCGCCAGCTCCACACCCGCGGGCCGCGGTACTTCTGTTGGCCGTCGCAGACGACGGCGAACCGAGCCACGCCGGCGGCGCTTTTGGGCCGCGCGTAAAACGTTTGGAACTCCCGATACTTGCCCCCCAACTCGTACCGCACTGACGAGACGGCGTGGACCAGGAGCATCGTCTTGAAGGCGTCGCGGTCGCCGCCGGCGATGGGCGGGTTGCGGTCCCGCCGCTTGTACGCCCGGAAGCCGCCGTAGCCCACCTTGACTCGGATCGGGTCGAGGTAGGCCAGATGCGTCCAACCTTCGCGATCGACGCTTCGCTGGGTATCCGTTGTGGAAAGGACGACGCGGAACCCGACGCCACCGGCTGGCGAACCACCGTAAGCTCGCCAGGATCCACCGTGGGGATTGCCGCGTTCGCACCATTCCGACACGTTTCCAGGCATATCGTACAGCCAGAAGGGGTTCGGCATCTTCCCACCGACGGGATGCGTGCGGCCACCGCTGTTCTGGGGAAACCAACCCTCTCGGAAAAGGTCTTCGGCCGTTTCGCCCGAATAGTGCTTCGACGTTGTCCGCGCCTTGCACGCATAGACCCATTCGTCTTCGGACGGCAGCCGAACGATCCAACCGTCCAACTGTGCGGCGTTCGTCTCGGTCACGCGGCGACAGAAGGCTTCTGTACCCGAGCGTCCCACATTCTCCACCGGATGTCCGTTGGCGAGGTACGCGCTCGGGTTGCTTCCCATGACAGCCTGATATTGTTCCTGGGTGACCTCATACTTGCCCAGCCAGAACCCTTCGGGAAGTGTCCACGGCGCTTCCTGCTCGCTTCGTGCGAGTGGTGTGGGAATCCAGACCAATTCCATCTTCTGGCCGTCCGGCAAATGCAGCGTTTGGCTTTTGGCCAGCTCTTCGCCGAAAGAGGCTGTGACTTGGCAGGTCTGAGCCTCTTTCACGTCGATCACTTCCTTCACGGTCTTCTCATAGAAGTCGACACGTATTGTGTGTCTGCCGACCGGCAGATCATTCCATCGTAGATTCCCCTCCTTCCAAACGCGGAACCCGGGCTCGTCGCCGATGTGGACCAGGGCCCCCGCCGGCGCCCGTACGACGAGCCCGCCAACGCGACATTTGTCTTCGGTTCGCTCTGAAACGGAATCACGCGTATGCCTGTTTCCTCGGCCTGTACTGTCGGCCAATCGTACCGGCAACTTGGGCCGGAGCAGCCAGAGCCCGCTTTGCGTACAGGCGACGATCCTGTCCTCGTGAACGCGGACTGCAAACGGCGCTTCGCCGTCCAGTGCAGGCAGGCTGCGGACTGTCTGCCCGGTGTCGTCTCGAGGGATCAACTGCCAGGGTCTCCCAAAACCGGCTTGCTCGGTCTTCATGAAACGCCGTGAGATCGGGGTGATTGCCAGTGGCGTTCGCCGGACGCCGCTCGAAACCAAACATCCGTCTCCGAACAGCTCCATACTGCTGGCGGTGCCAGGCAATGTGTGTGAATCTCCGCAGAAGGTTGGGACACGGTAGCGAGTCTTCAGTTTCTCGGGGTCGATATTCCCAATCAGGGGCGTCACGTGGTCTTTCAGGTCCCCAAGGGGCGTTCCGTCACACACGGAGAAATCCCACTGGGCATAGCCCCGAGCGCCGCCTGCCGAAGGAACACGAAGCGTGACCTTGGTATGCGAGCCGTCCGGCAGTGTGCGCGTGACCTGCTTGTGAGTGTGCATGTCGGCCAGATGGAACACGCACGTACCGTTCGATAGCAATCGCAACTGCAGCGGGTGATAGGGCTGCCGATGTACCTCGCGGATCTCCCCCGAATTCAAATCGTACGCCCAGAGCCACGGCCGGTCCGATGCCTCCGGCTCCAGGAACATTGTGACGATGAAGATTCGGTCCCTGCTTTCGTCGTAGATCATGCTGTCGATGGTATACGGCGCGCAGTCGTCCAGGGCCGAATGCTTGTCCTTCCGGCCACTGCAAGCCAGGACGTTCACCTTCCCATTTGACGGCTCGCATACCGCCAAATAACCCTCCTCCAGCCCCTTCAAGCCCAGGTACAGCCTTCCAGCGGCCTCCAAACACGCGGTCACTCGTGCCGTCGGTAGGCCATCTTCTTGTGTGATGGTCCAGGCCTTCTTCGCATGACGATCGAAACAGATCACGCCGTCGGATGTGGGCACGTACACTGTTTCAGCGCCGATGTGGATCTCGTTCCCCGTCAGTGCCCTGTATTCGGCGTCTGTCACGATTTCGGCCAAGATCTCAGCCTTCGCCGTACGCAGGTTGACTCTGCGCATTTCGTAGGAACGCGGGTTGGGATGCAGACAGAGCAGGTACACCCAATCGCCAGCCAATTCCGCCGATTCGACAGTAGATATCCCAGGCACGCTTTCAAACTCAAAGAGCCTTTCGATGGACGCCAGCTCCGCTTCCGCGATCTCGGCCGGTTGCACTTGTTCAAGGTCGCGGCCATAACGGGATCGGAAGGTGTGTTCGACCCGCTCGACGTACTCCTCGGGAAAACGCGGCTTCAGCACGTCGCCGCGGGGAGGAACGTAATCGGGCGAATCGAGTTGTGTCCAAGCCTTTTCAAGGTATGCCCCCGGATGGTCCGCGTGATCGGCGTGGTGTTCGTCCAAGTATTCAAGAAGCGTCGGACACGCAATCCGCCGGCCATCAAGCTCTTCGACCAGCCAAAGCGTCTCGGCAGTGATGGCCTCTCGCGGCAGCGGCTTGTAGATCGGCGACGGCTTGGGACCGCGCGCGTCACACATGTGTA
>CAZUAH010000817.1:0-5119 GCA_964617665.1 uncultured Pirellulaceae bacterium
CGTCAGCGGGCTGAACGGCCAGTGTACAATCGTTGCCACAATACTTTGGGCGAAAAGGCTTGGCGTGTCAACGTTGGAATCGAGGACACCAGAAGGTCTGAACATCTATCGACTAGTGGTCCGTCAACATTGAGTTTACTAATTAGCCGTTTTGGCACTAGCCACGGTTTTCCCAGGCCAACCGTGGCTAGCGCCAAAACGGCTAATCTCTCCTACTGGTAAACTCTACATTGACAGACCACCAGCCGTCGTAGCCCTTGCGTTTTCCGCACTGATACAGCGAGACGCTCGGCAACGATTTGGTGGAGCAGACATTTCTACAGATCAATTGGGCAACTACCAGTGCATTCCGGTCCCGGTTTTCAGGCCTGTGGGACGGGGGTCCACCATGCCTTTGAGCCCCAGTTGGCGAGGATCGCGGGCGATTTTGTCGGTAAACGTGCGCACGTCCTCAACGATGGGCCGCAGACGTCGGCTGATTTCTTCCGCATTGCTCACGAGTCGATCGATCTTCTCGTACACCTCGTCGTCATGCACCAGTTTTCCCAAGGTCCCCTGGCCCGAGTTCAGGCCTTCGCTGAACGCTACCAATTGCGTGAGCAGTTCGTTCAGATTTCGCGTGCTTGCGTCTACATTGGCGACCAACTGGGCACCGCGTTCGCCCAGCGGCTTGGTGAACTCTTGCAGGTTGTCCAGGTTCGTTTCTGCCTTCTGGCTGACGCGTCTGAAGTCTTCCAGTGTCGTGCGAGCCGTGACCATCGTCTGACGTGTTTCGCTGATGAATTCCGGCAACTCCTCAAGCGATTGCCGAAGCTTGACGGCCAGTTCTTCGTCACCAAGCACCTTCTCGACTGCCTGCATCGTACGGTCGAAACGGTCCAGCGCCTTTTCGGCCTTTTGTGCGAGAGCCCCAATGTGCCCTTCTTCGCCGCCCACGGCCCCATTGACCGAGTTGGCCAGTTGAGCAACTTCGTCGCCAGCAGTCTGTATCGAATGCAACGTTGACGCGATATCGTCCTCCAGATCTACCAAAATACGTAGTGGGCTACGAGGGGAGACACCCTCGAGTATGTATACTTCGTCGCCGACCAACTCCCTGCTTTTCTGCTTTTCGGATGCGTCCAGAACACCGTCTTTGTTCGTGTCGAATCTGGCCAAGAGACTGTCGACATCACTTGGGACAAATTCCAGGACGGCGTCGCCGAAAAGCGATCCCGACGAGATGCGACAAGTCTCGTTTTGTCGCAGCCTGTATTTCTCGTTGAGATCCGCACTGACCTTGACGCCACCCTCGTCCAGTAGCTGCACTTCCGTGACTCGACCGACCAACACGCCGCTCTTCCGCACGGGGGTATCGACCGTGACACCAGGCGCCTCTGGAAACTTGATGTGGACCCGGTAATGGGATTCCAGCACGTTCGGCCAGGCACCGAATAGCATCACAAGCACGATCGTGATGGTCACCGATGCGACCACTACGACGCCTACGCGAAAGTAGAGCACTCGTTCGTCCATGATTCTCTTTCCGTTCGCGGCCTACGGCCGCTGCCAAAGTGGGGCAGCCTCACGCCTGCCCCGCGAAGATGCTCGCAACGATCACGCGCGCATCTCATTCAGTCTTTCCCCTGCTTCGCCGCGGACAAATTGGACGACACGGCGGTCGTCGCATCGGTCCAACTCGCTTGGCGGACCATCGAAAATGATCTGTTTCTGGTCAGGCTCCAAGAAGGAGATCGGATGAACCATGACCACACGGTCGGCGACCTTACGTGCGGTCCGCATGCTGTGACTAACGATGATGCTGGTGACCGGCCGATTGCGCCGAGTGCGCATCATGAGTTCGTTAATGACGTCGCTCATGATTGGGTCAAGTCCTGTGGTTGGTTCATCGTATAGGATCACTTCGGGATCCATGATCAAGGCGCGGGCTAGGCCAACACGTTTGCGCATGCCTCCCGACAACTCGGCAGGTTTCTTGCCCACGGCAGAACGTGGAAGACCGACCTCGGACAAGCGTGCCAACACTAGCTCTTGAACCTCGGTGTCTCGATGGTCACGATGCTGACGAAGTGGGAAGGCCACATTTTGCCCAACGGTCATGCTGTCGAACAACGCAGCATTCTGAAACACGAAACCGCAGCGGATTCGCTGTGTCGTCAACTGCTTGTCGTTCAACTTCGCCAGATTGCGTCCGTCGAACAGCACTTCGCCGCGAGTTGGCCTTATCAGGCGGACCAGCGACTTCAATAACACGGTTTTACCACAGCCGCTCTCGCCGATAATGACTACCGTTTGACCACGTGGGATGTTCAGGTTGACGTCTCGCAAGACCTCTTGCTTACCGAAGTTGACGTGTAATCCACGCACCTCGATCAGCAGCCTGTCTGTTTCGGTATTCGGCGGTGGCGTGTTCATCTAGAACAGACTCGTGCCCTGCGGCCAAAGCATGTAGAAAATGGAATCGAGGGTAATCCCCAACAGCAAATCCAACCCGAGAATCAATACGAACGAATGCACAAAGGCCGACGTTGCCGCTTTGCCAACTCCTTCCGCTCCAGCCCGGCAATGGAATCCCTGGTAGCAGCTTACCAGTGAAATCCCGATACCGAAGAAGAAGCTCTTGAAGATGCCCGTGAACAGATCGTAGCTGTCTACGAATTCTTGCGTGTTGTACAGGTAATGGTGCTTGTCAATGCCGAGAATCACGACGCTGTAGAAGTACCCGCCGACCACGCCCATGAATATGGCCATGACGGTTAACGCGGGAATCAGCAACACGAACGCGAGGAAGCGAGGCACTACGAGATATTGGATTGGGTTGGCGCCCATACTAGCCAAGGCGTCAATCTGTTCGGTCACGCGCATCGTACCCAACTCGGCCGCCATCGCGCTGCCCACTCGACCAGCTAGCATCGTAGCCGCCAGCACCGGTCCCAACTCGCGAGCCAGCGACATGTTGATCACCGCGCCCAACTCGGTCTCCATGTTGAGTTGCCGGAAATGGTAGAAGGTCTGGACGGCTAGCACCATTCCGATGAAGGTGCCGGTCAGCGCCACGACAGGGAGACTGAGCACGCCGACTTGGTAAAAAATCGGCAGTAGCGTCGATTTCTTGGGCCGACGAAAGAGCAACCAGGAAATAGTCTGCCACGAGAAATATGCAATGCTGCCCGCAGCCGAGATGGCATCGATCGTCACCGCGCCCCAATCCGCGACCCAATCTGCCAGCCCGGCAGACAGGCTCCGAGAGCGGTCCTGGTCGGTGGACGAGATATTTGAGCCCGCAGACATGTGTCGGTTTCGATCAAGACGAGGAGAGTGCGCAATATCCGACCGCGCAGGTCAGACCTTCGTCCATCTCATCGGCGGGTCCGGTTGTATCGCTTGAGTAAACTTTGCGGGAAGTATCGACTTGGCGGTTTGCGTAGCCTGGAGGGAAATGGCCGTCCCGTTAGCCTGAGTGCTTCTCGCCCCGGCAATTGCGTGAAAGACCGCCGTAGCCACCTTCGCCAGAACGTGGTCGTAACCCTAGACGACCGGCTGGAAAGGGGGCATGTGTACACTGGAGCGATTCTGCGCGATCGTTTCCGAGAGCTGTAGCGCGGAGACAGAACAATGATCGCTTGAACGACGCGAACCGGCTCCGAGAGGTTTTCCGCGAGTAGAAGATCCGTCAATTCCTTGAAGACCAGCCGCCGCATCGAGCGGAAAGCTGAAGGAGGCCCACGAATGACGCGAATCGACACGAATGCCTGACTACTGATTCTGCGAGACTGCGGACGGCGCTTCCTATTCACAGGAAGTGCAAGCATCTCACTGACAACTCTCGGGTATTCGCGTCTCTTCGCGCCATTCGCGGGCAAGACTCCTTATGGCAGTTCCGTTTCGGCCGCTGCCGTTTGCGGAAGCGTAGATGCAATCCGCGCGTAACTCGTGCAAGCAAAGTGCCACACCGCACACGCTGCGTCACAGCTTTGCCTGTCATACCTACGAGCACAGCAGTGCAGTGGCCCAGATCCCACGGCTTCCTGGTCATGTGAAGTTGGGAACCCCGACCATCCATGCCAAGGTCGGCGTGATTGGCTAGCAACGGGCGGGCGTGGTTGACAAACGAACACGTGTCCATTAGGACACTAAAACTGTACCCCGTACCGAGACGCGTTGTGGAGGGGCGGAGCGATGATCGTTCGATCGAAAGAAGCCAGCTCAGGCGGATTGTCGACGTACAACAACGGTCAACCCTACTCAGCGGCGCGAGGTCGGTACGCACCGCGGAGTCGGGTCGAGGACCAGCTTCAGTCATCGGCTCCGGTCGTGGAAGGGCGTCCGACGGCGGGGGAGTTTCTGCGGAAGATCGTGCGCGAGTTGCGAATCCGATTCTACCAGCCACAGACGATCAAGAACTACCGGAACGCCTTGCGGTCCTTTTTGCGTTGGTACGGGGGGCCGCCGCATCGAGTGACCCGAGAAGACGTGCGGGAGTTCCTCCTGTATCTGGTCGATGCTGGTGCAGGGTGTTCCTGGGTGTCGACGCATCTGGCAGCGATCCGTACGGCCTTCGACAAGATGTGCCACCGCCAGGTTACGTCGGGACTTGCCACCCCGCGTCGGCCGAAGAAGCTTCCCGTGGTGCTCAGCGTCCAGGAAGTCCAGCGATTGCTCGAAGCTGCACCAACGTTGCGGGATAAGCTGTTGCTCGGGTTGATGTACGCCACGGGCATGCGGGTGAGCGAGGTAGTCCGTTTGCGCTGGCGAGACATCGATTTCGACCGCCGTTTGGTGAATGTCTGGCAGGGCAAGGGACGCAGCGATCGCCAAGTCATGTTGCCCGAGACGTTCGAGCCTCTGCTACGGCATCTGTCCGAGCGATTCACGGGCGACGATTACATCTTTCCGGCCGAAAAGGCGACGGCGGGCGCGCAGCCGCAAGCCGCCCGACGTCACCTATCACCGCGCACGGCCGAGCGTGTGATGGAGCGAGCGGTTCGTATCGCGGGGATCAAGAAGAAAGCCACGCCGCACACGCTTCGTCATAGCTTCGCCTGCCACACGTACGAGTACACTTGCGATCTGCGCAAGATCCAACAGATTCTCGGTCACGTACATTTGGAGACCACGA
>CAZUAH010000818.1:0-2696 GCA_964617665.1 uncultured Pirellulaceae bacterium
TGGACGCACTACCTGCACGACGCGGACGGGAACCCCGTGGCGGAAGACATACGGATCCACAATCCCAAACGCATGCAGTGGCGTTCCGGGCCGGATCATACGCGGGACCATGATGCACTTGCCAGTATCAGCGCGATGGTTTCCAGCGAGGGCAGGCTATTCTACATCATCGACGAGGCCCCCACGTCGCTCATCCACCACCCGCCCCAATGGCATCTGGTGGCGAGGGACGCGTTTAACGGGGTGGTTCTCTGGAAGCGGGAGATCGGGGACTGGGTATCGCAGTTGTACGCTTTTCGATCCGGGCCCGTGTGGCTGCCTCGAAAGCTGGTGGCCGTCGGCGATCGCGTGTACACGACTCTCACCTTCAACGGCCCTGTTGTCGCGCTCAATGCCGTTACCGGGGAAACCGTAAGAGACTTCAAAGGCACGGAGAAGACAGAGGAGATCCTATTTCACGACGGGATACTGCTGCTGGCCGTCGGGGATCCCGCCGTCATGAATGATAAGTTCGCGGTCAAATCCGACGGTGATCGCTACGGCATCGAAGAGGCGGAAAAGGAGGACCCTGGAATCAACCGGAAAATCCTGGTCTACAACGCGAAGACGGGCAGGCGAATGTGGAAGAAAAGCGGCGGCAACATGGACCGACTGATTCCCACAACGCTTTGCGCGAAGGGCGAGAATGTCTATTACATGGACAACAACAGCGTCTTTTGCGTCGACTTGGAGACCGGAAAGGAAGAATGGGCGTCGCCTTTCAAGACAACGGAGTTCTTCATCCGACACTTCGCGCCGACACTGGTCGCTTCGCAGAAGGCTGTCGTATGCTCCGGGCAGAAGGCCATAGCGGCTTTCTCCGTCGAGGACGGAAAGGAACTCTGGAGAATCGATGAGGGATTCGTTGGCTTTGCCGCCCAGGCAGATCTTTTCGTCATCGGCGATTCCGTCTGGACTGGACCCACGTACGGCGGTGGCTTCAAGGGTATCAACGAAATCGATCTGCTCACTGGAAAGATCAAAAGAAGCTTTGCAGAAGAGGATATTCTACCCGGCGGACACCATCATCGCTGTTACCGCAACAAGGCCACGGAGCGTTACCTGCTGACTGGACGGCGTTGCGTGGAGTTCATCGACCTCGAAGGCAAGGAACACAGGCACAACTGGTTCATCAGGGGCATTTGCCAGTACGGGATCCTGCCCGCCAACGGCCAGCTGTACGTGCCCCCGGACCCCTGCCGCTGTTTTGGGGATATCAAGATAAACGGAATGCTCTCTTTTGTTTCCGAGAACCATGTCGACAAGCTGGAAGTCAAGGATGACGAGCGTTTGACAAAGACGAATCTTTACGATGAATTCGTAGAGAGCCATAAGACGGAAGACAAGCCTGTCACCGCGGATCCCAAACCGGGAGACGTCTGGAGCACTGGCGGCATCAACGTTCCGTCCGCCGGGGACTGGCCGACGTACCGCCACGACATTGCCCGAAGCGGATCCGTCGTGACGGATATCCCGGCGAAGATTTTCCCGGTATGGACCAGGAAGCTGGTCGGCAGGCTGGGCAGTTGCGTCAGCGTGGGGGACAGGGTGTTCGTGGCAGGCGTTGAAGGAGAATCGGTTTACTGCCTGTCCGCTTCCAGTGGCAAGGTCCTGTGGCGGTTCATAGCCGGCGGGATCGTGGACAGCCCACCTTCGATTTATCGGGAACTGGCAATCTTCGGCTGTCGTGACGGCTATGTTTATGCCGTGGATACTTGCAGCGGGGAGCTGATCTGGAAGTTCCGCGGCGCGCCTGTCGACAGTCTGATGATGGTCGACGGGCGGCCGGAATCCCCGTGGCCCGTTCACGGAAGCGTGCTTGTCGTTGACGGCGTCGTCTATTTCGCCGCGGGCCGCTCTTCCTTTATCGACGGCGGCATTCACCTGTTCGGGATCAACGGCATAACGGGAAGGAAGATCTACCAGACTGTCGTGAAGGGGGAAGCCCCGGCGCCGAGTCTGCAGCCGGCAAAGGCCGCCCCGGAGCCGGCCGAGGATGAAGACAGGAGAAGAGGGAAGAAAAACACGAAGCGAAGAAAGCGGAAGCCGTCCAGCACGAGTCAGCCCGGCGGATTGCTCAACGACCTGATGATTTCGGACGGAAACGCCGTCAGGATCCAGAGGTCGGACTTCAGCCTGGAACTGAACAAGGGCGGCGGATCGAGAATCATGACGGCCAACTATGGTTTCCTCAACGACTCATGGATGCACAGGTCCAACTGGACACTGGGCGGAGAGGGAACGGACTACAGATCCCCGTTCGGCAAGCTGATGGTGTTCGACGGCGCGATGGCATACGGGGTACAGAACAGGTACTCGTGGCGAAAATTCAGCCCCTGGCTGTGGCCGCAGAACCACAGCGGTCACCACCACCAAAAGTATGCCCGCTACACTCCCGACATGTTCCCGCATGGAGTGAGGCTTTACGCCCAGGAGAACAGGAAGGTCGAGGCTGAAATAACCGTGCCGAACCCCGATAATATTCCCGAGCAATACAGGAACGCCAAGGGCTGGTC
Organism: uncultured Pirellulaceae bacterium; assembly: GCA_964617665.1. Lineage (GTDB taxonomy): Bacteria > Planctomycetota > Planctomycetia > Pirellulales > Pirellulaceae > JADHUC01. The sequence continues at coordinate 2,556 of CAZUAH010000818.1, forward strand.
CAAGCCGGCCATGTCGGCTCCGGCGGGGCATAAATGGACGCACAACCTGCCGGTACAGATCAGGGCGATGGTCCTGACCGAGAAGACCCTGTTCGCCGCGGGATGGAAGGACTCCGTCATGCTTTCTCCCGAAACCGCTCG
>CAZUAH010000818.1:2796-5106 GCA_964617665.1 uncultured Pirellulaceae bacterium
ACAGAAACCAGAGGCCGAGAGGATCGGAGCAATGCGTTTGCTCAATCGAAGGAACACCGGGCTGGCTTTGAGGTTAATCGTAGTTGCGGCCTCGCTGGCCCCCGTTCCGCTAGACGGTAGTGAGGTAGACGGCTCGAACGACGACGCGCTGCAGACGGCATTCCGCGAGGCTCCCCTCGAATATCGTCTGAACTGGAACATACACAACTTCCCGCTGGACCGGGCCGGACAAGAAGCCCTCATCCAGGAAACGCTGGGGGCGGGCTGGGGCGGTTTCGCGCTCAACGTCCCTTTCCGGGAGTACCTCACGGACGCGGGCATGAAGGCAACGAGAGCTTTCTGCGAGCTTGCGAAGGCCAAGGGCATGGAGCTGTGGCTGTACGACGAGCACGGTTATCCATCGGGCAACGCGGGGGACCGGGTAATCAAGGAGAATCCCGCCTGGGAGTGCATGGGGATCTTCTTCATCCACGCGGACCTCTCCGGTGGCGGGAGCACGATCGAGATGCCGCCGGGGAAAGTCATTCAGTTGGTGGCATTCCCGATGGCGGAAGGGAATCCGGACTTCACAGAACCAACCGACCTACTGCCGAGGTTGGAAGGCTCCACCTTGGTGTGGAACGCACCGGCCGGAGACTGGAAGGTCTTTGCGGCGAGTAAGGACGTGCTCTACGAAGGTTTCCAAGCATGCGCCAAGAGCCCTGGTGGGAAGCTGGGAACACGGTATCCCTCGCTCATGATCCCTGAAGTGACGGAAGCCTTCCTGCGGAGCACGCACGACAAGTACGCCGGGCACTTGGGCGATGACTTGGGTAAGTACTTCAAGTCGACCTTTACGGATGAGCCATCGCTCATGGCTCTACAGTTCCATCGCTACAAGTACAAACATGGATTGATCCCTTGGCACGAAATCGTTTCGGCGACCATCGCCGGCCGTCATGGATACCGGCCTGAGGATAGGCTTGTCGAGTTCTACTTCGACGAGGGGCCGGCAGGTCAGCAGGTTCGCTACGAGTACTTCAAGGTAGTCGGCGATCTCTTTTCCGAGAACTTCTTCGGCGCGATCAGCAATTGGTGCGAAAAGCATGGCTTCGCGTCGGGCGGGCATCTGCTCTTAGAGGAAAGCATGGTGGCCCATGTGCCGCTGTACGGCAATATCATGCAGTGCTTTCGCGCCATGCATGGGCCGGGCATCGACATCCTGAGCTGCCGCCCCGAGGAGATGCCAGTGCACTCGCCAAAGCTGGCGTCAAGTGCCGCGGAACTGGTGGGCAACACGTTGGTCATGAGTGAGCCGTGTCCCGTGGCGGACCGACGCTACTCCGGCGGCGAGCCCCCGGCGTCTTCGGTGCGCGGTCACCTGAACATGTTGCTCCAAGGGGGCATCACGGATTTCAACTGTTACCTGCGTCTGAAGAACTTTGACCAGGCAGGCCAAAACGAGATTAACAAGTACGTCGCCCGGATCAACCTGCTGCTTCAGGGCGGGCATACCGTGGCCGACGTGGGACTGGTTTACCCCATCGAGTCGCTGTGGACGAAGTTCACGCCGCGGTATCACCGGGTGAGCGGCTGGAAGGCGGTGTCCGGCGCGTCGGACGCGGTGAATGCCGTGGACCAGACCTTCCAGGGCGTGTCTCGTATGCTCTTCGAGCGGCGCTGGGAGTACTTGCACCTGGACAGCCAGGCTCTTGCGGATGGGCGTGCGCAGGACGGCGTACTGGTCCACGATGCGCTGCGGTTCAAGGTCATCATTCTGCCGATCGTGAATACCTTGTCGGCAGAGGCTTGGGAACGCGTGCTGGAGTTCGTGAAGCAGGGTGGAAAGCTGGTGGCCATTGGCGACATGCCGCTGAATTCCGAGTCGAAGTTTCCCGATGCCGCGGTCCGCGATGCCTTCGCCGACGTATTTGCGTCGCGGGAAAACGCTGTCTTCATGGCGGAATGGGAGCCGGACGCACTGGACAAACTGCTGAACACTTGGCTCGAGAAACCAGTGAAACTCGCGGATGAATCGCAGCCGGTTCGGATCGCCCACAAGGCAGTGAATGGCCGGGACGTGTTCTTCGTGATGAACGATTCCAACGAGGCCGTCCGCGCGCAAATGACGTTCAGGACGACTGGGCCGCTTGAGGAATGGGATCCTTCCACGGGCAACGTGCGTCCCGCTCCCGCAGGCGGCAGCGTCGACCTGGGCGTGTACCACGGCAAAGTGTACCGAAGCGTCAAGAAATGAGTGGCAAAACCTTATCATGAGGGAGAGACCGATGAGAAAGATCCTGGCTTTCTGCTTCACAATAGCGCTGGCGT
>CAZUAH010000819.1:0-5093 GCA_964617665.1 uncultured Pirellulaceae bacterium
ACGATCAGGTCGTTGGCCGTGAAATGATCCACGTAAGGCCAGCGTTTCGGGTTGTACATCGTGTCGGTCATATCGCGCATCAAGACAACGTTCTTGCCGTTGCGGCTCATCAGCCGCAGGCCGAAGGGACGCCCGAGTACACACATATTGGTGTGGACGCCCGTCAGAATCACGTTGCGGATTCCACAGTGCTCAAGGATGTTCCAGACTTCGTCGCCTCGGTCACTGATATAGTCGCGCTTGGCATCAATCGAGATCATGGACGATTGCGTCTTCCATGGCATCCCCGGATTCCGTCCCCTTGCCTTCAGTTTCGCTGTCCACGCCGCGTGTTCCTTAGGGTCATCATCCTCGCCTCCATCGGATTGATCGATCGGATAAACTGCCTGCTCTTCGGCCGGAATTCGAGAGCACCAGTGTTCGATCTCGTCGGGCAATGTGTCGGCCCGCGGTGCCTCCATCGCGCGACGACGCGCAGGATAATCCTGGTACGCATCCATGCAGTCGCTCGGCGAGTGAATCACTACGGCGCCACGCCGACGGGCTTCGATCAGAACTTCGTTCAAGCGGGGCCCAAATTCCTCCAGGCGACGCACGGCGTTCAAGCAGTGATGCAGATCCCATACATCGCAAACAATCACCGCAGTCTCGCTCGCATTCCAGTTTTCTTCGCGCAGAAGTCGCTGAAAATTGCCGGCTTCCTCGTCCGTTTGCTTCTGGTATCGCAAGCGCAGATTGAACTGCTCTGCCATCGCGCGTTCCCCAATGCATACGAAAGCGAAAAGACATACCAGCACCGAGCCTGTCTTCATCATGGTTGCGTCCTTCCGTCGGAGTAGTCTCGCACCCGTCGAGTCTCATCTTCCCATACCTGTTCAGAAAATGTGGCGCGCATTGAGATTCTCCCGTAAAGTGGATCAATTGACCACCCAGGGCTTCAGGCCCCTGCCTGCCCGGGAGGCCCCTCGGCCAAGCTAGTTGAAGATATGGGAGACTATCGCGATGAACATGATCGCCAGAGAAGTCCGGCTCGCACGCTTGGCTACGTTGGTGCTCTTTCTGTTTCTGACGAATCTGTCGTCTCGCGCAGCGGCTGATTCGTGTCATCGACAACCACAACACCGTGTTGCTGGCCAGTTATGCCGACTCCGGCCAATTCGACCCGCTGGTTGCCGAGCCGTTCGACGACCGCTTTCACGCAATGGCAAGCCCTAGCGACGATGCCCAAAGCATCCCATTCGGATCGCCCCATCGTCTTGTCCGATGTAGAGGTAATCTCCGCGTCGTTCGGAACCGTTTCGGTCGCACGAACTGCGCTGTTGGCTGCGTCCAGCGCCAAGCAGGTGATCGTTGTCGTGCCGATGTCAATTCCTAGGGCAAGCGTCATCTCCGGTCACTTTCTTCGTATGGAAACGTGGCGGGCGCATCGGTGAGCCACTATTCTAAAGGTTGAAAACGCATTAGGCATCCAGAGACACGGGGTGAGAGATGATGACACGGTCGATTTGTGCCCTCGGAATCTCTCTACTGCTCCCAGCCACATTGGCTTCCACGCTGCGGGCTGGCGAGCCAACGTGCGACTACAAGTGGATCAAGGTTTCCACGAATGCAGCCTTTGCACCGCGCGATGGAGCTGGCGCCTTGGTGTTCAAAAATCGAATGTGGCTCTTGGGAGGATGGAATCCGAGTGACAAGGTTCACTTCCCCCGGATCTGCAACAACGAGGTGTGGAGTTCGCGAGACGGCGCAGTGTGGACGCTGGTCAAACCCAACACATTTCTCGATGCCAGCTTCGATCCAACGCGGGACTGGGAAGGCCGGCACACGGCCGGATACGTCGTCTACAAAGACCGGATGTGGATCGTCGGCGGCGACGTGAACCAGGGCCATTACCATTTCGACGTTTGGAACTCGGCGGACGGAAAAACGTGGTCGTACGTCAACAAGGGGCGGGACGTGCCATGGGGCCCACGGGCGCTGCACTACACGCTGGTGTTCCAAGACAAGATCTGGGTCATGGGCGGACAGACCATATCGAGTTTCGCGCCAGCGAAAGAGGTTTTCTATTGCGACATCTGGTATACGCCGGACGGCATTCACTGGGAGCGAATCGAGCCCAAAGAACCATATTGGGCGACTCGTGGAATGATCGGCGGCAATGTTGTCTTCAAGGACCAGATGTGGATCCTGGGCGGCGGCACTTACGACACCCCGCAGACGCCCAAACGAACGTTCTACAACGATGTTTGGAGTTCATCGGACGGCGTCAACTGGGAGTGTCACCTTGAATCTGCCCCATGGCATCCGCGACAGTACCACGAAGTGGCCGTATTCGACGATCGGATGTGGGTTTTGGAGGGCTGGAATAAGCAGAATCGAAACGATGTCTGGTATTCAGCGGACGGAGTGAACTGGCACGAATTGCCCAACACACCCTGGAGACCACGCCACGCCGCCAGCGTATTCGTATTTGACAACGCCCTTTGGATGGTCGCCGGAAACAACATGCAAAGCGACGTGTGGAGGTTGACCCGCGTACCAGTTCAAAACGGAGGCTCGGATTAGTGAACACGTACAACAGACTGTTGGTTATGGGCGCTCTGATGTTGATGGTGGTGGCGCGCGCCCATGCTGATGACAAGCGTCAAGATGCAGCCTCGAACGGCGCGAAGGCCCGAGATGCGGCGGGGGATGTGAGTCAGGCTGACATTCTGCAAACTGCCCCGAAAGATGTGGTCATTAATGGCGCCAGTGTGACCAACGATACGATGCCCTCGATGGCTGTGTTGGCCGACGGGACGACTTGGATCGCCTGGCATGCGTATGCGGATCGGCGCGATCGGGTGCTGGCGCGATGTGTCGGGCCGGATGGCCTGGGGCCGGTGCATTCGATCAGCCAGCAAGGTGCGGTTCATGACGCTCCGGTCCTCGTTGCATGCGTTGACGACGGCGTTTGGGTGTTTTGGTCTGCCCAGCGCGAAGATGGCTGGCGAGTGCTGGGGCGGCGACTGGACGGGGGCCAGTGGCAACCGGCCGTGGTGCTTTCGGATGAACGGACCGATGCGATGATGCCGGCCGCTGTGTCTTTGGGCGACGGTCGACTGGTGCTGGCTTGGTCGGCATACCAGGATGGCCGGTTTCGGATTTGGAGTCGCAAATTCGAAGACGGAGTCTGGGAAGATCCTGTCGCAATCTCGTCGTCTGACCTTCACTCGTATCGTCCAGCGCTGGCGGTTACTTCGAATGGCGTCGTGTGGATCGTTTGGGACAGCTACCAGGATGGCAACTACATCGTGGAAGGCAGGTCGCTGCTTCCGGAACTAGGTTCTGTCGAGCGAATCTCGCCGGCGGGGGCCTATGCCATTACGCCGACGGCGCTGGCCACTCGACAGGGGGTGTGCGTTGCCTGGCTCGGCCTCGAAGATGTGATGGCCGGGGCTGGTGTGGTCAGCCAGATACACACCTTGCGCATGGCCGTGCGCGACAAGCAGGGCTGGCAGCTTGCGGTCGACGCCGAGGGCAGTTCGGTTGCCGCTACATTGACTCATGGCATCATGGTCAAGATTGAACCGAAGCCGGAATGGAAACTGGGCTACATGGGACGCTGCCGAGTGCCCATGCTGTTGGAGGCCGATGATGCAGTGTGGCTGCTGTGGGATCGCAAACGTAACCCGCCCGGGCATCCGGCGCTTTCGGACGGAGAGCTTGTCGGGCGTCCTTGGCGCAACGGCACGTGGGGCCAGCCGGTTGTGCTTCACCAGAAGCTGGTGGATTACCATGTGGCCACGAACCCAATTGTGCACAACAACAAGTTCTTCCTTCTCGCTTCACAACTGCCGCGCCATCGCCGACGGATATATCATCGCTTGGTCGCCGATTTGACCAAACATGGGCCGTTCGGGCAGGCTGAATGGATGGGCTGGCGGCCAGTGAAGCTGCCGCTGCCGGAAGAGCAGACCCAGCGGCATGAGATCGTGCTCGCAGACAAGACTTATCGGTTGCTCTGGGCCGACTTGCACAACCACAGCACCTTCACGTGCGACGCCGAAGGGGAGTTGGACGAACTGCTTCACTATGCGCGCGACCGCGCACGACTGGACGTGGTCACGATGACCGATAACGACGACATCTTCGACGATCCATTGACGGAAGCGGAGTACGCTCAAACGACGTTTCTGGCTCGGTGCATCACCCGCGAAGGCGGACTTCTCGCCTTGCCCGGATACGAATGGACCGCGCACCTGCCTCGATCCAAGGACATCGCCCCGGACGATCCCAGGGGCTACGACTTTCTTTCACGAGGTAAGCTGGGATACGCAAACAATCACCGGTCGGTCATCTATCCTCTTTCCGGCGGTCCTTTGCTGCGACATACCGAAGTGCGGAACGATATCCGGCAACTTCAGGCGGCGGTTGAGGCCGCCGGAGGCGTGGCCCTGCCGCAACACACCTATTGGACGCCGACACATCATTCGACGGAGTCTTGTGCCGAGGTGACCACCGCCTGGGGCATCTACATCGAGCAGTCGCGCGGACGTTTTCATCAGTTGTTGAATCAAGGTTATCGCTACGGATTCATGGGCCTGAGCGATTCCCATCGACGTAACCCTGGGATTGCCGGCGCGTTGACAGGAATCTATGCCGAAGAACTAACGGACAAGTCGATCCTGGAAGCAATCCGCAAGCGGCGTGTGTTTGCCACCAACGGTTCGCGTATCATCCTGGATTCGCGCGCGGACAACGCGTTCATGGGAACCGAAGTGCATAGCTCGGACGGCAGTATCACGATCACCTTAGACGTGATCGGTACCAAACCGCTGATCCAGGTCACGTTGATCCGCGACGGGACGGAAGTGAAGAAGTTCGATGGCGACGGTAAAGAGCGACTCCGCCTCGTGTTCAACGACGAGGCGTTACCGAAAGGGACTCACTGGTACTACTGGCGCGTCGCGCAAGAGGGCCAATCGCCGTTGTACCGCGGCAACGCGAAAGCAGCCCGCGGACACTTGGCCTGGTCCAGTCCGCATTGGGTCATTATCGAGTAATCGGCTTGTCAATCAGTCGATCCGTTGCAGCCATACCGATTTCAAATC
>CAZUAH010000820.1:0-5093 GCA_964617665.1 uncultured Pirellulaceae bacterium
AGAAATCCGAGCCGCTACTTCATGGCCACGCGCTCGCAGAGTGCGCCGCCGGAATGTTCGATCAAATCATCCATACGGCACGTTGATCATCGGGCATTCGCTGGGCGGCCCGTTTCAGGGATCCGTGGATGAATTGGCAATTTTCGAACGAGCCTTCTGCTCAGAAGAGGTCACCGAATTGGCGTCACGAACCGCTCCCCTGCCCTCCCCTGGACCAACGGAATGGACCGGATTCTGGCTCCGGCCAAGAGGCGACACGCCCTTTATGGGCTTCTGGCACAGCATCTTGCCCGCATCGAGTTGGGTCTTGCGCGTCACCGAATACGCCTACTACGACACCGAACTACAGAGAAACGTTCCCGCCCGCGGTGTCGCTTGGAATGTTGGTTCCGATCACAAGTCAGCCGAATTTCGATGGGAAGCGTCCGATGATCTGAAGCGGAAGATGGCCCTGGACTTCTGGGGCGAGTACACGGCCCACAGCGACCACCTGGATTTCACCATCACTGGCAAGAACGTCGGCATGGCGGTCTGGGACCGCCCGCGACTTTCGCTGATCTGTCTGATCAGCGGAGGTGCGCCGCCGTTTGTAGACTACGAAGCCCACCGCACTTTCGTTCGTCGTGGCCATGAGTTCGTGACCATGAACGAGATCGTAAAAGGTGAATTCGCGTCGCACCGCATGTGCGGAGTTTCCGTAAGCCGAGACGGTGAGCAACCGGTATCACGACTTGCGGCCAAAGTCTCCGCCGATGGCAAATACGTTCTGGGACTTGCCGTGGACCGAGCCGGATCGCTGTCGTTCAACTTCCAGGATCGGACCTCGTGCATCCATTCGAATCCCACCTGGCCGCTGCTTAAGCCCGGCGAACAGGCCACGGCTCGTGGGCGAGTGTACTTGTTCCAAGGGACCCTGGACGATCTTTGGCAGCGATACCTCACGGACTTTGAAAGTGAAAAGTGATCGTGGCAGCGACCGGTAGTGGGGGGGGGGGGGGGGGCCCCCCGCCGGCCCCCGGGGGGGGGCGCGCACGCCCCCCCGGGCCCTTGCGCGTCCCGCCCCCCCGAGCCCCCGCCGGCGCGCCGCCCCCCCCCCCCCACTACTCATTTGAAAACCGGCTGTGGGAGGTAACGACGTGGCGGGATTGCATTACGCCGATTTGATCGCCTTGGGGATCTACTTTGTGATCATCGTGGCGGTCGGCGTGTGGTCGGCGCGGCGGGTCACAGGCATGGACGACTTCGTTATGCCCCGCCGATTCGGCAAGATCTTCATGATCTTCTTCACCTTTGGCGCAGGGACGCACTCGGATCAGGCCGTCAGTGTCGCGTCCAAAACGTATACCAACGGCGTGTCAGGCATTTGGTATCAGTGGCTGTGGCTGTTTGCATCGCCCTTCTACTGGCTGATCGCTCCCATGATGCGGCGGTTCCGCGCGTTGACCACCGCTGACGTTCTCGAGCTGAGGTTCAATCGGTCCGTGGCCATGCTGTACGCTTTGTTGAGTCTGGCGTTGTTCTCGGTGAACATCGGCGTAATGCTCAAAGGCTCCAGCGCGGTGATCGACGCCACCACGGGTGGCACGGTCAATGCCGAGTGGGCCATTGCGCTGATGACCATTCTGTTCGTGGCCTATGGCATAGCCGGAGGTTTGGGAGCGGCGATTGTCACGGACTTCCTTCAGGGAGTCTTGACGATCTTCTTCTCGTTTCTCCTCCTGCCGTACATCTTCCACGCCGTGGGTGGAATGGAAGGGTTGCGACAAGCGGTGCCCCAAGTGGCCCCCGATCGCAACATGCTTTCCCTGGTGGCTCCGGAAGACATCGGCTTGTTCTACATCGTCGTGATCGCATTGAATGCACTGGTGGGGATTGTCACTCAGCCGCACACCATGGGCAATTGCGCCGCTGGCAGGACCGAATTGGATGGCCAAGTCGGCTTCATGTGTGGCAGCCTGATCAAGCGAGTCTGCACGATCGCTTGGTGTTTGACGGGGCTGGCGGCGGTGGCGTACTTCGCGGGAAGGGACATCGACCCGGACGAGGTTTTCGGTCTGGTGGCCCGCGACATACTTCCCGGTGTCATGCCCGGCATGCTCGGGTTATTCATCGCCGGCCTTTTGGCTTCGGTGATGAGTTCTTGCGACGCCTTTATGGTGTCGTCGGCGGGGCTGTTCGCCGAGAACCTGTACAAGCCGTTGGTGCAGGGCCGTTCGCCCCGTCACTATCTGTGGGTCGCGCGGCTCTCATCACTCGTCGTGGTCGTGGGCGGTGTGGCCTTCGCCTATTGGGTGAAAGACGTGGTCGAAGGGCTTGAGATCTTCTGGAAGATATCGCCCATGCCGGGCATTGCCTTTTGGTTGGGCCTATTCTGGCGCCGGATGACCTCGGCCGGAGCATGGGCCACGATACTGGCCGCGATGGGCGCTTGGTGGCTGACAGCTCAGTCGTTTGTCGTCGAGTGGATCGCTGGATGCCCGGCTGCCGAATCGCTCCGCTTGGTCGTTGAGAGCGAAGGCGAGCAGGCCCTGTATCTGCCGTGGCAGATGGTCATCTACTTGAGCGCTGGACTAATCTCTGGGGTGGTCGTCAGCCTGCTAACGCCTTCGGTGTGCGACAAGAAGCTACGGCGGTATTACGCCCTCATTCGCACACCCGTCCAATCAGGCGAGGTCGTCCCCGCGCCGTGCACGTTACCCAAGGACGCCGAAGTGCCGCCGCGCCGAATGCTCGTTTCGGCGTGGGGCTTGGAGATCCCCATACCTTCACTACAAGCAATTCTCGGCTTCGCAGTCGGCTGGGTGTGCGCGGCCGCGATCATTGGAGTCTTCATTTGGATCGTGAAGGGATGATCTTTGTGAACCCGCTCCATCTTCCACTACTTGGAGTCAGCCGGCCACGAGGTATGGCCAGCCCTCGATTCGCAATCGACGGCTGCGCGTGAACCGGGCCAAGAAATATTTTACTACGCCTCGTGCGGTGCGGCTCAGAGTTCCTTCCACTCACCCGCGACTGGGGCGGGGAAGTAGCCGTCGGCGTCGGCTTGGACCGGTGCTGGGCTGTCGTAGTTCAAATCGTCCAGGTAGTCGCAGAACTGGAATTTCGAACTCGTGACCTCGTCCCACGTCACGATCCGGTTGTAGTGGGCGGCGGCGCGACCCATCAGCGAGGCGTAGTCGGCGTACACGGCCCGCATGGCCTCGTTATGGGGTTTGTCATTGCGGATAGCATCGATCAAGGCAATCCACTCATAGTCCCATGGGTTATGTGCGTCAGGCGTGGGCGTCCACTCGATGTTGTCCTCCGAGATGCGATGGTCCTTGAACAAATGGACCGTGGCCTTGTGAACCTTTCCAGAGAACTGCCCGGCCTTCTGGGTACCGTGGACAAATGTGGCAAAATCGCTGAAACCCTTGTGCGCTCGGCGAAACCCGCAAAAGGCCTTCTTGCCGTTGGGGAAGGTGAACTCCATTGAGTACGAATCAATGTTCTGGCCGTGATCGTCGCTGCCCACTTCGCGTCCGCCCATGCCATGGCAGGAGACCGGCCAGTCGTTCATCAACCAGCAGCACTCGTCGATCTGATGGATCAAATTATCGACCATGTGCCCGGAACCGACCCACAGCAGGTTGATCTTGCCAAACTGCAGTTGCTGGAGCAGATCATTAGACTTCTCGCGCATACTCCCCATTCCCCGGCGACCAGTCAAACGGTTGGCACGAATGTAGGAGATTTCCCCCATTGCACCGTCGTTGATTCTGTCGATCAGCGCGGCCCGCGCCGGCGAGTGGCGGCATTGCAGACCTGCAGCGATCTTGAGCCCCTTCTCCTCGGCTTCCTCGCCAGCGCGGAGCATCCGGTGCAACCCCATCGGATCCGACGCAAAGGGCTTTTCCATGAAGACATTGATGCCCTTCTTGACCGCGTACTCGACGTGCAACGCCCGGATATAGGACCGTGTCGTACACATAGCAACGTCGCCGGGGCGAAGTATGTCGATGGCTTTCTTGTAGCCATCAAAGCCCGTGAATTTGCGGTCCTCCGCAACGTCCACCTGGTCCCCGTATCGTCGGCCGAGCGATTTGGCCGAGCTGTCCATCTTTTCCTTGTTGAGGTCCGCCATGGCGTACAGCTTGATCGGCCCCTGTTCCTTCGTCTTCAAAGCGTTGCCTACGGCTCCGTTGCCACGGCCACCACAGCCAATCAGGGCCAGGCGAATTGTGTTGTCCTCGGCCGCGTGAACGGCGGGCACGGAGAGGCCCAACACGGCAGCGCCGGCCGCTGCGCAAGTGCTCTTTTGGAGGAACTGCCGACGAGTTGTGTTCGAAGCATCGTTTGATTGAGTCATGTCGTTTCCCTGTGTTTGGGGTGAATAGGCAGCGTCGTTTGCGGCGTTCGGAGACCCACCAAACGCTGCTGGCCATTCTAAGCCGATCGCGCGGCATCCGCCAGGGATCACGCGGAGCGCGTGTTGCGAGATTCTGTCGCCGCGGTACTTGGATTCGAGAGAATCCAGGATCTGTCGCAGAACTGACTCCTTGCGAATTCAGCTAAGCGCAAGAAAAATCCGACGACCGCTTTGCCAATCCCAAGCGCGAACCTCTCCCATGAAACGAAGCTCTCTGTTTGCGAGAGGACGCCAATTCCGCGATCTGTGCGCCCTGGCGGAACTCTAACTCAGCTGAAGCCACAAACTACTGCGGGCGGGCCAGTGCCCAGCGAGGCCTCATAAGCCTGGCATGCCGGTCGTGCGACACCCGGGCCCGCGACTTCCGCCAGTTTAGCCCCGAGTCGGAAGGCGACGGCTGCGGCACACCGAGCGACCCACACCGACCATCGCCTTCCGGCTCGGGGTTAAACGATTTGATGGCTGGCGCAAGGCCAATGTTAGACCTGTCCTGCGGCTCGCCTCAGTCCAACTCGAACGTCGCGTAAACGCTCACCTGCACGCTGATGGCCCCCGGAACGAACCTCTCCGAGGCGACATCCACGGGTGGAGGGCTATGCGTGAAGGCAGCGTTGGACATGGGCGAAGAGAACGGCCTATTTGGCGAGTGCTCATGGATTATCCTGATCCGCCCCAACTTTGCACC
>CAZUAH010000821.1:0-5085 GCA_964617665.1 uncultured Pirellulaceae bacterium
GTGTCTCGTGACGGTCGTTGATGCCCCAGCCGTTAAGGAGGACTTGCGGCGGTCCGTCGGGTTGATCGTCGCCATCACGATCCGGAATGAACGACAGGTTGGGCGGCGAACCGACAAACACCCCTCCAAAGCCGAGCGCGATTCCGGACGTGAACGTTAACTTGTCGTTGAAGGTTTTCTTTCTGTCGAATACTCCGTCGCGATCTCTGTCTTCGAAGATCTGAATCCTCGTCACTGGATCGTGTGTATGTCTCCCCCGCGTCCGATAGTTGTAGTTCTCGACGACCCACAGTCGACCGCAATCATCGAAGCAGAACGCGATCGGCTCGCCAATGTCCGGTTCGGCGGCAAAGACCGAGACTTCGAAACCATCGGGAATCGACATTTTTCGGACCGCTTCCTGAGGCTTCAGAAACGGAGCGTTACTGGTCCGGTGTTGCTTTTTGGGAAGCTGGTTCTTCGACTCTGCTGCCGACGCACCGCTCGGCAAAATCGTTGCCGTGATCAGGCAGGTCGCTGCCACATGACCAATCGTACAGCAGAGCAGCAATCTGGCGGCAGAAATACCCACACGCGTAAGATTCTCCGTGGCATTCATTGTGCAATCTCCACCTGCTCGGTCGTTTGCAGGTACTTGATCAGGTTCGCAACCTCCGGCGGCTTCATCTGATCCAGTTGTCCGTCCGGCATTATCGATTTGGACGAAACCTGCCTGTAATCGATGTCACTTTTGAGGACGACGACCTTTGGTTTTTCGGCGGTTTTCAAAATGACTCTTTGAGAGTTCTCTTCGTCAATGACTCCGTTCAGTACAAGGCCATCCACCGTCTCGATGATGACCATCTTGTATCCTTCCGGCACATCGTAACTTGGATCAACACTGTTCAATAGGATGTAGTCCAAGTTGGCCCGGTTTGAACCCGTCAAGTCCGGCCCCACCTTTCCACCCTTCCCATACAGCAGGTGGCACGATGCACACGTCTTCTTGAAGATCACACGACCCTTTGCCGCATCGGCATCGGCCAACGCTTCGGGGCTGAGCATCTTTTTGTACTTGGCCATCAGCTTCACGCGGTCCTCCGCCAATTGGCGAACGTCGCCAAATACTTCTACAAACCGATCTCCGAGAATGAAGCTGAGCGAACGAGCGACGTGGGCTGGAACATGCTTTCGCGGAATCACATTCGACTTGATTGCGTTCAAAAGCGTCTCAGCGTACCGTTTCCGCGCAGCGAGCGTCTCGATAGCCGCCTGGCGATGTTCCGGAGACCAACTCTTATAGCGTTTCAGCAAAATCTCCGGTGCCTTAGCATTCTCGATCGCTGCAAAGCCGCGAATCGCATCCAGTCGTAGTTCGGGCTCGTCTAAGAGTGGTTCAAGCAACGCCGAGACCTGATCGTTCTTTTGTGTAAGCAACGAATTGAGTGCCCGGCGTCTGGCATCGTTCGGCGCGGAACGATCTTTGACTGTCGCCAAGGCTCGCCCAACCGCGGCTTGGTCGCCGAAGACCTGCGACAATTGCGAGGCTAGATCTCGCACGTTCACGTCATCGCTTCGGGCCAGTTTGGCCGCGACTTCGCTCCAGGCGTCAGGAGCAGGAACGTTTCGTCGACCAGCAAGACCACTCAACATCCCTCTCATCAGAGCGGTCTGGACCGCTGAATCCTCGGTCTCATCCAACGTCCCGACCAACAAAGCAAGCGACTCGGCTTCGTCTATCGCTGACAATTGACCAGATGTTATCAAAATCGAACCTGCGATGAGCACGAGGCTCGCATACGAACGTGTCATTCCGACCTTCCCACGGTTGATACTCTTGGGCGCGTTTGCATCGCGCTCTCAGATACAACGAGTCAATTCACACGCATTGTATCCCATCCTACGCAAAAACTCATCCGGTGTGTGACTTCAGTGATTGTAAAGATCTGCTGCAATCAGACAGACTGGCGACTCGTTATAGTGAGTTGGCGAATGGAAGTAGGAGGCCATGTCCGCCGGTGCCGAGCGATCCGTCTGAGGTTGATACATCAGATCTGCCGGACTGCGCGGCGACACTCGGTCCACGTCTCTGCTTCCGCCGCCACGACGGCGGCTGGTCTCCAAAACGCGATGGGGTGGATACTTGCTTAGGTGTGCTCCGCTACAACGCCCAACCATCCCGATACTCGCGATGGAGGAGGTTGCTGGCTTCTTCGTCACGGCCCTTCAAAAGATACCGTTGGACGCAAGGCTTCTGAAACGACAAAACACGTTGGTCGTCAGCTTGACTCCACGAACGGACAACCCGAAACTGGCGTTGGGCTTCGCCTCTGTCGTACTGAGTACGATGGAAAGCGGCCGATAGTGCAGAAACAACAGGTTATTCATTACCATGCATTTCGCTCTAACAACTTTCGCCCGTTTTCTGCTGTTGGCGGCTGTCATCATGGCATGGAGCGTGCCGCCCGCCTGCGGCGATGTTCTGCATGTCGATGGGCCGGCTGCCTTGACCGCAGCCGTTTCGAAAGCCCAGCCTGGTGACGAAGTGGTGATCAAAGACGGCATCTGGCGGGATGTGCATGTCCGAATCGTCGGAAACGGCGCCAACGGCGCGCCCATTCGTATCCACCCAGCGACTCCTGGTGGGTTGGAGATTACGGGAGTGTCCCGCGTACGTATCGGCGGTTCGCACCTGGTAGTGTCCGGTCTGCGTTTGCGGAACATTCACGACGTGAGCGACTGGTTTCAGTTTCGCGAGGACTCCAAGAATCTCGCCCGCCACTGTCGAGTCACGGATTGTGTTTTTGAAGAAGACAGAGACATTGATCCCAGTGAAATGGATTCACGTTGGGTGGGAATCTACGGAGAAGACAACGAGTTTGATCACTGCCGCGTGGAAGGAAAAAAGAGTCGTGGTACCAGCGTGGCGATCTGGCTGCAGGAGGGGCTCGATGCGAGCCACCACGTGCACCACAACCTATTCGGTTACCGTCCACCGCTCGGCAGAAACGGCGGCGAGACTATTCGCGTCGGCGACAGCAAGACCTCGTCTATCAATGCTGCGTGCCTGTTCGAGAGGAACGTCTTCGAACGCTGCAACGGCGAGGCCGAGTGTATCTCGAACAAGTCCTGCGAAAACGTGTATCGGTTCAACCTGTTTTGCGAGGTTCAGGGAACCCTTTCACTGCGACACGGGCATCGTTGCCACGTGGAAGATAACGTCTTTCTCGGCAATGACGTGAAACACACCGGAGGCATTCGGATCATCGGTGAAGATCACGTGGTCCGAGGAAACTATCTCGCCAATCTCGGCGGCACGAAGGCGCGAGGCGCCCTGGTTCTGCAGAACGGCATCCTGAACTCTCCCGCCAGCGGCTACTCGCCCGTGCGCCGAGCCGTGGTTCGAGACAATCACATTATCGGTTGCCGGGAGAGTCTGGTGATCGGCTACGCGGACAAGGATTCTCCTTCCTCCGTCGTTGTCCCGGAGAATTGCAGCTTCCGTGGCAACGCCTTCCTCGTCGATGCGGATAGAACAGTGGTAGCGGAACATCAAGCCGCCCGGAACACACAGTGGGAATCGAATATCGCCACCGGCAAATCACTAGGCATCGACGAACCGACCGCGGGAGGACTCCGACTCCATCCCGGTGCGTCCTCACCGGACATGGTGCCTCCCGTGCCAGAACTGAACTTCACACAATCCGTCGGCCCCTCCTGGGATCGGGAGAAATAGCCTCGGTTCAGCATTCTTCACTTCGGCTTTGTTCATCAGCACGCGTCGGTGTCATCAAAAGGGGCGTGAGGGGCCGAGCAATCAAAGCGCCCTTCCGGGCGCTCCGGGTCTGGAGCTTGACCGACGCTTTTGAGATAATCATCGCTTTCAGTTCTTGTCCGGTTTCGAGGCCCGGATATCTGGCACCGGTTCAATATTGGTGTGACACGAAGGATCGTCGGCAATGTCACCTGATTGGCGCGATACCCTTAGGACGCTGAAGACTCAGTTTGAGTCGCGGGCAGCGAGATCAACCGGATTTCATCACCTATTTGTTGAGGTCGCTGATCACGAGCGCCACAAAATGGACGGGCCGAGTTGGTTCCAACCTTTATCTGGAAATATTCAAGTCGTTGATGGAAAGCCACGGTATTCGAAGTGGGATTGCTCGGCATCTGACGGACTGCCGGGAATCAGCCCAGGCTTCCGTGAGGCCAAATCAACCGAGTCCTTTGACGACGATGACACAGCAGGAGTAATCCGGGATGGCTCTGGCGTTCCTCGCGCTGTTGCGACGCCAATGAAGTTACGTCAAGGATACTTCTGTGGTCAGCCATCAGAAGAGGCTGACGCGTTTAGGTCACTGGCTGATTCAGCCGCCGCAGCGCTGGCTGGGGCTGGGAACCTTCACGAACACGTATATGCATCGGATCTTACGGATGTATTCCGAAAACCCCGCGGTGGCGTCCGCTATGTGTTTGGTGACGTGCCCGGTGCACCGAATCGATTCATCGCGTGCGGCTGGGATGCGGGGGTCCTTCAGTTTGAAAACGGCGTCCTGATTGACTTGCCGATCGCTGAGAGCGCCCCAGACGCCAGTCATTGGCTATTGCTGCTTCACCGTCTCGGTTGGCATCATGTCGACAGCAGTGGCTTGCGAGCACAACGCAAAGCGTGGGATGCGAACGTCGAAGTCGCGTTGGAAATACTGAGTCAGGACTGGTCGCGGTATCCGGATAGGTTCTCGGCGAATTTTGCCAACATTTCGCCGGACTCTTTCTACTCGGTGTTAGGAACCAAAGATGCTCCGCTTGACATCAATCTGGCATCAGCGTTTGCGATCCAACTATTGTTGGCCGATCTCAAGCTCAATACGTCAGTCGCTCAACTGGATCCTGAATCTTCGCCGGACTATTCCGGAGAGAATTGGAGAGTCCTTCCGCTGCCGAGTCTGCGCACGGTGACACACGAGGAAAGCAAGGAGTCATCCCGACCGAAAGTCGGTATTCTCGTGGCAACAGAAGTCGAAAGACAGGCGTTTCTCAAGAAGATGCGGCCACCGAAGAATAAGCGAGCGGTGTTTCAGGTCTACTCTGGCAGCAATACATGTT
>CAZUAH010000822.1:0-5054 GCA_964617665.1 uncultured Pirellulaceae bacterium
GCGGCAACCCGGCCCAGACTCCGTTCGTCATCGAGGGCGTCGTAGCCCAAGGCATCACCGAACAGCGGCAACGCCGTCGTCGCGACTTGCTTCATCAGTTGAATACACTGAAGAAGACCATGCCCGACAACGCACAGTTGTCGTTGACCGAGAAGTGTGAGAACGATGCCTATGACTTGATCTTGGGCGACGCCGGCAAGGTGTTCGATCTGACGCAGGAGAGTGACGAGTTGCGCGATCGCTACGGACGCACGACTTTCGGCCAATCCTGTTTGCTGGCCCGGCGGTTGGTGGAACGCGGAGTCGTCTACACGACCATCAACTACAGAGGCTGGGATACACACAAGCAGAATTTCCAGACCTTGCGGCGGAAATTGCCGGAACTGGACAACGGTCTGGCAACCCTGCTGCAGGATCTTTCGGATCATGGCCTGCTGGAAGACACGATCGTTTGGTGCTGCGGCGAGTTTGGCAGAACGCCGAAGATCCAATGGAACCCGCCGTGGAGCGGCGGACGCGGCCATTATGGCAACGTGTTCTCGGTGCTGCTCGCTGGCGGCGGATTCAAGGGCGGCCAAGTAGTCGGCTCTTCGGACGCCAAGGGAGAAGAGGTCAAGGATCGCCCTGTCTATCCGGTCGATCTGTTGGCCAGTATGTACGAATTGCTCGGCATCGATCCGAATGGAAAGCTGCCGCATCCGGACGGCTTGGATATCCGCGTTACTGCCACCGAGGCGGACGGTGCGAAGATGGGCGGTCGCCTGACGGAAATGATGTGAGGATTCGGGATACGGGTTGCAGGATACGAGATGCTGATTGCTAAAAGCTGTTAACCATTGGCGGCGCGGCCGCATGGAGCATTGATGAATCGGTTCCGATGGCACATCGTTCTTTGGTTGGGGGCATTTTTTGCGGTCACGCCAGGCGCCTTTGCGCAGCGATCCAATTCGCGCGTTCCGCGTATCGGTTACGTCTATCCGGCCGGTGGCCAGCAAGGTGCCACATTTCAAGTGACCGTTGGCGGACAGTATCTCCAAGGCGCTTCCGGGGCTTTGGTTTCCGGTGATGGCATACAGGCCAAACTCGCCGACCTGACGCCACGTTTGACGTCGAAAGAGTTAAACGCTCTGCGGGCGAGAATGCAAACGCTGCAAAAGCAAAAGAAGAAGGATCAAGCCGTCTTTCGAGAGATCGCGGAAATCAAGAAGAAGCTCGCCAACACTGTCAGAAAGCCAGCGACTCCCGCGATTGGCGAAACCGTCACGGTTGAAATCACGGCGGCATCGGATGCTCAGCCAGGCGAACGAGAGCTGCGACTGGCCACCTCGACCGGTTTGACCAATCCGCTGGTGTTTTGTGTCGGTCAACTGCCGGAGTTCTCTGAAACAGCCGCGAAGACGGCCGACGATTCAAGACCCGCTGCTTCCAGGTATGGGCAACGCTCCAGAGGTGGCCAAGCCGAGGCAGAGCTGACGATCACCATGCCGGCCACAGTCAATGGACAGATCACACCCGGCGACGTGGACCGCTATTGCTTCTCGGCTCGCAAGGGCCAGCAACTTGTCGCCGTGGTCAGTGCGCGCACGCTAATACCGTATCTTGCCGATGCCGTGCCCGGATGGTTTCAAGCCACCTTGGCGCTATACGACGCCCAGGGCAAGGAAGTGGCGTATGCCGACGATTTTCGCTTCAAACCCGATCCGGTCTTGCACTGCAAGATCCCTGAAGACGGCGAGTACGTTTTGGAGATCAAAGATGCCATTTACCGCGGACGCGAGGACTTCGTCTATCGCGTCACCGTTGGCGAACTGCCCTATGTGACCGACGTCTTCCCCCTGGGCGGTCCGGTCGGCAAGGATACCACTGTCGAATTGCATGGCTGGAACTTGCCGGTGACCAACCTTGCGATGAACGGCAAGGACCGAGATCCTGGCGTCTATCCGCTGTCCGTACGCGAGGATCAATGGGTCTCCAATAGCGTGCCGTTTGCCGTGGATACGCTGCCCGAATGCGTGGAACAGGAGCCGAACAACACGACCGAAAAGGGGCAATCCGTCTCGCTGCCGATCATCGTCAACGGCCGCATCGATGCACCCGGCGATCGAGACGTGTTCCGCATCGAAGGCAAAGCGGGCCAAGAGATCGTGGCAGAAGTCTATGCCCGCCGACTCGATTCGCCGTTGGATTCTCTGCTGAAATTGACGGACGCCTCCGGCAAGCAGTTGGCGCTGAACGACGATCACGAGGACAAAGGATCAGGCTTGAACACGCATCATGCCGATTCCTGGATCTCTTGCACATTGCCCGCCGACGGCGTCTACTCCCTCACTCTGGACGACGCCCAGCAAGCCGGCGGTTCAGAGTATGCCTATCGTTTGCGGATCAGCCCGCCTCGCCCTGATTTCGCTTTGCGGATCGTGCCTTCCAGCGTCAGCGCGCGGAACAGCGCAACGGTTCCCGTCACTGTGTATGCCGTGCGCAGGGACGGCTTCTCGGACGAGATCACGCTGGAATTGAAAGACGCGCCAGAAGGATTCCGGCTTGGCAGTGGCAAGGTGCCCGCCGGGGAGGAGAAAACAAGCGTCACGCTGACCGTCGCACCGGCTCAGGAGCCCGTCACACTGCACCTGGAAGGCCACGCCACAATCAATGGGCAAAGAGTTTCCCGTCGCGCCGTCCCGGCGGAAGACTTGATGCAGGCCTTCGCGTACCGACACCTCGTGCCCGCGCAGGGTTTCAGGGTAGCCGTCTCTGGACGCGTTCCGTCCAGGCGTCCCTCGAACGCTGGCTCGAAGTTCGCCGGCAAAGTCACGCTGAAGGCCGTCAACAAGCTACCGGTGCGAATCCCGGCGGGAGGGTCTGTCAACGTCAAACTGGAGTCCTCGAGACCCATGTACCTTGGAAACGTCAAGCTGCAATTGAAGAACCCGCCGGATGGCATCGATATCCAGCAAGGCTCACCATCGCGTGGAAGCCTTAAATTCGTGCTCCAAAGTGACGCCGCGAAGGTCGAGCCCGGCCAACGAGGCAAACTGTTGCTGAATGCAACTTCTAAGAATAAGTCAAGACAACTCCGCGACGCATTAGTTTCCTTGCCGGCGATCTCGTTCATCATCGTCGAACCATGACGGATGCAATACCTGGTGTCGTAAGATGGCCATGAATGCAGACGTGTCTCAGTTCCTGAAGGATCTGTTCGATTCAAGTGAACTGAATTGCCTGCCGCCCGAGTATGGCGGTCATCGCCTCTTCAGAGAACCGGTCATTGGCGTATCCGCCGGGAACGATCCAATCTTCGCGAAATTCAAGGAAGTCGTCACTCCAACTCACCTGACCCCGGCGGAGATGTGGTCGAAGAGCGCAAGCTCCAAACGCCGTGGTCAAGACGATCTGCCAATTGGCAGCCCACAACCAGACGCTGGGACGTGGACCGATCTCGAAGAACTGGCTGCCAGGCTAAAGGTGCTATCGATCGTCTTTCCCTATACGCAAAGCATCCTGGACGACGGCAGCAAATCTACAGAACGTACCCCTCTTACCGGTCTCGCTCTCAATCGCGCCCACGTTCTTCACACGGAAGTGTACAAGAAAATGGCACAGTTCTTTATCGATAACGGATATCGAGTCATGGCTCCTCAAAAGAGCCGGTTTCACTCGATCTTACTCACGTTTTCAAAGCCGCATATTGTATCCGTCTGGTCGGAACGCCACTACGCATTCGCTGCAGGACTTGGGAGCTTCGGCTTGGCCGAGCATCTGATAACGGAACACGGCTGCAATGTTAGGCTGGCCTCTTTCATCACCGATGCGCCGCTTGAAGTTACACCTCGCACAAGTGATGATCCTTTTGCGAACTGTCTGCATTTCGCAAAAGGCGGATGTGGCAAATGTGCTGCCAGATGCCCCGGGCGAGCATTGACAAAGGACTCGCACGGCAAAGTCTTGTGCGAGTTCACTCGGCGAAAGGTGTCGGCCACGATACGCGAGGAACTAACGCCATTTCTCAAACCCGTAAACCGGCACGTTTGGTATTTCAACATGAAAGACTACGCAATCGGATGCGGGATCTGCCAATTCGATGTCCCTTGTATGGACAAGAATCCAATGGCCGATAGGGAACAAGGTCCATCCGACGATTGAGAGATTGGATCTCGAAATCCGATCGGGCTGATTGCGCTCGTGAGCCTGTGGGCCGTTTGGCAGGCCGGCCCTTGGGCCCGTACGGAGGCCGGTGCGAAGACCGGTACCGAGGTCGACTCGGAGATCTGCGCAGACCGGGGACTCAAGTTCTCCCATCGGGAGCATTTTAAGAAGCAGAAAATGGGATGCACGGACTGTCATGGGATGGGGCCTGCCGAACGCAGCATGCCCAACCACCAACTCTGTTCCGTTTGCCACGAGATAGACGAGGATGCCGAAGACGCTCTTGAGTGTTCCTATTGTCACACACGCGCGGACAACACGGTCGATGACCTTCCCAAGCTGTTCGCGGACGAAGTAAAGTTCGCTCACGAAACGCATCGCGAAAAGAAGTGCTCCGACTGTCACCGGGACGCTGAAGCGCTCAAGGAGCGTATGCCCGACGACCCGAGCAAGCCCCAATGGCAGACACCTCAGACGCCCACTTGTCAGCTTTGTCATCCAGACCCTGACACGGCCCGGTTCACTGCCGATCCGGCCATGCCACGGTGTGTCCAATGCCACCAGAGCATGGACGAATCCCGCAGTGAGTGCACCATCTGTCACGACAGAATCACCAAAAGGATAGTTCCCACCCACCGCGCCGGAGTCCGCATTTTCCACGACGATCCCAAGCGATGGAAAACGGATTACGCCGAGGCCTACCGGAGAGATCCGGTATTTTGCGCCTACTGCCACGACGACGGAGAATTCGATCCCTGATGGAGGAAAGGGCAGGGATAGGCCGACGCCAATGTTGTGGGGCGGTCTCATAAACCTCTCCGTCGAGGAGAGCCTGATGAACGGGTCGAATGAGAGAATTCCGCGGCGACGGTTGCTGAAAGATGTCGCCGCGTTGGCGACTGCCGGTGTGT
>CAZUAH010000823.1:0-5050 GCA_964617665.1 uncultured Pirellulaceae bacterium
GGGGGGGTTCTCGGCACCGACAAATAAAGTAATTTTTACACTACCTTTCCCGGCTGGAAGCCTATCCCACGAGGAAGAGTCTGCAACTACGGGGTGAACGACCGCGGCATGCGGGCTCCCATATTCCCATCGGCGATGTCCAAACAGTCCAATATTATCGTACCGCCCCGTCGTCAACGGTAACGGTGCAAGACTCTACGCTTTGATGGAGGACCATGCCATGCAGCCGAGGAATACTCGCCGCCCACTCGCCAGCCCATCGCTAGTCGCTGCCCTCTTAATCAGCATTTTCGCATCCTCTATCGTCAACGCCCAGACGCCAAGGCCAATCGAAAAAACTCCCGCAAGCGAACGATGGAGCTATCACACTTCGCCCGATTGGACGCCGGCACTGATGAAGGACCAGCACAAGTTCTCGCTCATTTCGCCGTTGGCAATGGAGGATGGCCAGCGGGTGTCGAGCCCGCAGACGTGGTATAGGGAACGCCGCCCGAAATTGATCAAGCAGTGGACCGAGATCCTGGGGAAATTTGGTCCGGCGGAAGCCGATCGGCAGTGGTTCGGGGATATCAGTCAAGTTGAGATCCGCAGCACGCAGAAGCGGGAAGGGTACACGCGGATCGACTTGGGCATTCCGATCGAAAAGGACTTTATGCAGGATCACCTGCTGCTACTTCCGGAGGGGCAGGGACCGGGGCCTTTCCCGGTGGTGATCGCTTGGACCTCGACGACTCCCGACTACACACGGCCGGAGCAGTGGTGGGGTGCCTGGTTGGCTCGTCGAGGATACGTTGTACTCACCAGTTGGTCGTTCATACGCCACTACCGCGACGGCGCGAACTATCGCAAACGAGCCAACGAGTTGGTTTACGAGCGATTTGGCCATTGGCTGCCCATGGCCAAGATGGTGCACGATGTGCGGCGCGAGGTGGAGTATCTCCGAACACGGCCCGAGGTAGATGCCAGCCGGATCGGTTTCATTGGCTTCTCGTTGAGCGGCAAGACGGCACTTTATGTCGCTGCATTCGCACCAGAGATCACCGCCACCGTCGCAGTAGATCCCCACGTCGCGTTGCACGGCGCTACCAACTATCAAGACCCATGGTATCTCGACTGGAAACGCACGTTCCCCCACATACAGACCGACAATTACCCGTTGGCTGACCTGCGTGGGACGATTTGGAGCCTATTGGATCCTGATCCGACGCGGCCCGGCTTCGAGCGGAATCACCATGAGCTAATGGCCTTATGCGCGCCGCGAGCCCTCTTGCTGATCGGCTGCAGCATGAACAAGCCATCGGCAGTCCATTCGGATGACATGCAGAGCTGGGGCTATTTCAACCGCGCCCGCGAGGTGTACGAGTTGCTGGGCATTCCGGAGAGAATTGAATTCTTCGCCACCGACGAGGGCCACCGTGCCACCAGCCCTCGTATCGACGCCGCCTGGCAGAAGTTCTTCGACAGGTGGCTAAAGACAGATCCCATCGAATTCGCAGGTTACGACGCGCTGCCGTAGCCCGTACGCCCATCAGCATCGTTGGCCAACATGGAATAGCCCGCCGCCCAAGCCGCCGTAGAAACACGCAATTACTGGGGCAGTCGTTTCACCGACCATAGACCTCGACCTGGGAATGATCGGCACGAGATGGCCGCTCAACCCTGTTCAGTAGTGTCGCCATGTCTGCGCCGTTAGCCGTCGGAACCAGGGCTCGTCGATGATGGTCAACTCATGTTTGTCTGGGCCTTCCCACGTGAGGACGCCCATGCAGCCTGGCTCTACTTGCCCCTCGAATCGACCCAGAGCATTGGATTGGAAGTTCACGTCGTTGAACCAAGTGCACAACGTTGAACCGATACGGATCTGCGGGATCGGTTGTGTGTGATGTGCGTAGAAATGATAGGCCGGTCGGCAGAATTGTACGACTTCACCGATCAGGACAGAACTCCGATGGTCAGTCGCGGCCTCAGTGCCGCGCGGCGAGCTGTGCGTGAGAAGGATATCGAAAGACGACCTGCGACGTAGGCGACTGGCAGCCTGACGGCTGACGCATCTCCCCAGCACCGGCGATTCTTGTTCGTCTTCCACCTCCTCAGCGCCTCCGAGAGCGGCGATTCTCAGCCCAGCGATCTCAGTAACCTCTCCACTACGAAGGTATTGCAGTCGCTGAAATACATCCACTGGTGCCAGAGCGGCGTTACTGGTGATCGTGCCCAGTAACTCGAAATCCTCGTGGTTTCCGTGACAGAAGATGACTGGGCACTCGACGGTGTTCAGATCCGAAGAGACGCCGTTGAGCGTTTTCTCCAAAAGCTCATCCGTTTTGGCCGGTTGGGGAAAAGCGAAGTAGTCCGCGAAGCCCAGTTCCTCGTTGTCCCGCTTCGCGTATTTCTTCGTGGCTTTGTCCAATCGCGTGATGTCCGGGAAGAATCCCAAGTCACCGCACTGAAGGACGCCATCTAGGTACGTACGGTGAGCCAGTTGCCACAGCCTGCAAAGCTGGAACATCAGTCGCAGGTGGCCGTGTGTGTCGCCGAAAATGGCGAGACGGACAGCGGACATTGATGGATTCTCTCTTGTGAAATGGTCCCAATCAATCCTGGACACAGTTTGGAGAGCAAAGGTTCGCAAACGCCAGGATTGGTCGCGAAATATCCTGATTCAAGCCGAAGCTGCCACGATCCCCATAGAGTGCTTCATCAAAGATGGTCCAGAGACTCTCTCAAAGAATTCTCGTCGCCTGTGACCAGAGGTGTCACGACCGGTCGCGATACTTGGTGTAGTG
Organism: uncultured Pirellulaceae bacterium; assembly: GCA_964617665.1. Classification (GTDB taxonomy): domain Bacteria; phylum Planctomycetota; class Planctomycetia; order Pirellulales; family Pirellulaceae; genus JADHUC01. The sequence continues at coordinate 2,784 of CAZUAH010000823.1, forward strand.
ACTCACGGACAACGTGCGGAGGCGAAGAAATGCGTCAGCTAATCTACAGAGCCATGCATCAGCCAGATGATCTGGTCGTCGAGTTCGACTACACGAACGCCAACGGGGTGGTGACCCACCGAGTCGTTAGCCCCATCCGGTTTCTGGGCAAGGAGCGTTTTCTCGCTCTTTGCCTGAGCCGCGAAGAGCCCCGCCAATTCTACCTGAAACGTTGCGCAAACGTGGAACTGGAATTGGCGGCCAACTTCCTGATGCCCGTGGAGATGGCTGGCTAGGGTTAGACCTAGGCTCTATTCTCTAAACGAGGCAACGGGTCGCGTAGCGACACCGACAGTCTTCTCTCCCCGGCCTTGCGGGGGGAGAGGGTTGGAGAGAGGGGGCTTTCGAAACAGGGCCTAGCCTTATGCCCGGGCCAACTTGGCCCAGGCCTGCGTCCGAGCACGGCCGTTCGTGAAATCAGCCCATCAACAGCAGTCAGGCTTCCCCTCTGTATCTTCACCCTGCTGTTGACCTTTCACCTTCATGGGCTGTCCGCAGCAAATGATGTTGCACGCGCACGTGGAATCACAGTCCTTGATGACCTTCAATTCGACACCACAATTGCCGCAGCACAGTATCTGATCGACTTTGACAGGTTCCATGGCTCACCTCCGTCTGGCGAATGGAAAACCGAAATTGACGTCTGCCTCAAATGCGGACCTTTCCACATTAGGTCATTCCATCATATCACGTGTCCCAAAAGACCGCACCTTGAGCATGAGCAGCAACAGGCATTCGCGGAACGACGGAGGGCCGTGGAACGCTGCCGCCGCCCACTGGTCGAATTACTAAGCCCGATGGAAGAATCCTTCGCCGCCGTTCCGAATGGCAATGGGCTTCACGAATAGCTTCCGCCCGCGTCTCGTGGGTGGTAGAGTGAGGATGTCAACCATTCAACTTTGGGCGGACGAATGAATGTCTGAAGGTCCTTACCGCTCGCCCCAACTGCCATCAGATGAAGATAATCGAGTCAAAGCCTCCACTCGTTCCCGGTCATGCAAGGTGGTTGATATTGGATCAGCCGTTGCACTCGCGACCATGATATTTCTTTCGCTCGTCACTTGGACTCATCTGGCGCTGTCGTTTTTTGGGGTGTCGCACTGGTGGTATCATCGGTCACCGTCCATTCGTGTCCTCTGGTTGCTTCCTTGGGCCGTGATCGCACTACTGCTCGCTGGGTGCATGACATATCGCGAAACGACAGGACGAAGATCGACATTAGATCTGGTTCTGTTCCTGATCCTACTTGCGGTGTTTCTTCTCGGCACACTCCTGTCTCTTGTGATGTTAGGTCCGAAGTAAAGCTCGCTGCTTCGCCAACAATACATTAATCACACACTACCCAGCTTTACAGTAACAGCCTGGGCTGCATTAGAAAGGTTGCCTTCCAGCCGTCGTCCGTCCGCGTCAATTCCACCAAAGCACCTGCTTCCAGCGTCAACACTTGTTCCTCGGCGTTGCCAGTGATCAGCACGGCGGCCAGACGCTCCAGAAACGGCAAATGTCCGACCAACATGATGCCGAACTGCTCGTGCTCGAGCGTGCCAACGAGAGAGGCGACGGCGTCGTTCGGGGCCAGCCCCGAAGCCGCCATGGCCGGCGTGCCCAGATGCTCGGCGAAGATCTCCGCCGTCTGCTGGGCTCGGAGCTTGCCGCTGTGCCGGATTTCGCCGACCTGTATGCCGGCGGCAACCGCCCAGGCAGCCATTTTCGTCACGTCCGTACGGCCAGCGTCTGTCAGACCTCGTTCGGGGTCTTCATGCTTGGGCTTCGCATCACCGTGACGCAGAAGATAGACGCGGGGATGGATCTGTGAGTCGGTCATTGTGCAGTCCTCACTGTCGTCGCCTTGCTGTTTCGCCGTCACTCAGACCGGTGACCATCGTAGTGCCGAACAGCCCTGGTCAGAGATTCCAGCATCCGCAGTTGATCACCAGGCCGATCTGGTGGAGAAATCAACAGGAAGATCAGATGCACAAGTTCGCCGTCAAGGCTGCCAAAATCGACCCCGGACTTGGACCGACCGATCGCCCCCGTGAAGTCCGTCACCGCCTTGTGTTTTGCGTGTGGGATCGCTATTCCGTTGCCGATACCCGTCGATCCCAGCTCTTCCCGCGCCACCACCGCGGTCACCACATCGTCTTGATGGTCAGTCGGTATCCTACCGGACGACACCAGTCCGGCGGCCCAGATTCTCTTCACGATTGGGGATCATTTTGAGGGACTCC
>CAZUAH010000824.1:0-5041 GCA_964617665.1 uncultured Pirellulaceae bacterium
CCTCACAAAACCAGCTCAGTTAACCAGGAAAGAGCAAGTTTGGCGCCCCCGAGGTGTAGTCCAGGCCAGATTCTCGCCTCAACTCCCTCTCTCTATGATCAACGGCGTCGGCGTCAGGTCGACCGTCAAGGGGCCCGGACCGGTGAAACGCGTCGCTTGTGGCAATTGGCTGGTCGTGGGCGCCGGCTGAACGCGTACGGGGCCTTGTACGGACCTAAGTGTCACGCGACGTTTGGGGAGCGGGTCGTCCAGGCCGCGCAACGTGTCCTCGGCCAGCCAGGCGACCCTGACGGCCGGGCGCCCGTCGGCGAATGTGAAGCGGTACAGTTCCATTCCTTTTTCGGCGGGCATCCGCTCGGCACGGGCGAAGCCGTCGAGCTTGGTCACCAGCAACTTCATGGCGTAGAACGCCGGCCAAGGCTGGCACTTTCGATCCAACAGGCCGATGTACGGGTTCGGGGCCATTAGCGCCGCCGGCGTACCGTCCCAATCGCTGGGCATGCCCATGAAGACCTTTTCTGCTCCAGCGGCGAAACGTGTGACGAAGACTTTCACGCAAATCCTCGCCTGCTCGGCGCGGTACCACGCCACCGCCTCGTCATGTCGTGGGTCCGTCTTACGTTTGACCATTCGCAGGATCTTGGCACCATCCGGCACAACCAGATTGGGATGGAAGGACATTTGTTTGCGGCGGACCAACCGCGGTTCGCATCGAGCCTCCGCGTCCCACAACGCCGGCGATTCTCCTGGCAGCCTCACTTTGGCCAGTTCGCGATTTGTCCAGGCGAAGTAGCCGGCGGACATGGTCGGCCATGGCCCGTTGCCGCCCACGTCGATCACGTCCACCAGATCCGCGTGTTTGATCGTCAGCAGATTGAAGTCATGGTTGCGTTGCCAGCCCTCGCGGTGCATGTCGCTGGGCTGGCGAGCCAAGAACGCCTCCCAGCGCTGCTGGACTTTCTCGGCTTTCGGATCACCGTGGAAGAAGCTGTTCCACCGAAGACCGTTGGAGATGATCCTGACCTGCGGGCTCGCGGTGCGGGCGGCTTGGCAAGTGGCTTTCAACAGCGTGACGTAGTCGTCCAGCGTGCCCGTCCAGAACATCGGGTTGCCGTACTCGTTGCCGCACTGGTAGTGAAGGATCGGCCGCTGGAGGCCCGGCATGTCCTCGCGACCGTCAGCGTCGTAACGCTCGACCAGGGCGTGGACCCAGACGCGGTAATCGCCAATGCGTTCCGCCACAGGAAGGCGGTCGGAGCCGTTGAACTTCAAGATGTTACCGAGTGGCTTGTAGCGGATCGGGCCAGCGAACCAGCCATCGCCAAGTCGGAGCCAAATGACTATTTCGAATCCGTGCTTCTGCCAGAGTCGCACGGCGGCGTCCAGTTTCTCCCAGCGGTAGCTGTGAGGTTCGTTGCCCGGCGGCCGCGGCTCGCACTGACGCCAAGCGACGCCGGCGAAGTCCACCCAACCAGCACCAGTCTGGGCCAACGTTCGCGGCCACTTCTCTTCTCGGTAGTACGGCCCCAAGGCGAAGACGTAGTCGATGCCGAACCGCGACTCGGCACCCAACCGCTGCGGCGCGGCTGGTTGAGCGGTGGCGACCGAGCACGCAAGGCTAATCACCACTGCGGAAGCGACCAGGCACCGGAGCAACCGTATCATTCCCCTATCCTCCCACGTTAAGAAAGCTGTTCATCGGATGGTTGCTCGCCGGTCATTCCTGCGCCGCCGTTGACTCAATGAATACAGGGTACTCGGTCAGCTTCATCCGCAACGTTCCACCGGCGAGATCTACTTTTCCGACCTTTGGCGCTGTTTGACCTATTTCGGTGATGATGGACGTGATTCGAGCCTGGGTCCCTTTGACCGGGATCACCGCGGCGGTCTCTCCCGTTGCCTGATCGTGGTTCTGGCCGATGTGGTCGTCATGGAACGCTACCAGGACCTGCCTTCCGTTCTGCATCAGACACTCGTACACGTAGATGTCTGCTGGTGTTGGAAGTCTCTGGATCGTCTCGAGCCCGTTGAGTTTCTGGATTGTCAGATTGTACGTGTGGGCGGCGGGCCACAGATGTTTGAACGTGGCGCTGTATAGCCCGTGATGGGACATGGTGGACACGGCAAACGGGGTCTGTGCGTCTACGGCCCAGCCCATCATCAGTTTCTGGGAACCCGCATCCAGTGCCACCATGCACATCTTCACGACCTGCGCGGCCTGCAGTCCGCGGTACCACGCGTTGATCTCGTCGAATTTCGGATCACGCGGCTTTTTCAAAATTCGGAGATACTCTTTGCTCTTGGACGGCGTGGGCCAAGCCTGCAGCGTCCAGTTCGGCAGGACCAGCGGTTCCATCAGTGGGAAACCGCTGTAGATTTCTGCACTCCACACCTCTTTTTCCGGGCATCCCGCCTGCTGCAAGAGCCGCTTACTGTTTGTGACGATTCCATAGTTGGGCCAACGTGCGTCCAGGATATCGTAAGCGTCGCGCATACCGACTGTCGTCTTGCTGAACTCGTAGCTGCGCTCGACGAACTTCTGCATACCAGCAGGGACCTTTGGTAGGTAGTGCTTGACGTAGGCTTCCGTCCGCGGGGACATTTTGACATCATAAAACCCATAGATATCCTTGAAGCCAATACCGGAGAGGATGACCTTGACCTTCGGGCAGGCCGTGCGGGCGGCGTCGGCGAAATCGCGGAGAAGCTGGCCGTATTCATCTGCTTTCCCGGCCCAGAACACCTCGTTGTAGTACTCGTTGCCTACCTGGTAGTGAAGGACGGGAAACAGGAGTCCGGGCATGTCGTTTCGGCCATCGCCGTCGTAACGCTCGACCAGACTTCGCACATACTCCCGAAAATCCTTGCGGTGTTCAGGTTTTTGGAGATAGTCGGCTCCTTTCACGGCCAACCATTTGGCTGGGCCCTTGAGATAAACGAATTCGAAGTCATCCTTTGGGGCGGTGGCCCAGGGGGAAAAGAATCGCGCCGATACCATAATGTGTACGCCATTCCGCTGCCAAGCCTGGACCGCCCGGTCCATATCTGACCAGTCGTAGGTGTGTATTCCGTTTCTGGGCGGTCGCTTCTCGATAACGTTCCAATCTAACCTTGCGAGGTTGACCCAACGGACCGCGACCTTCTCGCACACACCATCGACCAACTTGCGATCACGTGCTCCCGGGCTGTGTACGAAGACGTAATCGACGCCAAATGGAGACTCCAAGCCTTCTTCAACGAATCGGTCAAATGATGGCTTGTCGCGAAAACGAGGCGCGAAGGCTCTTGTTTGTGCCAACGCAACTCCAGCCACCACTAGACAGACAAGGCAGGCAGCCACCGCATGGGGAGCTTTCAGCAATCGAAACTCACGAGGTCTTGAATCGGTGTTAACTGATGTGACCATGATGGCGCTCCAAGAGGCTTGCCTCAGCTTCAACGGCACAGAGCATGTCATTGCTTGAGATGTTTTTCCAGGAAGGCGAACGCATCCTCCATTAACGGCTCGATCTTAGGCCCCGCATGCGGGCAGTCGATCTCTTTGTAGACCAACTGCCCCGGCGCATTCCTGTAATGAGGTAATGCACGCTCGTAGAGCGCCTTGACATCTCGGGCCAGAATCAGGTTGTCTTTCAAACCCGCACCAAAGAAGAACGGCACAGGATGGAGCTTGGCGGCCTGAGCCATGGGGTCGAACTGTTGCAGCTTCTTCTTGTCTTCTGGCGACAGCTTCAATCCCAACTTGGAGCCGTAGGCTATGTGGAACAGCAAGGCCGCCGGTTTATTGAGTCGCCCGCTGACATCAACGAAATGCCCCGAACTGCATACCGAGGCACCCGCTGCCAAACGGTCGTCATACACGCACGCCAATATCGTGGTCATACCACCCGCTGAGTGGCCGCCCATGCCAATTTTGTCAGGCAGTATGTAAGGCTGCTTCTGCAGGTAATCCAGGACCGGCGTTATGTCCCTCGCGGTCGGTTCTATTTGCTCAATGAGAATCGCGCGGCCAATGCTGTACGGCTTGGTGATTTTGACCGGCCTTTCGCCTCGGGTCCGCGGTTCGTAGGTCACACCGACGAATCCCTTCGCGGGCAGGCCTTCAACGAACTTGGTGCACGATCTGAGAGTTCCCGGCGCGCCCGAAAGAAAAATGATCGCAGGCCGCGGTTTGTTGTCGTTCATCCGACTTATCAGGATCGGGATGTTCCCGCGCTTTCCATCTACGTAGACCTTGTTCGTGACAACGTCGACTGACCGCGGTGTTGCTCGCCTTTCAGCACTTATGCCCGCGGTGATGAGAACGGATTGTACGAATAGTACCGCGCATGTGGTCTGCTTCAGAAGCATGATCATGTCTCGTTCAAGGTAGAGATCGTTCGGACAACTACTAAGTCGGCTTCCCATGAGAAGATACCGGACAAAACCGCCCTTGGTTTCGGCAAATAGGAAATGGCCCTCCTTGACAGCCCAGGCTTCTTCGGGGACGCTCACCGGCGCGAGCTTCAGAAATTCGAATTGCCATGATTCTGACGAGGAGACCTAATCATGAGACACATCCCGATCTTGAGCATCATCGTGCTTGCAGTGCTATTGACCGGATCGAAGCGGTCGTCCAATCCGTTCTTCGGTGAATGGGACACGCCCTTCGAAGTCCCGCCCTTTGATGAAATCAAGTTGGAGCAATACAAGCCCGCCTTCAACGAGGGAATGAAGCGGCACAAGGAAGAGATCCAGGCGATCATCGAAAACGAATCGGCTCCGACATTCGAGAATACGATCGAAGCGATGGATCGCGGCGGCGCCCTGTTGGCTCGCGTCAGCCGAGTGTTCTTTGCGATGCGATCGTCAATGACCAGCGACGACATCGAAGCGATAGCCAAGGACGTGGCGCCGCGTCTTTCAAAACACAGTGACGAGATTCGTTTGAACGACGCGTTATACCAAAAAGTCCGGGCCGTCTATGAACAGCGACCCAAACTTGATCTGACGCCGGAACAAGACCGATTGCTCGAAGAATACCACAAACGCTTCGTCCGAG
>CAZUAH010000825.1:0-5037 GCA_964617665.1 uncultured Pirellulaceae bacterium
TCCGCCCCCGCGACCATGTCCTGGACTCCGGAGACATCGATTGGTTCGTACAACACGGCGTTTCGCAGATCGGTAGCGATGTGTCGCAGGACGGCGCGAGCCACCATGGCTTCCTCGACATTGGTCCGGTCGATGTCTAATGTGTGAAGGTGAAATTCAATTGCCATGCCAATGATAACGATGACCAGGCTCGTCAGAGCCAGAGCGAGCAGAAGTTCCAGCAGCGTAATGCCACGTCGACCACGCAAGTACCGGCCATGATTTCGGGAGGGCGAAGCTCCTGCTGAGCCGTGGCTCTCCCACGGCGCTGCGGCTCGGCGGGAGCCTCGCCCTCCCTTTACACGATGAAGCCTAGCCCAAAGCATGGGGGACGGAGAGTTCGGGCCGCATCGTTCCCTCTCGCTAGTGTTTCGATTTGTCTCGGCCAGTTCTGTCATTGGATCAACGCGCGCTGGTGTCTCCCGACGATGTAGATTGACCGTCCGTCGTTGGCTCCGTCCCTTCTTCGGTTGACTCCGTAAGGTCTCCCGTTGGTTCCATCAGCTCCTCTTCCATCAAGGCCAAGCTCGGGTCGATCATCCAGCAAGTCAACGTGCACGTCAGAGGACGCTCGCCTACGAACTCAGCTTGCTGGACGGTGACTTCGACGGACAGCAGACTCTGGTCGTCCAGTGAGTTGACCACAACCGAGTACAGCCAATTCGTGTCGTGCTCGAAGGGAGCAGACGAAGCCGCCTCGGCAGGCACAGCGCCAGCCGCGACCTCGGCGATTTTGCTTTCGCAGAGCAATTGCGCCTTCGTCAAGTCACGAGATTCTTCAGCCTGACGCGAGCCGAGACTAACCAACTGGCCGATCGCTGCGATACACCCGGCTAGAATGGCAATCGCCAGAATGACTTCGAGCAGCGACAGGCCTCGACGACGCCGTGCGGCGCGACGGCGTGAGCGACTGTCCGTGTTGTCAGCGGCGGTTGGCAATCGAGAGTTTCCTCGCTACTGGACTAGTTCGTTTGCCGCCAGCAGTTCGCTGCTCCGTGACAGTCCCGTCAAGCCGCGCAGATCCAACTGGACAAAGAACCGTTCGTTTGTCAGGACCAGACGCGCGTCCGTTGTCGATCCGTCAGGATAGAAGACTATCGGCTGGGACTGGCCACTGCTGGAGGTGTCGGCCATTGCGCTCGCAGTGGCTTCCAGGGACCTTGAATCCATCGTGGCTTCACCCGAGAAGAACTTGATGCCTGGCGGCAGTTTCACGCCGGTAAGCCCCAGCGGATTGTTGGCATTCCTTGCCCCGAGTTGCGATATCGTCTCCTCCGCCGACGGATTGACCGCTGCATCGCCCGAGGCTTCTACCGCGTCCATTTGCCCTTGCCAGGGCTGGATCGAATACAATTCGCCGCCGATCTCGAATCGAAACGTGTACATGCGGCCGGTCTTCATCGCCGCGACGCGAGCTTGGGCCCATTGTGAACGAACCAGATCTGCTGATTTGCGCAGCCGTTGGTCGTCCATCGGGCCCTGCAGCGCCGGCATTGCCATGGCGGCCACCGCCACAAGCACGGCCAGCACCAGCATCATTTCCATCAGGGTAAGACCGTGGCGGCGCCGTCTACCGTTGCATCGGTACGTTTGTGACAATGACATCATCCTCTGTACCATCCATGCCGTCAGCTCCCCACGACCACATGCGGTACTGAACGGCACTGACCATTTCATATTGGTAAGGGTTGCCCCACGGATCTGGCGGTATTTCTTTTTCGCTATAGGGCCCACGCCATTTGTCGGGATTGGGTAAATCGGTTGGCGCAAACATGAGCGCGTCCAATCCCTGATTGCTGTTAGGCAGGCTGCCGACGTGCAGGCGATACGCTTTCAATTGGGTTTCAAACATTCCCATTTGCGTCTTCGCCAGATCCTCGTAGGCACCAGCCTGCATTTGGGCGATGAAGATGCCAACCATCGATCCGAGGATCACAATGATGGCTAACACCAACAGCACTTCCATAAGTGTGAAACCGCCTCGGCGACGGCGGTGCATTCGGCGAGTTCTCATTCTTTTCTCCTTGTCCTTAGATTGATTGTATCGCTCGTATTCAGGCTACCGCATAATGCTGCTCATCTTGAGCACCGGCATCAGCAGTGCAATCACCACGCATAACACCACAGCGGCCAGAATCAGCAGCATAACGGGCTCGAGAAGCCGTACCACCAGATCCAACTTGCGCGCCGTGCGTCGTTCAAGCCCGTCTGCGATTTCCACCAAGACTTCATCCAGCGTGTTGGATTCCTCGGCCACGGAAATCATTTCCACAACCGTCAGCGGAAAGTACTCGCAGTTCGCCAGTGGCGCGGCCAGCTTCTGGCCCGACGAGATGTTCTGTGCCGCCTTGGCAATGGCTTCGGATAGAATCCGGTTGCCAGTGGTCTCGCGGCTGATGTCCAGCGATTTCAGAATCGGCACGCCATTATGCAGCAACGTTCCCAAGACACGGCAGAATCTCGCCACAGCCAGATTCGTGAACACCCCGCCCAGCAGTGGTATCCGCAGTTTGAACAGATCGCGAAGACGTTTGCCTCGGTCCGTCTGCAGTTCGCGTTGCAGAAGGACACCTCCCATCACCGCCACTGCCACGCCAATCAGTCCATAACGGCGCATGGCACCACTGAACGCCAGCAGCCAGTCGGTCAGAACCGGCAGTTCGCCCCGTTGGCGAAGACTCTCGAACATCGTGGCGAACATGGGCACGAAGAAGATGATCAACCCGCCCACGACCAGCGTGCCCACGACGGCCAAGAAAAGCGGATACGCTAAAGCGCCGGCAGTGCGGCTCTTCAAGTCCTCCTGCTCTTCGGTGAACTTCGATACGCGATCCAGGGCGTCTTCCATGAAACCGCCTTCAGCACCGGCTCGCGTCATGTTAATGGCCATGTCGTTGAAAACGCGAGGGTAGCGACTCATCGCGTCCGCCAGCGTCGCCCCATCCTCGATACGACGGTAGATATCGTCCATCACGTCTTTCAGACGCGCATTGGAAGTCTGGTGACGAATCACACCGACCGAACGCAGCATGGGGACGCCGCTGCGAATCAGCGAGGCCAACTGGCTGTACGTGTTTGCCATTAGCTGGGGACTCACCCGTTTGTGGCTAAGCGCAGCACCCTTCGACTTCTGCGCCGCAACTTCAACCGGAAACAGCGAGTCGCCCGAAAGAATCGATATGGCTTCACGTTCCGAGCCCGCGGCGACCGTACCGGTCACTTTCTCACCTTTAGCGTCGCGGGCGATGTAGGCAAAGTCAGGCATGGTGGTTGGCAGGTCTGGTCAAGCTAGAAGTTCGGCTTCCCGATCTCCCTTGGTCACTCGAACGATTTCATCGATACTGGTGTTTCCGTGCAACGCTTTCTTCCAGCCGTCCACTCGCAGCGTGGCCATTCCATTCTCCATCGCTGCTTTCTTGATTTCCCACGTGCTGGCGTTCTCGTGAGCCAAGTGGCGAATCGCCTTGGTGGTCACCATCAATTCAAAAATACCCAACCGGCCCCTGTACCCGACGTGTCGACACTCTCGACAGCCCACGGGTTCATATAGTTGACCGTCCGCCAATGCCTCCAGAGGGAAATCGTCCGGCAATTCATCGGGATTCGGATCGAAAGGCCGCTTGCAGCGCTCACACAAACGACGTACCAACCGCTGAGCCATCACCGCCTCGACAGTGCTGGAGACCAAGAATGGCTCCACGCCCATATCCACCAGACGTGTGTAGGCACCCGCGGCATCGTTCGTGTGCAATGTGCTGAAGACCAAGTGACCGGTCAACGAGGCCTGGATGGCGTTCTCGGCCGTCTCCAAATCGCGAATCTCACCGACCAATACGACGTCGGGATCATGACGCAGGATACTGCGCAGCGAGCGGGCAAACGTCAGGCCGATTTTCGAGTGAACTTGAATTTGATTAATGCCCTGGAGCTGGTACTCGACGGGATCTTCGGTCGTGACGATCTTGATGTCCGGCCGATTGATCTCCAGCAACGAGGCGTACAGACTGGTCGTCTTGCCACAGCCCGTCGGGCCGACAAACAAGATGATCCCGTGCGGCAGATCGATCAGCTTCCGGTAGATGCTGTATACCTCTTTCTCCATCCCCAGCGCCTTCAACTCGAAGACCATCGCGCTTTTGTCCAATAGCCGCATCACGATGCCTTCGCCGTGGATCATGGGAATGACCGAAACACGGACGTCGATGTCGCGACCTTTGACTTTCAGCTTGATGCGACCATCTTGCGGCAGCCGTTTCTCGGCGATATTCATCCGCGCCATGATTTTCAATCGGCTGATGATCGCTGCCTGGAACCGATGGATCTCCGGAGGCATGGGTTGCGGGTGCAATATGCCGTCGATGCGATAACGGACTGCCAATCCGTCGGGCTGCGATTCGACGTGCACGTCGCTGGCTCGCGATTCCAGTGCCTCAAGCAGAATCTCGTTGACCAGCCGTATTACGGACGCCTCCTGAGCCATTTCGGACAGTTCCGAGCCGTCCGTCTCGATGTCCTCCAGCAGTTGGACCTCGTCTTCTTCCTCCGTTTGGGCGATCAGCCCTTCGACCGTCTCTCTGCCGACTCCAAGGTGTTTCTTGATCAGCTTGGCGATTTCGTCTCGGCCGGCCAGCACTGGCAACACGGACAGGCCGGTTGCGGCACTGGCCTCGTCGAGCGGGTAGAGATCAAACGGGTTGCTGGTCGCTACGATCAGGGCGCCGTTCTGTCGGCGGATGGGAAACAACGACTCCCGATAGATCAACTTCTGTGGGAAGGAATCCAGGATAGTGTCGAGATCCTTGTCCTCCTCCATGGTCGCCAAGTCGACATATTCCAGCCCAACCGCGCCGCCAACGGCGCGCAGCGCGTCCTCTTCGTCAACGAACTTCAATTCGATAGCGGCATCCAACACGGAAGTGCTCTCGTGCTCTCGCGAGCGCGCCAACTGCTCGCGATCGATCAAACCGCTATCAACTAGGATCTCTCCAGCGTCCATGG
>CAZUAH010000826.1:0-5035 GCA_964617665.1 uncultured Pirellulaceae bacterium
AGTAGTCGCCACCTCCCAGAAGAAGGCCAACGAGGACGCACACTAAGATATTGTGGCCCCAAACGCGGTGCCCTTCTGTCAGGAAGACAGAATTGCTGAGAAGGAAAATGCCATCCCAGTCCGGACTTGTGGCCGCAACACCGGCCAGGGCTACAATCTGCCAACCCCATCGTCGGTGCAACCCGACAGACAATGCACCGTTGATTCCCAGCATTGCGTGTTCGATCGTGGTCATCGTGTCCCGCTCCTTGCACAGATTCTACCACGAAGTGAAATCGCGCATAATGTGAACCTGTTGGCCCGGAGGGGCCAATAGATGGCCCGGTCGAGCGAATCACTCATCTGAGCCATTGGACACCAACAATGTTCTTTCCCTACCAAACCGACGCACCGATCTACCATTGGCCGTTTGCGACTGTCGGCTTGATCGTCGTCAATGCGCTGGTTTTTTCCGCTGTATTGGGCGCGGAGCCAGAGCAGGTCGAGCCGTGGATTCTGCAATGGGGCGAGGGATTGCACCCGGTCCAGTGGGTGACGTCGAATTTCCTTCACGCCGGATTCATGCACCTGCTTGGCAATATGTTCTGCCTGTGGGGGTTTGGCTTGGTGGTGGAAGGGAAGATCGGCTGGTGGCGATTCCTAGTCGTGTACCTGGCGATCGGCGTCGTGCAGTGCGCGGTGGAACAGACTCTGACGTTGGGGGCAAGCGGTGGCGGATCGTTGGGCGCATCGGCTGCTATTTTTGGCATCGTGGCCATGGCTCTGATCTGGGCCCCGAAGAACGAGATGAGTTGCCTTCTGTTCGTCTACTATCGGCCATTCCATTTCGATTGCACGATTCTCGTCCTGGGCATTGTGGCCGTGTGTATTGAGGTCGCCACGTGGACACTGACGGTGATCCTTCTTGGCGGTGATATCGCTTTCTTGATTACGAGCCAAGTTCTGCATTTGATGGGTGCTGCCGCTGGTCTCGTTCTGGCCGTGGGCATGCTAAAGAAGGGCTGGGTTGACTGCGAGAACTGGGACCTCTTTTCTGTCTTGTCTGGCCGAAACACGATGTCGGACGACGAGTTCGAGCAATTGCGTCGCCAGAGCGACGAATGGCAAGAGAAACAGCACGAACGACGCGAGTCAGCATTGGCACAGATTCGCGGGATCATCGTGGATAGACGCCCCGAGTTGGCGTACAAGGCCCATCAGAAGATGGGCCGTACTATCGAGGACTGGCAACTGCCCGAAGCCGACTTCCTCAAACTGATCACGACCTATCACGAACAGAAGATGTGGTCTGAATCCGTAGAGCCGATGGTCGAATACCTACGGCAGTATCGAGAACATGAACCGCAGGTACGGCTGAGGCTCGCTCACGTCCTGACGGAAGTCGAGAAGCGGCCGGGCCAGGCGCTGAAGGTGATGGACAAGATCTCTCCGGAACTCCTCTCCGATGGCAAACGCGAACTCCTCGTCCGCCTCAGAACGAAGGCCGAAAGGCTGAGGGACGAGGATCCGTACGAAGCGGTTGACGAAGACTGGTAGGGGGCGGACTTCTGTACAGACTGGCGTGGGGTTGGTAGATTGGGCGTGCCACAGCTGTTGGCACGAGGAGAGGAGACGCCCCTAGGAGACGACCGATGACAGAGAAGAAACTCTGCACACCGCAGCGAAGCATCATAACAGGCTGGGATTTCAGCACCGGCGAGGTGAAGTGTTTAGCATTTGATATGACCGGTCAGGTACTGGCCGAAGTACGGCTGCCAACCGACCTCTGGAAAGGCGATCCGCCGGATGAAAACACCTCGGAATTGAACCTGCTGCAATTGGAGGGCCAGGCGCGCGCCAGTGTGCGAGGAATTGCCGCACAGTTGAAGGGGCAGGACCGGCTGAACGATTGGGTGACTGGCGGAATCTCCGCGACGCACCACACCGGGGGACGCATCGACGAAAACGGACTGCCCGTCCGCCGTGCCATATGCTGGAACGATCAAACGCTGGCGGCCTATCGAGCGCAGGGCGAAAAGCGTCTGGGTGGTCCCGGGGCCGTCAAAGACCTGATCGGCGGTCCCTGGGCTGATCGATACAGTCTGAGCCACTTGGTCAAGGACGAGGACGCCGATGTCCAGAACGAGGATGACAAATACTTGAAGCTGGCCGACTGGAAGCGGACCTATCGCATTCTTACACACGGACCGCTTGCCGCGGGTTACCTGACCGGCAACTTCGACGTCACCAGTGTATCGGCGGCGGCGTCCACCGGCATGATGAGCTTTGTGGATCGCAAATGGAATCGCAAGATGTTGCGGGCCCTGGCGAAAGCGAAGTATCGGACACTTGCTTGGGATCAGTTGCCCAGAATCGTCGACCAATACGAACCGGTTGGTCTGCTGGCGAAACACGTGGCCATTGAAGCCGGCGTGGATCTGAAGTATCGGCCCGTGATCTACCCTACCTCGGACGACCAGCAAGCTGGTCTTGTGGGCGGCGGCGCCGTAAACGACGGGCAGATGGCAGTGATCCTCGGCACATCGGCCGTCGTGAATTCATCCTCGGCCAAGTTGCCCGACGTGAAAAATCTGGACATCATGTGTTTGAACTGGGGGCCATATCTGCTGATGCGATGCTACAGCAACGGCGCGCAGGTATTGAACGACGCAGTCGGGGCTGACAAGACGTGGAGCAAAAAGGAATGGGCAGCCTTGGAGGAGGAAGCCCGTGCTGTACCGCCCGGAGCGAGTGACGTCATGGTCATGCCTTTCCCAAATGCGGAACCATCGCTGGGGATCACGAATGCCAAGAAGGGAATTCGGTGGTTCCGGAAGAAAGGCGATCAGTGGGTGAAGACCAGCCCACCAAGGAACCGCGGTGTTCGCCGACGCGCGTCGATGGAAGCCGTGGCGTACATGATCGCATTGGGAGTCGAATCGCACGTGAAGGCGCATCGAAGCATCGGTTGCGATATCGAGGAAATCACGGTATCGGGCGGCGTGGGACGCAGCGACCTGATGTGCGAAATCCTGGCCTCCGTGCTGGGCCGCGATTTGAAGCGCCTTCTGAACGAAGAAGGGCCAGCGCTGGGCGCAGCGGTTACGGCCCTGGCGGCCCATGAGTCGAACTTGCGACGGAAACGCCGCGTGAAGACACCCTTCACCGTCGCCGACGCAGTCGCCTCGATGGTGAAATATCGCAAGCCGGTTGGCTGCAATGGAGATTGGGCGACCGCGTACAAGAACGGCTTGAAGCAGTTCAAGCAACAACTGAAAAAGCTGTAGGGTCGGCGCGGTACAGCATTCTGCGTTGCCACACTGGCTGGTATCGTAGGCCGGTTCCGACCGCTACATCAGCGACGTGCTGAAATAGCGCTCGGCGCGGTCTGGCAGTACGGTGACAACGTTGCCTTGGATGCGACGGGCGAGCTGCCGCGCGGCCCAGACGTTGGCTCCGGACGAAATGCCAACCAGCAGTCCAAGATCGCGACCCAACTCGCGACTCGTCTCGATGGCTTCGTCGTCGGTCACCTCGATCATGGCCAATGCGATACGGTCTTTGATGCTGCCGCCCGGGTTTAGAAACTCGGCCTTGGCGAAGATGTTTTCGCCCTTCAGACGCAGAAGCGGCGTGTTGCCAATAAGATCCAGGATGTTGTCGGTAAGCATGGTGTGATTTCTTATCAGAATGTCAGATTGGCGGTCAAGACCGTCAGGCGAGCACTCGCTTGCAGGGAGCGCCGGGTATCTCTTGGACGAATCGAGGAACAGCGTAACCGGGCAGAGTGGCTCGCATCTGTGCTACTATCTGCAAGCCTCTGTCGACGGGCACCTCGAAATGTGCCGCTCCGGCGACTCGATCCAGTTGGTGTAAGTAGTAGGGCATCACTCGGCAATCAAGCAGACGTTGGGAGAGCTCGACTAACGCCTCGACATTGTCGTTAACGCCATGCAACAGCACCGTCTGATTCAGCAGCGGAACACCTGCGCCGGTCAGCTTGCCGAGTGCTGCCGCCACGTCTTCATCCAGTTCCTGGGCGTGATTTGCATGGGCCACGACAACCGGGGCGAGGCGAGTACCGCAAAGCCAGGCGATCAGCGAGTCGGTCACGCGTTCGGGAATGACGACGGGCAGCCGAGTGTGAATGCGGAGGCGTCTGAGGTGAGGGATTTCGGCCAATCGGTACACCAATTCTTCAAGCACTGAGTCGACTAGCGTCAGCGGGTCGCCGCCGCTGAGGATGATTTCCTCGATCGTCTCATCGTTGCCGATTTGGTCCAGAGCTGCCGACCACTGCGACGACCGAGGTGGCCCTTGCCCGTATGGATAGTGCCGACGAAAGCAGTAGCGGCAATGGACTGCACAGGCCCCGGTCGATATCATCAACGCTCGGCCGTGGTATTTGTGCAGCAGGCCAGGGCTCACGGCAGCCGTAGCGTCACCGACAGGATCGGCTGCAAAACCTGGAGTGGGCTGCAGTTCCTCGACCACGGGCAGGACTTGGCGCAGCAACGGATCGTTGGGATCCCCGTGGCGCATGCGAGTGACGTACCCAAGCGGGGCGAATACGGGAAAATCACGACTGGCTCGTATGGCCGCTTCCTGCACTTCCGGCGACAGGTCGACGGCTCTGCAAAGCCCAATTGGGTCACGGATGGCCGTTTTCATGGCCTCGCGCCAGATGCAGGTATCTGCGCAAGTGGCGCGGACAGGATCATTGCCATACGCTAGAATGCTCACATTGGCCTCGTGGGTCAGGACTCGATCTACCAAATGCTAACCACTCGATCAAGAAAGACGAAGTAGGGAAGAAAAAACGTGGCTACATACAAGACTAGCGATTTTCGTAAGGGACTGAAGGTCAAGATCGACGGCGATCCGTATTTGGTTGTAGAGTCGACCTTCCGCAAACCGGGAAAAGGCAATGCCATCTATACGTTGCGGTTGAGAAACCTGCTCCGCGGTACGGTCATCGAGCGGAACTACAAGGGTGGCGAGTCGATCGAGGCGGCTGACGTCGAGGAAATCGACGTGCAATACCTGTATCGTCAGG
>CAZUAH010000827.1:0-5017 GCA_964617665.1 uncultured Pirellulaceae bacterium
GGAGCTCGACGGTGGTGCGCTGATAGTCGACGGTCGTGGCCATGACCGCGGGCATTCGCACGTGGCGTGCCAGATCCCGGAGAGCCTACAAAGCCTGTTTTCGGCCGCCAGCGCGTCGAACTGTCGAACGGATCGTCGAACTTTCGACGGTTCGCAGGTCTTCGGGACCCCTGCGAGTCCGGACCTCGTCGCGCGGGCCCTACGAGCGGATCCTGGTGGTTCTGGATCGGCTCTGGACCGGCCATTTGACCAGGTCATTCTCGGCGTTGCAAGGTGCCTCGATTCCTGGCCGTTGTGGACCACCCAGCCGAGTGGACCACCCAGCCGAGCCGCTTTCGCGAAGACTTGTATTACCGGCTGAGAGTCATCCCCGTGCACCTGCCCCCTCTACGAGAACGGGTGGGAGACATTCCACTGTTGGCTGGCGCGCTGCTTCAACGGCGCCAACGGAGCGACGGCGGCACACCGCTACAGCTGTCCGTCAGCGCCGTACGAGCACTCGAAGCACACGAATGGCCCGGCAATGTACGCGAACTGATCAATGCTATCGACTATGTAGTGGCGCTCGCGCCTGGCCCCGTCGTGGAGCCCGAGGACCTTCCTTCCGAGATCAACGCACCACCCGGCGCCTCCCATAGACGGGCCTCCACGGAACCAGCCACAGAGCCCACACGACGCCCCACCCGCTATCGGAGTCAGCCCGGACCCGAGGAAGAGCGAGCCATCCGCCGCGCCCTGGCGGCCCACGAGTGGCACCGTGACAGCACCGCCGCGGCCTTGGGGATGGACCGCGTCACTCTGTACCGGCGCATGAAACGATACGGCATCGTCGCTCCACCACGTTGACAGACTTCCTGAGCATTCTTCGACACCGACACGGTAGGCCGCACGTGCAGCGTCCGGAAACTCTGGCGGAATTCGTCCAGAAAGTCTGTCGGGGTCTCGTGATCTTGGTTGAAGGGTGAGGCAGCGTCCAGGCCGGGCATGACCAGCGGGCCATGGACGCTGACGACGATGCGGACGATGTGGACGGACCGAGCCAAGACGAGGCATCGTCGCAGGCCATCGTGGCCGCCCACAACGCCCACAACGTCTTTGAAAACGCTGCGCCAGACGCGATGGACGTGAAGACGCCAGGCTGCTGCACAGCGCGAAGGGCTCCCGCTCTTTCCTTGGGGCGGGATGAGCGTATTGATGCGTTGCAGTAGTTCGCCGAGGGTGAAGCGGGAGGCCGAGGTCCCATCGGACCGCGCCTCCACACCGTCACCGCCCGTGATCAGGTGCTGGAAGGGGGTCGGGTACCACACCGTTGCGTCGATCTCTGCGACCCAGCACCGCCGCCAGCAGGACCGGGAGCCATCCTAGCGAGCCAGCCCGGCCCGCGCAGCCGCAACCCTGCGCTGTCTGGGTCGGCTCTTCGTCTGGGCATTGTCCCGTGGCGTCCGGCCAGGCAGGATCGTCGGGCTCGCAGTCACAGGCGTCGCCCCAGGCATCCCCGTCGCGGTCGGCCTGATCGGAGTCGAACTCCACGGGGCAGCTGTCGCAGGCATCGCCCACCCCGTCGCCGTCGGTGTCGTCACCGTCGTCGAAGTGCTCGGGGCAGAGGTCGCAGGCGTCCCCGCGGCCATCGCCGTCGGTGTCGTGTTGTGCTGCATCCGAATCGAGGGGGCACAGGTCGCACGCATCCCCGACACCGTCGCCGTCGCCGTCCTCCTGGCTGGGATCGGCCACCCAGGGGCAGAGGTCGCAGGCGTCGCCTACGCCGTCGTTGTCACTGTCAGGCTGGGTTGGGTCCGCCTGCGTGGGACACAGGTCGTCCGCGTCGCGTACTCCGTCGCAGTCCAGGTCGTCCTGGTCGGGATTCGCCAGCTCGGGGCAGGCGTCGCAGGCATCGCCCACGCCATCCCAGTCGCCGTCATATTGCTCCTCGTTCGAGACACCGGGGCAGTTGTCCTCGGCGTCCCGGACCCAGTCGAAGTCGTCGTCGGCCGCGCTCCCGTCGGTACAGCTCAGCCCCGAGTGCAGGAAGATGCCTGTGCCGCTGGCCGTGAAGACCAGATCGGGGCACCCGTCCGCGTCCACGTCACCCACTGCCATCGACCGCAGCGTGCTCGTGGCTCCGGGCACGACGGTCAGGCCGCTCTCGTCGGGGAGTCCCCCAGCACCCTGGAGGTGATAGCCGGCCAAGGCGTAGGTCGCGTGGTTGACGGCCACGTCCACCCGGCCGTCCAGGTCGAGGTCTACCGCGATCACCCCCTCGGGGAGGTCTTCGGTCCTGAGGCTCCGGTCGCGTACCAGTTCGCCCTCGTCGGACTGCAGCCAGGTGTGGAGGTAGGCCGGCTTGTTGGCGTCCTCGGCGACCACCAGGTCCTCCCGCCCGTCGTCGTCCACGTCGCCCACGGCGATACCGCTGGCGTAGAAGTCCAGGGCGATCACCTCCCTCGCGGTGAAGCTGCCGTCTCCTGCCCCGTTGAGCACGGTCAACTGGCTACGGTCGGACACCACCAGGTCGGTGTGCCCGTCCCTATTGAGATCTCCGGTGCACAGGTCGCCGTAGGTGTCGGTGCTGGCCGCGAAGCTGGCGCTGCCTGGCAGCCCCCCGGTACCGTCGCCGCGGAGCAGCGTGATCGTGCCGTCCCAGTCGGTGACGGCGACGTCCATGTGGCCGTCCTCGTCCGCGTCGAGTGCCACGGCGAGCACCGCCAGGCCGTCGTGCCAGCGAACTGGCTGGGCCAGGGCCCCCGCCGCGTCGGCCAGAAGCACCTCCACGCCCAGCTGATGGGCGACGATCACATCCAGGGTCCCGTCCTCGTCCAGGTCGGCCAGGATCACGTCGCCCCAGGGCCAGGAGGGCCAGCCCTCATCGAGGGCGAGGTAGGGTACCCGGGCGACGGGCTCGAGGAGCGCATGATCTCCAAGGGCGTAGACCTGCACGGTCCAGGCGAAGGGATCCTCGGCCCCCCACCCCAGGGTGGTACCCGCCAGCACCACATCGGCGAGCCCGTCACCCGTGACGTCGCCGATGGCGACGGCCGGGCTGTAGGCCCAGGTCTCCGTCGACTGGACGTCGTCGAGGTGGTAGTTGGAGGCGCTCGCCGTGCCGGCGGCCACGAGCAGCAGCGCCGCGCAGCGCTGGCGCCGGAGGGGGCCGAGCAGGCAGAGCATCGCGCCGAGGGCGAGCAACCCGTGGGCTGGCCCACCCCGGCTGTCGCAGCCGCCAGAGGGAGGCTGTGGGGCGGCCGCGCCGGGACAGCTTCGGTCCGGTCCGGGCTCGCTGGGGTCGTCGGGCGCACAGTCGCATGGATCCCCGAAACCGTCCCCGTCGGCGTCCACCTGCTGCGAGTCCGCCCATGCTGGGCAGAGGTCGCAGGCGTCGGGCAGAAGGTCGCCGTCCGTGTCGGTGCCGTCGTCGAAGGCGTCAGGGCAGGCGTCGCAGGCGTCGCCCAGCCCGTCGGCGTCGCGGTCGGCCTGCTCGGGATCCGCCAGGTCGGGGCAGATGTCGCAGGCGTCACCGATCCCGTCACCGTCCTCGTCGAGCTGATCGGGGTCGCGATCCTGGGGGCAAAGATCGCAGGCGTTGCCCATGCCGTCTCCGTCCAGATCGGCCTGATCAGCGTTGGCGAGCCCGGGGCAGTTGTCCTCCTCGTCGGCCACCGCGTCGCCGTCGGTGTCCGCGGCGGGCTGTTCAGGGCCGCAGTCCTGCCCGTATCGGATCGTCAACGCACTGCTCGTGCACACGCTGACGAGATCCGGGCAGCCGTCGTCGTCGAGGTCACCCACCGCGATACCCTGAGGCGTGTAGTAGGCCTCGTAGGCGGTGAAGATGTGCTCCGGTGTGAGCAACCCACCCGCGTCCTGCAAGTAGACGCCGACCGCCAACCAGCCCGAGTGGCCGACCACCAGATCCTCGTCCCCGTCAGCGTCGATGTCGGTCACCACAAGGGGGGCGGGGATGTCGTAGGTCTCGAGGTTGGTGAGCTGGTCGAACTGGCCTCCCTCCCCCTGGGACCACCGCAGGATCCAGGTGGGCGAGTTCCCGTTGCGGGACACCGCGAGGTCGTCCAGGCCATCGCCGTCCAGGTCGCCTACGCCCAGCCCATTGAACGACGTCCACCCATCCAGCCGGATGCCCCGATCACGCACCAGTCCGGATGGCGTGGCGAGCAGCACCACCAGGTTGTCCTCGGATTGCCCCACGCCCGAGAACACCACGAGATCCTCGTCGCCATCGCCGTCCATGTCGCCGGTCTCGAGATCGAACAGATCATCCGGCGCAGCGCCCAGCTCGCCAGCGTCCTCGAGGAGCCCGGTCCCATCTCCCAGCCACAGGCTCCCAGTGCCAGGGGCGACGGCGGCCAAATCCAGGTGCCCGTCGAGGTCTGCGTCGATGAGGGCGAGCATGGCGCTCCAATCGCCCGAGACGAGCACTGGCTCGGCCAGCGTTCCGTCTTCACGGGACAGGAAGACGCTCACACCGTAGCCGTGTCCCACAACGATATCGGCCAAACCGTCCTCGTCGAGGTCCCCGGCGACCAGGCTGTCTGAGACAGTGAATTCGGGGAGCGCAACGACCTGGGCGGCCTCCAGGGTGCCGTCGGGCTGTTGGAGGAAGGTCTCGAGGTAGCTCGGCGAAATGTACGAAGTGACCGCGGCGAGATCCTCAAGGTCATCGCCGTTGAGGTCGGCGATGACTACCGCATTGACAGACTGCTCGGTGTAGAGCGACACCTGCGTGCCCAGCGTCCAGCTCGCGAGCGCCTGGGGCGGATCGACAAACCAGGCCAAGGTGGACAGTAGGAAGAGTGAGAGGAGGAAGGCGGGTGTTCGACGCATGGACCCCTCGACGGCTCGGTGGCGGTGGGAACGGTGGCTTCCCGTCTCCCCTACGTGCGCGCGTGCGTGCCAGCATCATAGCTCTGCACCGTGCCGCTGGCCCAGGCGAAGCTCGCCTGCGAGCGTGGTCTCGGGGATAAGAACGACAAAGCGCCCTGGAGGTGTCAACGCGGGGTCCCGCGTG
>CAZUAH010000828.1:0-5014 GCA_964617665.1 uncultured Pirellulaceae bacterium
AGAGGGCTTCGGAGCCGGAGGAGATTGACGAAGTGGCGCCAACGGCATAGGTGCCAGAGCAATGAGAGTGCGCGGGCAAGACGCCTGCAACAGAGGTTCAAGCCTCATTCAGCCAGAAAAAGGGAATCCCATCGTGGAGAAACTCACGCTAACAATTGACGGACAAAAGACCACGGCCGAACCGGGCATGACCATCCTGGACGCGGCTGCCGCCGCGGGCATCTATATCCCGCACCTCTGCCATCATCCGGATTTGAAGCCCGTCGGTGTCTGCCGCGTGTGCATGGTCGAGGTCGAGGGTCGCCAAGCGTTGTCCTGTCTCGCGCCGGCCGAGGATGGCATGGTCGTGCGGACCGAAAGCGAGACGATCAACCAAGTGCGCCGGATCGCCGTGGAATTGCTGCTGGTGAACCACGACGGCGACTGCCTGAGCTGTGCCCAGAATAACAATTGTGAGCTCCAACGAGTTGCCAATTATGTCGGCATTGACGAAGATCGGCTCGCAAGGCTGCGGCGACGCGAAGAGGCCTTGCCGGTCGACACGTCAAATCCGTTTTTCAATCTGGATCACGGCAAATGCATACTCTGCGGCATCTGCGTTCGCACGTGTGACGAGATCGTCGGCGTGAACGCGTTGGATTACGGCTTCCGAGGCGTGAACACGCTAATCAGCACGTTCGGAAACAAGGGCATGAAGGACTCGCGGTGCGTCTCCTGCGGCGAGTGCGTCGTGCGGTGCCCTGTAGGCGCGCTCGTGCCAAAGGTGTTCAAGACGCCGTCACGCGAGGTCAAGACCGTTTGTCCCTACTGCGGCGTCGGTTGCAGCATTTACCTGGGCACACGTGGTGATCAGATCGTCAGTTCGCGCGGCGATCCCGATGGTCCGGCGAATCGAGGTCGTCTTTGCGTCAAGGGCCGATTCGGGAACGAGTTTGTCAATCATCCGGATCGTCTGACGACGCCGTTGATCAAGAAGAACGGGGAATTCGTCGAAGCGTCGTGGGACGAGGCGTTGGATCTGTGCGCGAAAGAGTTCTCGAAACGCAAGGGCGACCAGTTTGCGTCGACGGCCTCGGCCAAATGTACGAACGAGGACAATTACGTTATCCAGAAATTCACCAGGGCGGTGATGGGTACGAATAGTATCGATCATTGTGCCAGGT
Source organism: uncultured Pirellulaceae bacterium (assembly GCA_964617665.1). Classification (GTDB taxonomy): domain Bacteria; phylum Planctomycetota; class Planctomycetia; order Pirellulales; family Pirellulaceae; genus JADHUC01. Next base: position 1,164 of record CAZUAH010000828.1, read on the forward strand.
TGTGACATAGCCCAACTGTGGCCGGTCTGGTCACATCATTCGGCAGCGGCGCCATGACCAACAGCGTCGAAGAACTTCGTCATGCGGAATGCATCTTTGCCATCGGCACCAACACCACCGTGGCGCATCCCGTGCTGTCGCTGAACATAAAGGAAGCCGCAAAACGCGGTGCGACTCTGATCGTCGCCAACCCTAAAGAAATCGAACTGGCCGAGCACGCTTCGATCGTTCTGCAACACAAACCGGGAACGGATGTCGTTTTGCTGATGGGCATGATGCGCGTGATCGTCGACGAAGGCCTGCAGGATAAGCAGTTCATCGCCGAAAGGTGCGAGAACTTCGACGCCTTCAAGGAATCGCTCGCGAATTTCGATTTGGATTTCGTGGAAGAAACGACCGGCGTACCCAAAGAGAAGGTCGCAGAGGCAGCACGAGCCTACGCAACGAAGAAGCCAGCGTCGCTTTGCTACGCCATGGGCATCACTCAACATACCCACGGCACCGATAACGTGATGGCAACGGCCAATTTGGCAATGCTCACCGGCAATATCGGCAAGCCCTCCACGGGCGTGAATCCGCTTCGCGGGCAAAACAACGTACAAGGCGCGTGCGACATGGGCGCCTTGCCGAATGTCTATCCCGGCTACCAAAAGGTGATCGACGAGAACGTCAAAAAGAAGTTCGAGGAAGCTTGGGGTTGCGAATTGAGTGGATCGCTGGGGCTTCCCCTTACGGAAGTCTTCCACGCAATCACAGACGGAAAGGTCACGGCCTTCTACATGGTCGGCGAGAATCCGATCTTGGCCGACGCCGATGCAAATCACGTGCAAGAAGCCCTTGAGCAGATCGAGTTCCTTGTCTGCCAGGATATTTTCCTCACCGAGACGGCCAAGTTCGCACACGTCATCCTTCCCGCCGCCAGCTTTGCCGAGAAAGATGGCACTAATACGAATACCGAGCGTCGAGTCCAACGCGTCCGCCCGGCGATCGAACCGGTGGGTGACTCGAAACCCGACTGGTGGATCGTGTGTGAGATTGCCAAGCGGATGGACGCCAAGGGATTTGACTTTACAGAGCCCGAAGAGATCATGGCCGAGATCGCATCCGTCACGCCAAGTTATGGCGGCATGGCTTTTGAGCGTCTCGAGAATGGCGGACTCCAGTGGCCATGTCCCAACGCGGACCACCCGGGAACGCCTTTCCTGCATTCCAAGAACTTCGCCCGAGGCAAAGGCCAGTTCATGCCGCTCAAGTACAAGGAACCAGCCGAACTCCCGGACGACAAGTACCCGCTCATTCTCACAACCGACCGGAGCCTCTACCACTTCCACACCAGCACGATGAGCCGGCGTGTAAAGGGCCTGGACGATCTGGACGGCCAGGAGTTGCTGAAGATCCATCCGGAGGATGCTGCGAATCTGGGAATCTCCGACGGCGAGATGCTCCGCGTATCATCGCGCCGCGGCGAGATCGAAGTCCGAGCGAGAGTCACCGACACCTGCCCCCCCGGCGTCGTGTCGCTGACATTTCACTTCGCCGAGGCTCCAACGAACGTCCTAACCAACGCGGCCCTGGACCCGGTGGCCAAGATTCCCGAGACGAAAGTCTGCGCCGTACGGATCGAGAAGTTGGCCGACGCGGCGACCTGTTCGTAATACCGCCTTTCAACGGCAGTTCCCCGCAACGCTCACCAGTCCGGAAGACTTCGCCTAGAGGCAGTACTACGAACAGCTCAACGCGCCGGACGAGTTGTTTGTTGCAAAGTTTGACGCACGGCTTTCCAATTTCCGTAGAACGGCGCATTTAGAGAGACGTCCACAGTGCGACAATTGCTGAATTAGGACTCACGACAGCGTCTGGCAAAAGGGAAATGCGAGGCCGGTTGATTCTGTTCAGCACCGTAGGTACAATCGGCGATCAAATGGCACGGCGGTGCCATTTGTGGCCAGCGTTGTTGAACCTCTTTGGGAGCACTCACTCTCATGAATCGCCATCACGCTTTCACCTTGATCGAATTGCTGGTGGTCATTGCGATCATCGGAGTTCTCGTCGCTCTTATCCTTCCAGCCGTACAGCAAGCTCGCGAAACGGCCCGCCGCACCAAATGCCTGAACAACCTGAAACAGATGGGGGCGGCGCTGCACAGTTACCATAGCAGTCACAGGACTTTCCCTTCCGGGTTTATCTCGACATTGGCTGATCCGAACTGGTCTTACCAGACGGGCAACACGCGCAGCTTCCCGGATGAACTAGGACCCGGGTGGAGTTTCTTCGCCCTGTTGCTGCCGTACCTCGAACAGGAAAACCTGCACAACCGCATCGACTTCAATCTGCCGATCACGGCGGCGGAAAACGCCGAAGCCCGTCGGACGTCCGTGGACCTCTTCCTCTGTCCCAGCGACACGAGCGGACGGCTGATCCAGGTCGCCACTTGCGGAAGCCCACCAGTGGAGACCAATTCTCCGACCGCGCTTACCGATGCCGCCGTATGCAGTTATGTAGGTTGCCTGGGTGGTGGGAATAGCGTTGATCCGAACTATGGCGCATACGAGCAGCAGCCGTTTAACGGCGTGTTTCATCGAAACAGCCGCATTCAGTCGTCAGACATTCTCGATGGCTTGTCGCACACCATCGGTATCGGAGAACGGATGAGCCGGATCGCGGAAAGCACGTGGGTTGGCGTCGTTCCTCGGCAGAACGTCGTTTACAATCAGTCGAGCCCGCCCCATCCTCAGTATTACCCTCCAGCCGATCCACCCTGTCATAAATGGCGTCCGCCGATTACAGCAATCCTCGTACATGCACGCTCAGGAGTGCCCAACGGTCCGACCAGCAGCCCATCATCCTTTCACGGTCCGCATCCGGCCGGCTGCAACTTTGTGCTGATGGACGGTTCGACTCGAGTCATTACTGACGATGTCGGTTTGCCGATGTTTCGTGCGCTGTGTACGAGAAACGGTGGGGAAATCACCACCATCAATTGACACTATCCAAGCGATCCTTCCGATATGGTGCATTGCGGTGTGAAGCTCGTGGATTCTACGCGATGACGATAGTGCTGTCGTGCTGGAACATCCTCGACGACGTTGGCAAGGGATGCTCCGGCCGGACGTGGCATGACTGTCTAGCAGCCCAGCTCCACCCACCGAGCGACCAAACCGTCTGGAAGCGGTATTGGCGAGGCAATGAGGACCGTCGCGTCTGAAAGTTCCGCGAGCGCTTCCTCGACACATCTCGTGCCCGATTCGTCGAGGTCGGCCAGCGGTTCGTCCAGAAGCAGCAGTTTCGGACGTAATACGCACGCGCGGGCAAGGGCGACCCGTCGGCCTTCCCCGCCGGAGAGGCTGTCCACACGGCGGCCGGCAAGATCAGCGATGCCCAGTCGCGCCAACCAGTCGAGGGCGAGCCGCCGACGCTCCGAACGCTTGACCGATCGGGCCACCAGACCGTAGGCCACGTTGTAAAGGACCGTGCCGCGCAACAGGTACGGCGTCTGATGGACGAAGGCTCGATCGCGTGGCGGGATGTCGATCCGGCAGGTGCCGGTGAAGTCCCGTTCGAGTCCGCCAAGCACGCGAAGCAGCGTCGATTTCCCGCTGCCATTCGCACCGCCGATGGCGAGGCGTTCGCCGGGAAACACGGTGAATTCAGCCAAGCGGCAGATAGCCTGGCCGCTTTTGGAGACGGTTAAATTGCCCGCGCTGATGACGGGATCGGCCGTTGTGCTTAACGTCACGAAATCAGAGATCACGTCACCGTCTCCCGATCAGCGCGACTGAGCCAAGCGATGGTCACTGTCACAAGCATCGCGATCAGCAGCAGAATGAGGCTCATCGCGACGCCGCGGGCAA
>CAZUAH010000829.1:0-4996 GCA_964617665.1 uncultured Pirellulaceae bacterium
GAAATCCGAGCCGCTACTTCATGGCCACGCGCTCGCAGAGTGCGCCGCCGGAGAACCGGGCCTAGGGCGAATCGTGTGACCAACGAAACATCCAATTCAAATTCCTCGATGAACCGCGTGAACCGGTGACGCGAAGCGACGATGGCAACTTCAGCAACGACGCAGACGCCAATCGCAAAGACGGCAAGCACGATGGAACCGATGGACCGAGAGCGACTCTCCGGCATGACGGTAGTTGTTTTCTTATTTGTAGTCATGGAGATTGTGTTGGATTGTCTTTGACGGATAGATCACGGTCGGGCGAAGCAGTCGCGAGAATCCCTCGCAGGACAAGAAAGGCCAAGATTCCGACCACAATACCCTCGAAACCGCCGACCGATATATCCGTTGGAGAATGCACTCGCAGAATCGTTCTCGAATAGCAGACCATCACGGCCCACGGCGCGAGAAGGTAGAAGATCCACAACCGCCGCCCTGAAAACACGGTGAGCCCTACTGCAAGGAAGAAAGTCGCGAACATCATGGACGAGAAGGAGTGGCCTGACGGAAATGAATATCCCGTCTCGGAAATCCAGTGCTCCCGGATACGTTCGTTCAATTGAACCGTTTCGAAGTCCGGTGCTCGGAGGATGCCTGCAAGATACGCACTACGAGAAGCCTTGTCCGGCAAGCGGTAGAATCCTTCGGCAGCCATCTTCAAAGCCGGCGAATCGGACGGCGTCGTGGCAAGCTCGACGATGTTAGGACGCGGAACGTGAAATGCAGGTTTGACAACATGCTCGTTCAAATAGGCGCCGCCGCCCAGAAAGGTGGCGACGACCAAGACGATGGCCAGCAGTTCGATAGCCCGCTGCCTACCCGAGAGACCTGAACGGATGGCAAGACAGACAATCATCAGAGTACCGACCACGGGAATCCCAAACTTGCCCCCGCTTTCGGAAACCCAGTAAGCCGCTAGTGCCCATGTGCCAGTCAAGTCGAAATGTGGCAAGCTCAATGGATCCAGGCGAGGGACGACGAAGGTAAGCGGTAATAGAACGAACGTGGGAACGATAATAGACAGCAACCGCGCGAGAACGCACGTAAGGCGAGTATTCGTTGCGTGCATCCAGTGCACCTTCATATCGGGCCAAGTGAAAGATCGTACGCCAGCCAGTATAGCAGAACAGAACCACTGTATTGGTGTTATTGCCCCTAGTATGGACGATGGCAGAGTATGGTTTTCTCTGGGGTACACGTTATAGTAGGGGGCACAGTGGTTCATTGGCTTCACGGGCGTCTGGGGGGACCGGAGAAGGACTTCATGGCAGATCTTCTTGCAATCGGCCCCAACAGCAGAGACTGGTTTCGCAAGACGATTCCGGAAAAGACCACTATTCGAATCGGACGTGCGCCCCGCAACGGATGGAAAGTGCCGTGGGACATCGCGATTTCTCGAGAGCACGTGGATCTCCGGTTGGTGGGAGGAAAGTTGCAGGTGAAACGCCTGGGCACCTCGCAGAATTCCGTTGTCTACCGCGGCAAGTCGTGCCATGAATTCGAAATGCGGGCGGGCGAGGAGTTTTTGACGTACTGGAAACCTTAGGCGATGCGAAGCGGCCGAGCGTCACTCTCTTGGACATTGATTCAGAAGCCCTGGCATTTGTCTCGGACCGAGCCAAGGAACACGGATTTCAAGATCACATCAACGCGATCAGTGCCAATCTCGTCTACCTTGCCCTTGGAAGGCACAAGCTTGACCTGCCGCCACAACACCTTGTTTACAGCATCGGTTTGATCGACTACTTCAACGACAAACTGGTCCTCAGGCTGATCGACTACATCCAAAGCCTGCTTGAGCTTCTTGCGACCTTCATCGGTGACTTGTCTACCTTGGAGATGTAGCATCGTGAGATTCCGGAGTCCCTCCGGGTGCTCCAAGCCAGCGAGTTGCCAGGGTGCCCTTACCTTGGACATCATGTCGTCCTGCGGTTGACGCCCTTTCCAGGCAACCTACTTTTGTATTGAAGGTGAACCTATCAATCGTTGTCTGAGAGGATTCAGCATGAAGGTAGTCTGTGCTTGGTGCAACGCGTGCATTAGTGACGATCTCGCCGATGGCGACGGTCATACCGACGTTTCCCACGGTGTGTGTGAAGCGTGTCTTCCGGGTGTCGCTGAAGAAATTGGCGTTCCGATGGACGAATTTCTGGATTCGCTCCCGCCCCCGGCTATCGTTGTACAACACACCAGGCGCGTTCTCGCCGCCAACTCGGCCGCAAAGGCGTTGATGTCCAAAGAGCATTGCGAGATGACAGGACAGCTGGGCGGCTACGCGTTAGGTTGCATATACGCCGATGGCCCCGACACGTGCGGGCAGGCGGTACACTGTAAGAGCTGCGCGATTAAGAACAGCGTTATGCACACCATGACGACAGGGAAACCTCTCACCGATATCCCTGCGTCTCCGGAACTCTCCGGGATCTCGGGCAAGCGTCTAGTTCACTTCCTGATCTCTACAGAGAAAGTGGGCGATTTCGTCGTAGTGACTCTCAGAGATCTGGGGGAGGACGAGAAAGTGACGCTGGCTGCGGAAACGTCAACCGCTAACGCTGGATGTCGGGCGGCGGCAAGTCCCCACGCCTGACAGTGATACCTTCGCCAGCACCTCACGCAAATGAATTGTGGCGGATGGTTTCTACGAACTCGTTCGCGGGCGGGAGCTTGGGAACGAGGTAAACGGATGGCAGGACCGGTGTCGAGACGGCCCCCCAGCAATCGGTCAGTGCTGGTCCTGGCCGGTCAGGGCATGTTCGACCTTGTCAGCCCAATTTGCGATGTCTCGCACGCTGTGGCGGATTTCTCCGGGATCGCAGGTGGATCGCGGGTAGCTGTTGCCCATCACGAAAAACGGCTGGCCGTCCAACTCTTCAATTGCCAGAGAACCATGGCAAATGTTGGCGTTCAACTCGAGCGCGCGGCGATAGTAGGTTTCGTCGATCGGAGAACACAGGCTGTAAATCTTCAACAGTTGCTCCGACCCAAGACCGGAATCTGTCTCTTCGACGAAGACTCGTTGCGACCTTCCATTTGGCAGCCGAACATTGATGGCTATGCGGTCTCCTTCTGCTTCCCAGGACGCATCTATCTGCGTCAGTGCCTCGGCAACTAATGATGTCACATCGCGAAGGCGACGGGAGACAACCTGCAATTCCTCCAGAAGGGCCTCGCCATCGGGAAGCCTGTCCGTGGACTTCTTTGCCATGCAACGATTGAGGAAGTCGACCGCGCTGTCCGGGAGATCGGGACACTCGCGTCGAGGATCGGGGATCGGCGCTGCGGCGTGCTTCGCAGCCAACAGCATGATCTTCCGATCCACGAACGGGAACTTCCCTGTCAACAGGTAGTAATACGATATGCCGACGGCGTACACGTCGCTCTGCTTCGTCGCCGCTGCGCGACGAAACAACTCGGGTGCCATGAAATACGGAGTCCCCGTAAGCGATTCGCCCGATGCCTTGGGCTCGTCCGACGAGATCCGCTTTGCCAATCCGAAATCAGCAAGCTTGGCGTAGTCTCGTGAACCAATGAGGATGTTCGAGGGTTTGAAATCGCGGTGTATGAGACCGCAGCGATGAGCTTCCGCCAGCGCGGAACACGTCTGCACAAGAAAACCGGTCGCACGAAGCGGATCAAATTTCTCTTCTCGCTTTACGATGTGCTGCAAGGATTCGCCCGGGACGTACTCCAATTCGATGAAATGATGCGAATCGGCCTGACCGATGTTGTGTACTGTCACGATGTGCGGGTGAATTATGGACGCCGCGGCGCGGGCTTCCGCGATGAACATGTCGATGAAGCTGTCATCGCGACTTCGTAGCTCGGGACACAATACCTTGATGGCGCAGGGGCGATGCAGGGTGTTGTGCCTGGCGAGGAACACCGAGGCCATGCCGCCTTTGCCTACGAACGATTCGATGGTATACGAAGCGAACTGTTTGCCCACCAAATCGCGACTGAGGTCGGTGGAGATCGGGCGTTTCACTTCCGTGACGGCCGCTACCGTTTCGGCCAGATCCACAGTAGGAGGCTCGTCGCACGCCGTCATCTGCTCGCGGCATTGCGGACACCTGGGATCGTCGTCCGTCGTGGTGAACTCCTCGTTACATCCTCGGCAGTATCGGACGGGTGTCGCCATATTGATGCCCTCCACGCACTAAGGCGGTAGCTTGTGTACTCCAATTTCATGATACCACTTTTCGAGACCTGATACTGCGTCGGTCGCGATTTGGAATACGTCAGCACGTAGGTCATGCTGTGCATGACGATACCCGTATCGCGTCTGGTACAGCCTTGCCTACAGTTCTTTGCCTCGTTGCGCCAGAAGCGCTGCCGCCGGTCTCTACACCTATTCCCCTTGAATCGTCAGTTCCTGCTCGTAGAATCAGTTCCGCCATCGAAGCCAATGTTCGACCGAATTGAAGTCGCTGGCCAATAGGAAGCAGGAGTCAGACGTCAACCTTAGAGACACGAAGTAGATACCGATGGAAAAACATCCCGTAGTTCCCAAGGGCATTCTTCTACCATTCGTCTTGCTTTGCTCGTTGTTTTTTGCCTGGGCGGTGCCGAACAACCTGACGGACACGATGCTTGCGACATTCAAGAGGATCATGAGTCTGTCGGACACGAAGACCGCTTGGATTCAGATAGCGTGTTATCTGCTCGGGTACGGTTGTTTCGCTTTACCCGGTGCCCTGTTTATCAAACGGTTTACGTACAAGTCGGGCGTGCTCCTGGGACTGGGGCTGTTCGCCGGTGGGGCCATTTTGATCTGTCCCGTGGGATTCACTGCCGCGAGTAGCCCGCCTACTTGTTACATGCTGTATTTGGGATGCCTGGTGATTCTATTCGCGGGGCTATCGGTTCTTGAAACGTCCGCGAATTCCTACGTGTGTGCCATCGGTTCGGAACTGACCGCTACGCAACGTCTGAACTTCGCTCAATCGTTCAATCCGTT
>CAZUAH010000830.1:0-4960 GCA_964617665.1 uncultured Pirellulaceae bacterium
TAGAGCCAATGTTAATTTCGAGTTAAGTTTGCTCGTCATCGTTCGAGAGCTGGTCCCAAAAATATCTGGGCCCCGGAAATCCAAGCTTCGTTACTGGCATATTGAGCCGCGCGTAGCTATCTTAAGTGATTGCGCGTGAAAGCGTAGCCGGACGCACGGCTTCGCAGGCGATTTTGGCAAAGGCGACTCTCAAGAATGATCACGACGCCATGGCATCGGACGTGAAACCTAACACAGATACGAGTAATTCTCCTGATAGTCCACCAAAACAGGTGGCGGTTGTTGATATTGGTGCTACGTCCATCCGTATGGCCATCGCCAACATTCACGATTCAGGCAAGATCGAAATCAAAGAATCCCTGATCCAGGCCGTCGCTTTGGGCAAGGACACTTTCACCAAAGGTTCGATCAATCCTTCGACGACGGAAGAGTGCGTACGTGTCCTGAAGACCTACCGAGAGAAGCTGAAAGAGCTGGACATCACGAGGAGTGATCAGATCCATGTGGTGGCGACAAGCGCTGTGCGCGAAGCCACCAACCGCCTTTCGTTTCTGATGCGGATCTATGTGGCTACGGGATTCCGCGTCGAGCCGTTCGACGATGCAGCAGTCAATCGCGTTGTGTACCTGGGAGTCCAGCCGCTCCTAGAATCTCAACCGGAGTTTGTAGACACCCAGGCGCTGATCATCGAGGTTGGCGGCGGCAGCACGGATGTGCTTTTGGTGAACGATGGCAACGTGGTCTACGCTAACACTCATCGGCTGGGGGCGCTGCGGGCGCGCAAAACGCTCGAGACATTTCAGGCATCGATTGGCAAAGTCCAGAAGATCATGGAAAGCCCAATCCGGCGGATCGTCGGCCACATTCGCCAGCGTGTTTCCAAGGACCGTCCCTTAACGATGCTCGCCCTTGGTGGCGACGTGAGATTCGCCGCTTCGAAACTGCTGCCCGATTGGCAAGAGCGTTCACTCGCCGCGATCCCTCTTTCCAAACTCAAAGCTTTCACCGAACAAATTCTCGCTCTGTCGACCGACGAACTGTTCTTAGACTACCATCTGCCGTATCCCGAAGCGGAAGCGATTGGTCCCGCGCTGCTGGCGAACGTGCAGATAGCACAGGCGCTGGACCTGGAATCCATCCTCGTTTCCACGATCAGCTTGCGGGATGGGCTAGTCAAGGCAATGGCAACGCATGAAGTGTGGACGACCGAGTTTGCCAAGCAAGTATTGCGGTCCGCAGCCGACGTGGGCCGACGATACCGGTTCGACGAAACGCATGGTCGCCATGTCGCCGACTTGTCCAGGACCCTCTTCCATGCCCTGCAGGACGAACACCAACTTGGATCCCGTTTCGAGATTATCCTTCGCGTCGCCGCATTGCTTCACGACATCGGTTATGTGATCAATACCCGGAGCCATCACAAGCATTCGATGTCCCTGATTATGAACGGCGATCTGTTTGGCCTGACTCGACGCGACGTGATGCTAGTGGCGCTGACGGCTCGCTACCATCGCCGGGCCTCGCCAAAGCCGAACCATCCGGGCTACCGGAGGTTGAACTGGGTCAACCGAGCGAACGTCGCGAAGATGGCGGCGATACTTCGTGTTGCCGATGCGCTTGACCGTTCAAACAGCCAACGGATCAAGGATATCAAATGCACGCAGACGGATGGCCGATTGGTGATTACTGTTCCTACTGCCGATGACTTGTCGCTGGAGCAGTTGGCATTGCGGCAGAAGGGGAGTTTGTTCCAGGAAGTCTTCGGCATGCCAGTGTTGCTTCGCAATGAACCGGAGTTCTAGTCAGAGAAGGCCCGATGCCCAAAGAACCGTCGAAATACCTCAACCGTGAACTCAGTTGGCTGGAGTTCAACCAGCGCGTATTGGACGAGGCTGTGGACGAGAACAGCCCGTTGTTGGAACGTCTGAAGTTCTTGGCAATTACCGGGTCGAACCTGGACGAATTCTTTATGGTGCGAGTCGGCGGACTGCAGATGGTTCGTGTGCAGGATAGCAGAAAACGCGATCCCGCCGGGATGACAGTCGCCCAGCAACTGAAGGCCATCAGGAATCGCGCCCGCCAAATGGTCGACGATCAGTACGCCTGCCTTCTGGAGCAACTGGAGCCAAAACTGGCTGAAGCCGGCATTCGGCGTATCCGACCGGACGAGTTGAACGAGCGCCAGTTGACAGTCGTTGGGCGATTGTTCGAGGACCAAATCTTCCCGATCTACACTCCCATGGCCGTTCGGGCGGACGAGCAATTTCCACTGCTGGCTAACATGACGCTGAACATGTGCGTACGTCTGAAGCCCGCGCCCGATGAGACGGAGACGCGGTATGCCATCATACCGTTCGGCAATCCGTCGACCCGCTTCTTCCGCCTGCCGGCCGACGACGGGTACCATTACATCTTGCTGGAGGATGTGGTAAGTCTCTTCATCGAGAGATTCTTTCCCGGCGAAAAGGTGCTGGAAGTCGCCCCGTTCCGAATCACTCGCAACGCGGATTTGTCCGTTCGTGAGGACATGGCAGCCGACCTAATGGCTGGGATGGAAGAAATATTGGATGCGCGCAAGGAAAGCGAATGCGTCCGATTGGAGTTGTCGCAGTCGGCCACTGGCCGTTTGCGGAAGTTCCTCCGCTCGGCGCTGGAGGTAGGCAACACCGACGTCTATCTCGCGCAGGGTCCTCTGGGGCTTTCCTCGTTCATGCGGCTAGCCAACATCCCGGGATTCGACGAACTCAAAGTCGACACATGGCGTCCACACCCCTCTCCGGACGTGGACCTTACCCACAGCATGTTTGATGTGGTCCGCAACAAGAACGTCATGCTGTCGCTGCCTTACGAGAGCTTCGAGCCTGTCGTGCGTCTGGTGAAAGATGCCGCCGAGGATCCTGACGTGCTGGCCATCAAAATCATCCTCTATCGCACCAGCCGCAACAGCCCAATCGTCGAGGCGCTACGGCGAGCCTCGGAGTTGGGCAAACACGTCACGGCACTGGTCGAATTGAAGGCCCGCTTCGACGAAGCACGCAACATCGAATGGGCCAAGAACCTGGAACAGGCTGGCGTGCAAGTAATCTACGGCGTGAAAGGCCTTAAGACTCACGCCAAGGTCTGCATCATCATCCGTCGCGAGACTCTTGGCGTTCAGCGGTACGTGCACTTCGCCACCGGGAATTACAACGAAGACACGGCCAAGCTATACAGCGATGTCAGCTATTTGACTTGCGACGAAGATCTTGCGGCCGATGCCACCAGCTTTTTCAACGCCATCGCCGGCTACTCGCAACCACAGCAGTATCGCAAAATAGCTGCCGCTCCGTTCGATTTGCGTGACAGATTGATCGACTTGATCGAGGGCGAAATCGAACGTAAGCGACAAAAGCAGCCAGCCCGCATCATGGCCCAACTCAACTCGCTAGCATGTCCGAAGATCATCAATTCGCTGTACAAGGCGTCGAAGGCAGGTGTGAAGATCGACTTAAACGTGCGGGGGATCTGCTGCCTGAAGCCGGGCGTCCCCGGCTTGAGCAAGAACATCCGCGTTGTCAGCATTCTGGATCGATACCTGGAACACAGCCGCATTATCTACTTTCGTCACGGCGGCGATGATCTGGTGCTCATCTCCAGCGCCGACTGGATGCCACGCAATCTGGATAAGCGAGTGGAATTATTGGTTCCGGTCGAGGACCCCGCTAGCCGCAAACGTCTGATTGCGATGCTGAAATCCTACACTTCCGACACCGTCAAGGGCCGAGCCATTCGGGCCGACGGCGGTTACGATCGCCCAAGTCCGGAGAAGGCCAAGAAACGCCACCGCCACCAGGAACAACAGCGTGAGCTGGCGATCGAAGCGAGAAAAAGACTCGAGCAGTCACAACGCACCGTGTTTGAACCGCACCAAGCTGCCGGACGAGGAGACTGACCTGCCGTGGCCAAGTACACCAAGTGGATCGACGCATCACCCGATGAGACGATTGCCGATGTGGCCGTACGCAGTCTGCAGTCCCGGTTCGAACCGGTTTGCGACTACCTCGCGCTCGCCGCCGAAAAGCCTGAAAAGGACATCGAGAATGTGCATCAAATGCGAGTTTGGTCACGACGCACCGTAGCCGCGATTGGTGTCTACAAGAGACTGCTGCCCAAGCGGCGCAGGGCGTGGATCAAGGACCAGTTGAACTGGATCCGCCGCGCAAGCAACGACGCGCGCGATGACGACGTGTTTGCCGTGAGTCTGGTGACAGACGTGGACAATCCCGGCGCGTCGAAGCTCATTGAGAAAGTCCAAGCCCATCGCCAACAATCCCAGACGCCGATTTTCGAGGTGTACCGGCAACTGGTCAAAACCGGCGCCTTCGAGCGGCGTGCAGCTAAACTGCTGGCGAAAGTTCGGTTGCGAGGCGAAGGAAACCCAAACAAGAATCTCGGCGGCTGGGCTACTGAGCGAATGCGTCCTCGTTTGCGCAAATTCTTCGCCGCTGGCGGGGCCGATCTGTCGGACGTCAGCGCCCTGCATCAGTTTCGTATCTGCGGCAAGAAGCTCCGCTATTCGATCGAGCTACTGGCCGGCGCGTTTACCGACGAAATTCGCGAGGTCGCACATCCGCTCCTTCGCAATCTGCAGGACCGTTTGGGCGAAGTGAACGATCATGCCACAGCACGGGTACGACTGAAGAACTGGATTGAACAGTCGAACGGCGACGAGGAGGCGGCCTACCTCCGGGAAATGCTGGACGACCAGCAGCGGCAACTCGACGACAAACGTAACGACTTCCTGTCTTGGTGGAACGGCAAACGGGAGAAGGACCTTCGCAAAGCCTTCTCGAGCATTGCTTCCACCAAGTAAGTGTGGCGGGCAGTCATCCGGTCGTCTATCGGCAAACGTCGAGTAATCAAGAGCGAGGCAGCCCCCCTTATCCTGCATTTCCTCTTGCGGACACTGCGACCTTCTTCC
>CAZUAH010000831.1:0-4958 GCA_964617665.1 uncultured Pirellulaceae bacterium
CTCACAAAACCAGCTCAGTTAACCAGGAAAGAGCAAGTTTGGCGCCCCCGAGGGGCTGTCCAAACTGAAATGGATTGACCTCCAATCCACCATAGTCACCGATGCTGGACTGGAGCACTTGAAAGGACTCACGAATCTCGAAAGGTTGGGGCTCAGCAGCGGAATCACGGACGCCGGGTTGGTGCATCTGAAAGAGCTCCATAAGCTAAAAGAGCTGAACTTCAGTCGCACCAAGGTGACCGACGCAGGATTGGAACACCTGAAAGGCCTGACGAATCTCAAGAGGCTAGACCTGACCGGTCCCCTGATAACCGACCCTGGGCTGGTGCATCTGAAAGCCCTGACAGGCCTCGATACGCTGGCTCTTACGCAAACGAACGTGACCGACGCCGGGTTCGCGCACCTGAAGGGACTGAGCAATCTGAAGGTGCTGTACCTCTGGGACGGCCAAATCTCTGATGTTGGATTGGAGCATTTGAAGGGACTGACCAGCCTCAAAACGCTTTGGCTTCGCAAAACCCAGGTGACCGATGCCGGGTTGGTGCATCTGAAGGGAATGGCCAAGCTCGAGAGTCTCGATTTGACCGCCGCGGAAATCACGGATGCCGGGCTGGTGCACTTGAAAGGACTGCCCGGCCTCAAGGGCTTAAATCTCGCCGAAACCAAGGTGACTGTCACCGGCATCGGGCTCGAGCAGTTGACGGGAATGAGGCGGCTCAGGTTTCTGGGGCTTCGTGATACTGATGTTTCCGACGAAAGCGTAAAGAAGCTTCAACGAGCGTTGCGAAATTGCAGGATTGATCGCGGGTCTGGATTCCTTCCTCCTTTCTTGTGAACCGTGCCGTGCCAGTTGTCTTCAGCCGACTACCCGTCTGAGAGGTGTAATGAACTCAATAACACGAAGACCACGGATGCAGGAATGGAACATCTCAAAGGGATGAGCGGTCTACGAGCCGTCTTTTTGTTGCGAACGGAAATCACCGAAGCCGGACTGAAGAAGCTCCAGAGCGTTTTGGGAAGCGTAAGGATGTGGGGCAATTGGGACAGATAATGAACTCTATGGTCAACCGCTCTCTGTTCGTCTCCAGCCGATCGACTTCTGCCTTGGTGCTGGTAACCGTGTTGGGGATCGCGGTCTTTCCGGGCCCCCTGTCGGGGAAAACGGAGGCGAAACCGGTAGTATTGGAGATCCCCGGTCCGGTATCCGGTCTGACATGGTTGCCGAACGGCCGCACCCTGGTCGTTCGCACGGCGACGAGTGAAGGCAGCCACGTGAAGCCGATCATCGTTTCCCTCGATACGGCTACCGGAAAGCAAGTCTACGGAATTTCCCTGGGCCACACGCGCGCCATGGCCGTCTCCCCGAACGGGAAGTGGCTGGCGGTGGCGGCCGAGGGAGATGATCGGCAGGCCGCACTGTGCATTAAGCTTGCGGACGCGGCGACCGGCAGGGTCTTCCAGACGCTTTCGGGACACGAGAGGGCCGTCACCGCAGTCGCGTTCAGTCACAACGGTAAGATGCTTGCTTCGGCCGGGCAGGACTGGATTGTAAACCTGTGGGACGTCGAAACAGGGCGCAAAGTCGCCACTCTGAAGGGTCATCGGCTCCAAGCAAGCAAGAACTATCGTGATGGCTGGGGGCTGTCTGCCCTGGCGTTTGCGCCTGATGACACGGTGTTGATCTCCGCGGGCAACGAAGTGCCGATCTACACGACGCACACTCTCTTGACGCGGCCGGGCGAGTTCATTTTGTGGGACGTGACTACGAAGACGTTGCGGGCAAGGATCGAGGTCCGCACGCAATGCACGGTGGTGCGCTTCCTGCCCGACGGGAGAACCGCGGCACTGTTGTATGACCGCGACGGATTCTTGAACTCCCTTTGCCTCGTAGACGTCGCCACGGGCAAGAAGCTTGCCGAACGCGAGGGTTTCGCCAGGGTGTTCGCCTTTCGCGCCGACCAAGCGGCTTTCGTGCAACGCTCCAGCGGCGGCGAGCGCTACCCGGACGGGCCTTATTGGAAACGTCCGGTGGAAGTCTGGGATCTTCGGGCAGGGAAACGGGGCGGCGTTCTGCCCAACTATGTGGATCACGTTTCGTCGCTGAGCCTTAGCTCCGACGGCCGAGTCGCGGCCACGGCCGGCCGCGACAAGACCGTTCGGCTCTGGGATGCCGGTAATTTGAAACCCATCGCCACACTCGCGGGCCACCAAGCCGCGGTCCGCTCCGTCGCCTGGTCGCCGGATGGGAGCGTACTCGCCTCGGGCAGCGATGACCGGACCGTGCGGCTCTGGCGAGGCATGTTAGACATTCCCTCTGTCCAATCGCAAAAGCGGTCGGATACCGGCAGAAATGAAAATGGCAATCGGCCGGAGGAACTCTCGTCGGAAGCGGGCCGCTTCAAGAATACGCATGATTGAAAGAATGAGTGAGAAATGACCGAACAAGGCAGCATCCTCAGACGCCGCCGGACGCAGTTCAGCCTTCGCACTCTGCTGACCATAATGCTGGTTGTCGCAGCCTTCTTCGCGGGCAGAGTGTCGGTCCTGCCGGAGTTGGAAAGGCTAAGGGCGGCGGAGCTAGAGGCGACCGGCCAGCTTCTTGAGGAACAGATAGCGCGACAAGATGCGGAGGGGGCGCGGATCGTGGCCGAGGAAAGAGTGAGAGTAGTAGAGGCGCAAGCTTCAGCAGCGATAGGACGTTTGATGAAGAGTCGGCAAGGCGGGAACTGACTTTCCGCTGACTTTGTCCCAGTTTGCGCGGGAATCGTCCCAAACGCCAACGTGGCTCGCGCAATCACTTTCACCGAAAAGGCAACAGAAAGTGGCGGGTCGCTGGGACGTTTGGCGGTTACTTCGTATCAAATGATCTACCATGGGTTGGCTGAGAAACAAGGACCTTACACTTTGTGAAAGGCTAACGATCTTCAAGTACCAACATGGGAGCATCGGTGATGATCAAGAACCGTATTGTCCTGAATTGGAGAAGAAAGCGTACTGCAGATTCCGGCGGCCTTCCCGAGGTGCTTATCGTGACACTGCTGCTAACCTCCACGCCCTTGCTCGCACAAGGGCAGAACCAACCGAGCGACCGAGATCGTATGCAAGGCGAGTGGCGGATCGCGTTGGTTCACTACGATGGCAAGGCGGTTTTCGGGGCAGGTGCACCGGCGGGAACCAGCTTGACCGGGACACCATGGAGTTGGATCGAGGTCGCCGGAAAGGAGATCCGACCTGGAGGATTGAAACCGGGGAATGGCGTCCCCTCGATCAAGTTTGCCACGGACTCAACTCAGAACCCAAGGCAGATCGATATCAAAGTGGGTGACGGGACCATTTATCGAGGAATCTACGAGTATAGGGGCAACTCGCCGATCGTCTGTGTCGGTTTGACAAGACCTAATGCGATGCGCACGCAGCCAGGCGACCAGCACATGCTGATCATGCTGGAACGTATCCCGGCGATTCCGGCCGAGCCGATGAAGCTGGACAAGTCGTGGTGGAAGGTTAGCAGTGTGGATTCCGCCGGCGAACATGTCGAGTCCACAAACGTGCCTGCCGACAAGGGTTTTTTGGCAACTGACGTCCTTTCTTGGTTGTTCGACTTGCGATATCAGGTTCGCCTGGGAGGCATATGGCAAGACGCAACTCGCGGCGGTGAAGTGGTGGGATGCGACGTAGCGAAAGCTACTTCCTGTCCGTTCGTCTCATTTGGGCTGGGCGGCGGCAATCCGCCCGGTCGCTTCGATGCGTGCTGGCTTCCGGCAATAGATGGCGGGGGAGAGAACTCACTCTACGTTCGAGGACTCTATGAAATCGATGGCGACAAGCTGCGGCTTCGTTTTTCCCCCGTGTTTGAAGCGCACAGCCCGGAAGCTCGACCTGCGGATTTGTCGATGCCTCGCGGCGCGAAGGGCGTGCTCGTGACGCTGCAGCGAATCACCGGTCAAGAGGAAGCAGAGTTGGCCGCTGCATGGCGGCAAGCCCAGGCACGGCAACGATTGGACGTCGTCAAGAAGAAACTCAGCAAACACAAACTGGCTGACATCCACGACGATCTCGTTGAGTTCGTGGGCAGATTCGCCGGCACCCAGGCGGCCGACGAGGCACGTAAGCTCTTGCAGCAATCGACGCGGGCGTTGGAAAGCCAGCGACCTGAAATCGCGGCTCCCCGCGCACTGGACCTTGCTGAACAGCTTCTAAGATTGGGAAAGCGCGAAGCAGCCTTTCGACGACTTGAGGCGATCATACGGGACTACCCCGGCACCGAGTGGGCGGGGACCGCTCAACGACGGCTAGTCGAAGAAAGGTGACGATATGGAGAGCGATCGAGAAGTGCTGGCGACACTGATCAAGGTGACTGGCCAAGGATCAGAGCATCAACGACAATGAACGAATCCGAACGGCTGGAACGGAGAATCTCATGAGGACGTGGATGCTGCCAATAGGGTTACTGCTGCTTGCGGGCTCACGCGCCTTATCGGCTGATCCAGCTCACGACGAGAAAGCGGCAATTGCAGAAATCACTACGCTGGGAGGCACCGTCAACCTCGACGAGGAGACACCCGGCAGGCCCGTAGTAGCGGTAACTCTCGATGGCAAACAGGTGACGGACGCCGTGCTGGAGCGTCTGAAAGGGCGAGTCGAACCTCGACGGCTGTCCTTGTTAAATACTCAAGTTACCGATGGCGGACTAACACACCTGAGAGGTTCTGCCAACCTCCAAGAGCTAAACATCATCAGTAGCCAGCTCACCGACGCCGGACTTGGACACCTGAGAAACCTTACCAGCCTCGAAGCGTTGTACCTCAGCACCACGCAAGTCACCGACACTGGTGTGGAACACCTTGCGGAGCTTGCGAAGCTGCAAAGGCTGAAGCTCGACATGCAGCTTACCGACACCGGTATGTGAGCGGACACCAGAACCATTGTTGACTTGCCTGGTATTTTGGGGGCGTGTT
>CAZUAH010000832.1:0-848 GCA_964617665.1 uncultured Pirellulaceae bacterium
CCAACGTCAAGAAACGCGGGGTATGCAGCAAAAAGGCTGATCATGTCAGGTTCTCTGGACGCGCCCGCGGCCCAGTCATGCGTCTTTCAACTTCGTGTGACACAACCGAAAGAACTGCGAACGCAAGTAGAAATACGAACTTCGGTACGCAAGGAATAATCCCTTCGCTAATCATCTTCGCGCTGGGCTGTGAAATGACGCGTGCGTGTCGGAGTGATGGCTGAGCCATTTGGCGGCAAGGACAAGCTGAAGGGAGCGAAGGTCGATTTCGTGACCCTACTTGAAGCGCATCTCGAGCGGGCGGTGGGAGATGCTCGCGCGGCAATGGCGATTGCGCATTGAACCGCTGCTCACTGCAATGGCTGAACCAAGAGGCTTGGTTTCGGCTCGGGAGGAAGAGTACAGTACGGTCGCAGCATTTTGTATCCGCACGTTCTCTCCAGAACAGTTACCACGCAAAAAAAGTGCCCTCGCAAACGCGCGAGGGCACTTTCGTTTTTCATCGTCTTGTCGATCATCGCATCGCGATCGCGATGACCGGTCTGCGACAGCCAGACTTAGGCTTCCGGAACGGGCGGAGCGGGAGCCTCTTCTTCAGCTTCCTCTTCAACCGCGGCAGCGCCTTTGCCCTTGCCCTTTTGGACGCAGGACTTGCCGCCACACTTCTTCTGGCGAGCGTCTTTGCCCTTCTGGCAAGCGTCTTTGCCGCCCTTTTGAGCAGCGCTCTTGCCGCCCTTCTGGCACGGGCTAATTCCGCCCTTCTGTGCAGCGCCCTTACCCTTTTGAGCAGCGTCGCCCTTCTGAGCTGCGCCCTTGCCCTTTTGGGCTGCATCGCCCTTCTGAGCTGC
>CAZUAH010000832.1:948-4948 GCA_964617665.1 uncultured Pirellulaceae bacterium
GTCGCCCTTCTGAGCTGCGTCGCCCTTCTGAGCTGCGTCGCCCTTCTGAGCTGCGTCGCCCTTCTGAGCTGCGCCGTCCTTCTGGGCTGCATCGCCCTTCTGGGCCGCGCCGTCCTTCTGGGCCGCGCCATCCTTTTGCTCCTGGGCCATCGCGGATGAGCCGAGGAACAACACACCACAGATCGTAGCAATCAAAACGTTTCTCATGAGATCGCCTCCAAAACTACCAACAGTACCCAAAAACGCTGATCCATCATGTCACACTAATCGTCCCCTGGCCTCGCAATTGCCCCACATTGCCTTACATTTACAGCTTAACACTGCGTGTTCTTGCAAGATTTGCGGAAAACCCTAGTTGCGCGGGCAAAGCGAGTTGTAGGTTAACGGGGCAACCAGAGGCATCGAGTCGCTGGTTCTCCCCCGCTTCGTGTGACGGAATTGCTATCGACGCTTGGCTAGCTCGATCGTGAGCCTCCGTGCTTTGCCTCGGTCAACCCGTTTGATACACAACCATTCTCTAGCCGAAGGAAACGCGACACCAAAAGCATCCGTCATATTCTTCCTCGTACCCCTAAGCCTCCAAATGCGGCAATGGAGGGCCACTCTGGTACAGCAACCGGGTTTACAACTACAACGAGCTGACCCGCTACAGAAGACGTTAGCACGCGACATAAAAAAGGCCGCGGCTCGAACACGAGCCCCGACCTTTCAAGTTCGGACGAAGAAGACTGTGGACTAGGCCTCTGGAGCCGGTTCAGGCGCTGGAGCTGGCGGGGCAGCCACTTCGGGGCTGGCCTCTGCAGGAGCCGCCATTTCCGGAACCGCCATTGTCGGAGCCATTTGCACCTTCTGCATCGGACCCTTGACCGGAGCACAGGTGGTCATCGGGGCATAATAGGTGGTCTTCGGTGCACATGTTGTCATCGGTGCACAGGTCGTAGCCGGGCGGCAAACGACGATCCGACGTACGTGGCATCTGGGGGCGCATGTGGTCTTCGGAGCGCACGTGGTCATCGGGGCGCTTGTGGTGACCGGCGAGCAAGTCGTCATCGGGGCACACGTCCGTACACGGCGAACTCGGACTTTCGGCGAGCAGGTCGTTTTCGGCGAGCAGGTCGTCATCGGAGCGCTAGTTGTAACCGGTGAGCAGGTCGTCATCGGGGAACAAGTCCGGACACGGCGCACGCGATACTTGGGGCCACAAGTCGTCTTCGGCGAGCACGTGGTCATCGGGGCGCTGGTCGTAACCGGTGCGCAGGTGGTCTTCGGGGCGCAGGTGGTCATGGGAGAACAGGCGCGGTAGTGTCGCACGTAGACCTTTGGGCCGCACGTCGTCTTCGGTGCACAAGTCGTCATTGGGGCACTTGTGGTAACCGGTGCGCAAGTTGTCTTCGGTGCGCAAGTCGTGGGCGGAGCGCAAGTGGTCGTTGCGTAGCCGTGGCCTGCGAAGGCATCGCCGCATACGAATGCCACCAACGCCACAAGGGACAGAATGAAAATCAGTCGGTGATTCATTGTGGATTCGACCTCCAAGTAACTCGAGTCATGGATACGTGATCAGTTTTAGGGATCTGGAAACGCTGGTTCCATTGTTCTGGCCGTGAGCGCTGCAACAGCAGGCGTCACTCAGTAGGTTTCGGCAAATCAATATGGCAGTTCTTAGGGACACCGCAAAGTTTACCGATATTACCCACTAAGCCTGAACTATCATGGCACGCCATGCGGCCCTGTCTTCCGTTTTATACTAGATGATCTAGTATTTCCAGGTTATCGGTGTGATTTTCACCGGATTTGCTGGATTTCCGATTTGGAGGGATAAATACCGTTATCTGATGCTGTTCGGAGAAGGAGACGCTGCCTGCCAGATGCCGATCGCAGTTGCGCGGAAAAGGTGACCGCCAGTGGCCTATTTCGGCAAACACAATTGATCGATGTACTGCGATTCGAAATCAGGTTCGAGATTCAATTCGATTGTCTCCAACCGACGACTCGCTCGCTTCATTTCTGCCAGCACGCCGCTGTCCAGTAGTGCCAAGTAGGCGCCCGCAAGGGATGTGTTGCCCAGCAGACTAATCTGTTCCGGCTGAAACCCGGGCAACAAGCCGCACTGAATGACGTTCTTCACGTCCATGTGAAACCCGAAGCCTCCGGCCAGATAGAGGGTATCGATCTCGTCAGCCGCGAGTCCTACTCGATTCAACAGGCAGACAATCCCGGCGGCGATTGCGGCTTTCGCCTGCAACAGAGAGGCGATATCGGCTTCTGAAACCACTATCGGTTCGTCGTTGCGACCACGAGCAACGATGAACGATTGCCCGTGTGTCTCGTGTCGAACGAGAAGACCGTCCGCAGAGGCCTCGGAGAAACGGCCGGTCTTCTTCACCAAGCCGCTACGGCGTGCCTCGGCCACAAAATCTACGTACGCGGTGCCGCATAGCCCAATCGGTTCGGCATCGCCGATGACGTCGATTTCCGGGTGGTACGAGTCTTCGTTTAGTCGCACATGGCTGATCGCGCCACGCCCGGCTCGAACTCCACAGGCCAGCCCAGCGCCTTCGAACGCGGGGCCGGCCGCAGTTGCGCACCCAAGCAGCCGGTCTTCGTGTTTGAGGACGATTTCGCCGTTGGTGCCCATGTCGACCAGGATGCTCGTTTCCGCCTCGTAGACCATTCCAGTCGAGAAGACACCGGCGATGATATCGGCGCCGACATAGGCCGCCGCACCGGGTAGAAGGTGAACGGCGGTATCGTTTTCTTGGGGCAATATGGGCAGGTCACGGTTTCTGAGCACGCGATGCTCCAGAAACTCGGGCGTGAAAGGGGCGACTCCCAGAGGGCTCGGATCCACGCCTGCCAGCAGGTGCAGCATTGTCGTGTTTCCCGCCACGCTCAGACAGACTACTTGGTCGACTGAAAGACCAGCGTCGCTGAGAGCTTGTTCAATCAGCGGTCTGAGCGTCCGTCGGGTGACGGCACGCTGTAGTCGATCGACTAGCCGTTTGTCGTTGTGGCAGTGCTGTATGCGCGTGAGTACGTTATCGCCAAGCCGGGCCTGTGCGTTCAACGCCGACGTTGTACTTGCGACCTCTCCGCTGGCCAGATCCACCAACGTGGCAACCACCGTCGTTGTGCCCACGTCAATCGCAACGCCAAATGCTGAACGTTCGAGACTAGCTGGATGAACGAGCCAGTGGTCTCCGCAGTGTTCGATCGTCAATTGGACCCTGGATTCCTGCGACCGCGCCAATTCATCGAGTCCGGGATCCGGCCGTATGGGCAAATCTCCATCGCGCTGCCGAGATATCGCGTGGCAGACCGCTCTTGAGAATGGCAACGCTTGGTCAATGTCGTCCAACGAAAGTTCGATGTGTTGCCATAACGGGTCGTGGGCGCGAGAGACGTTGGCGCAAAACTCGGTCACTACCTGCGGCGCATGGGCCAATAGCGAACGTGACGGGACGTACACTTCAGCCTGGCCGTTGGGAGCCAATTCGTGCTGACAGGCTCGAAGCGGCTCGTTCGCTTCGCTGGCTTCGACGGTTTGTCCCGTGGCGATCGAAATCAAGGCACCCGAGAGCAACTCGACGCAGCACCCGTCACACAGGCCACGTTGGCCGCAGCGGGTATTCAGTGGCAGTTCGGCACGGCGCAATACGTCCGACAGGAGCAGCGACTCGTGGGTGTCGTCAACCGCAATCGAGCGGCGATTATTGGCGGTATGGACATCAAGCGTGGACATTAGGGCTCCGCTAGGCGTCGGTCGCTTCGATTACACGTTCGTCACCGGTCATAGGTCGAAAACCAGTCTTCAGCCGTTTGCATCAGGAATTCCGCATCCTCCTCGCCGAACTTCTCGCGGTATTCTTGGTAGAGCTTCTCGTGCCGTTTTGGCCCCGGTGGAATGTGATGTCTGTTTCATCCGGGCGAGTACCAGTAGGTCCCGGCTGCTTGGCAACGTACTTCGCATATCGCCTTTTGTAGCCCAGAAGCAGTGTGATGC
>CAZUAH010000833.1:0-4923 GCA_964617665.1 uncultured Pirellulaceae bacterium
GAACGTGAGCTATCAGGCTTACGCGGACTTCAACTCACGCAACCGAGCGGACAGCCGGACGGAGACCGGTGACGGGACGGGTGCGACGGACTTGGTACCGAACGACACTTTGATGATCACGATCGACGACCAGTTGAACACGGACATTCTGAACCGTGACCTGGACGGCACGAACGATGTGACTTTGCCGATTGGTACGGCCTCGAACACGGTTGACATTGCGGTGAACCCGAAGCAGGACACGCCGGACGTTCCGGTGGTTCCGGGTCCTCAGGTGGTGGACGAGGATACGGAGTTGAAGTTGCCGGCGTTCAGCGTTTTCGACGTGGACATGCGGGCGCGTCCGACGGATCCGAATGCGTTCGACTACGATCCGGATTGGCGGGGCGTGGTGACGCTGACGGTGAACTACGGGACGTTGTGGCTGACGGATTCGACGAGCCTGGAGGGTTACACGGGCGCGAATACGGACACGATCGTGTTGACGGGTACGCTGGACGGGTTGAACGCGGCGTTGGTTGACCAGAACGTGAGCTATCAGGCTTACGCGGACTTCAACTCACGCAACCGAGCGGACAGCGCGGCGGAGACGGGAGACGGCACGGGCGCGACGGACGCGGTCCCGAACGAGACGCTGACGATCACGATCGACGACCAGTTGAACACGGACATTCTGAATCGGGACTTGGACGGCGGTAACGACGTGACGACTCCGATCGGCACGGCCGCGAACACGGTTGACATCGCGGTGAATCCGAAGCAGGACACGCCTGACGTGCCGGTGGTACCGGGACCGCAGGTGGCGGATGAGGATACGGAGTTGAAGTTGCCGGCGTTCAGCGTTTTCGACGTGGACATGCGGGCGCGTCCGACGGATCCGAATGCGTTCGACTACGATCCGGATTGGCGGGGCGTGGTGACGCTGACGGTGAACTACGGGACGTTGTGGCTGACGGATTCGACGAGCCTGGAGGGTTACACGGGCGCGAATACGGACACGATCGTGTTGACGGGTACGCTGGACGGGTTGAACGCGGCGTTGGTTGACCAGAACGTGAGCTATCAGGCTTACGCGGACTTCAACTCACGCAACCGAGCGGACAGCGCGGCGGAGACGGGAGACGGCACGGGCGCGACGGACGCGGTCCCGAACGAGACGCTGACGATCACGATCGACGACCAGTTGAACACGGACATTCTGAATCGGGACTTGGACGGCGGTAACGATGTGACCACGCCGATTGGCACGGCCTCGAACACGGTATTGATTACAGTCACTCCAATCAACGACGCGCCGGTGTTGACGGTTCCAGGGCCTCAGTCGCTGGACGAGGGTACGGACGGCGGCCCGTTGAACACATTGGTCATGAGCCCCGGGAACCTGAACGCGATCAGCGTGGCCGATGCGGATGCGGGGGAAGATGGCGGCGGGCCGATCATGGTGACGCTCTCGATTCCGGCAGGGCAGGGAACGTTGATGATCACCGGCAATGTTGGCGCCATTATCGCTGGCAACAATAGCGAGACGGTTACGCTGACCGGTACGGTGACGCAGGTCAATTCTGCGTTGAGCAGCGCGACTGGCGTCACGTATACGGTACCCGATGACGATTTCAACGTGCTGAATGCTGGGGATGTGGTTCTGACGGTGCACGTTACGGACCAAGGGAACACAGGGCCCGAACCAACGCCGCCGGGTTATTTGGAGGATGAGGAAGAGATCACGATCACGGTGGATCCGATCAACGATGCACCGGAATTGACGGTGCCCGGTGCCCAGTCGCTGGACGAAGGTACCGACGGTGGGCTATTGAACTCGTTGGCGATTGGCGGCATCAGCGTCGAGGACGTGGATGCGGACGAAACAGGTGGCGGGCCGATCGTGGTGACGCTTACGATTCCGGGCGGCACGGGGATGCTGACGGTGGACGAATTGGCTGGGGCGGCGGTCGGCAACAATGACAGTCAATCAGTGACATTGACTGGGTCAGTGGTTGAGATCAACGCGACGCTGGATGCCGCGACAGGTGTCACCTACACGGTCCCGGACGACGACTTCAACAACAATGTGAACGGCGGTGACGTGATCCTGACGGTCCACGCTAATGACCAAGGCAACACGGGATTGTGGCTGGCGCCCGGTTATCTGGAGGATCAGACGACGATCCCGATTACGATTAATCCTATCAACGACGATCCGGTGTTGACCGTCCCGGGTGATCAATCGTTGTTAGAAGGTACGGACGGCGGCCCGTTGAATTCGCTGGCCATAAGCGGGATTAGCGTCGAGGACGTGGATGCGCACGAGACAGGTGGCGGACCAATCGTGGTGACGCTTTCGATTCCGAGCGGCAGCGGGACGCTAACGGTCGACGACAGTGTCGGGGCGGCGGTTGGCGGCAACAACAGCCGGCAGGTGAGGCTGACTGGATCGGTGCTGGAGATCGGCGCAACGTTGAATGCTGACGTCACGTACACAGTTCCGAACGACGACTTCAACAACAACGTGAACGGCGGCGATGTGATCCTGACGGTTCACGCGGACGACCAAGGGAACACTGGGTACGAGTTGGATCCGCCCGGTTTTCTGGAGGACACTGAGACAGTCGCAATTCAAGTGATCCCGGTCAACGATCCGCCGGAAGTCACGCTACCGGGTGACTATGCGATCGACGAAGAGACATTCCTGCGCATCTCGCCCGTGCTGGTGGTGGATCCTGACGCGGAGGAATTGGGAGGCTTGTTCCGAGTCGAACTGCACGTAGACGACGGCACACTGACCGTAAATGACGTGGCACCGGGCGGGGTGGTCGCGGCCGAGATCCAGGACAATGGCACTTCGTTCGTGGTGTTGCATAGCACGCTGACCAAAATTCACGCCACGCTGACCCACCAGGCCGGTATCGTCTACCGACCAAGCGATCGGCCCATCGGCAACGTGACGTTCACCGTCACTGCAGATGATTTGGGCAATGTTCCCGGTCCGCCCATTCGCACCAGCGACTCGCTGACAATCACGGTTGCTCCGATTAATGATGCGCCGGATGTTGTCGAGCCGGGACCGCTGACCGTGAATGAAGACGATAATGCCTACTATATTCCGCTGGAAATACGCGATCCGGATGCAGACGAGACCGCACCTATCCGAGTCACGTTGGACCTAACTGATGAGGCCGGAGCACCGATCACAACAGCGGGATTACTCAGGATGAACGAGTCCGTGGCAGGTGGTATTGATCCGGGGGTCAACGGCTTGATCACCGGCAACAACTCGATATCCGTCGCGATCATCGGTTCACCCGAAGCGATCAATACAACGCTGCTGGATCCGCAGGGACTGCAGTACGAGCCGGCGGCCGACTTCAATGGTTCGATCTCGCTGGTTGTCCACGCGGACGATCTAGGTCACTCTGGCGCCGGTGGTCCACTGACCGACGAAGTCACCCTTCCGGTCTCCGTTGTTTCAATCAACGACGCGCCGGAGTTCACGCCCGGCGCCGAACAGGCCATCGACGAAGATGCCGGGGCACAAACGGTGACAGATTGGGCGACCGATATCAGGCCTGGTCCAGCAACGGCAACGGACGAAGCGGGGCAGACGCTGAGCTTTGATCTGACACTTGATTCGGAGACCGGGAATATCGCCTTTGCTTCGCCGCCGGCGATTGATGAGACAACGGGCGACCTGACTTACGAAGTCGCTCCGGACACCAACGGCGAAGCCGTGTTCGCCGTCACCCTGACCGACGATGGCGGTACGGCCAACGGCGGCGTGGATACGACCACTCCGCATATGCTGACCATCACGGTGGATGCCATCAACGACGTGCCCCTGTTCACCCCAGGGGCTGACGAAGTAATCGACGAAGACGCCGGATCACAGACGGTACCGGGCTGGGCGACAGACATCGCACCAGGCCCCGTTACGGCGACGGACGAAGCCGGCCAGACGCTGACCTTCACCACGGTAACCACGGGAAGCATCAACTTCGTTTCTCTGCCGGCGATTGATGCAACGACGGGCGATCTGACCTACGAGGTCGCTGCGGAGACGAGTGGCCAGTCCGTGGTTGAGGTGACCCTGGGCGACGACGGCGGCACGGCCAACGGCGGCGTGGATGCAACTCAGCCACACACGCTGACCATCACCGCGCGTACCGTCAACGACGCGCCGCAGTTCACTCCGGGTGCCGATGAACTGATTGACGAAGATGCCGGGGCCCAGACAATCGCGGGTTGGGCGACGAACATCCTGCCCGGACCGGCCACGGCGACCGACGAATCGGGACAGGCCCTTAGCTTCGATTTGTCTCTGGTTTCCAGCACCGTAAACATGACCTTTGCCTCGCTTCCCGCCGTTGACGTGACATCCGGCGATTTGACCTACGAGGTCGCTGGAGAGGCCAACGGCCAGGCGGTCTTTGTGGTGACGCTGGGTGACGATGGCGGCACGGCCAATGGTGGCGTGGACACGTCGACACCGCAGACGCTGACCATCACGGCAAATGCAATCAACGACGATCCGGTCATCACGTCCCCTGCGACCGTCCAGATCGACGAGGACCAGACTCTGACGTTCGACACGGCCGGCGGGAATCCGGTCCTGGTCGAAGACGTCGACGTCCATGACACCGTCGGCGGCGAGTTGAATGTCAGGCTGGACGCTACGAAGGGTTTGATGACACTGGGCTCGATGCCGCCAGGACTGACGTTTGTGGGCTCGGACGGAATCGACGATCCTACCATCCAGTTAACCGGGACGCTGAACGACGTCAATACGGCGCTGGATGGTTTGACCTTCCAGCCCGACCTTGAGTACGGTGGCCCGGCCAGAATCGACATCTCGGTCAACGACCAGGGCAACACTGGCGGCGGCCTGCATGCTGCTGGATTTGACGTGACCGGAAGCATTGCGATTACCGT
>CAZUAH010000834.1:0-4923 GCA_964617665.1 uncultured Pirellulaceae bacterium
GACGAAGCCTTTGAGGTGGAAGGAACGGTCACGCAGGCATTGGCCAATACCCGGTTCCGCGTCCAATTGGAGACGGGCAACGAGGTGTTGGCGCACGTGGCCGGGAAGATTCGCAAGAACTTCATCCGCATCGTCCCAGGTGACAAGGTCCGTGTAGAACTCTCGCCTTATGATCTGACCAAAGGTCGCATCGTCTACCGCGATCGTTAACTCGCCTATTTCCCGCCTTTCTCCCTCTCAGAACTCTCAAAAACGCACCATACGTGCGGCGTGGTCGTCGTTGCACGCGCGGGTAGTTCACGCTTTTCCCGGGACGAGACCAACGTCGCCCCATCTTATCGTCCAGCTTTCTCGATGTTACTCTGATGCCCCACAAACTTGGGCCGCCGTGGTCGGGTATTAAGCGATAGTCGGGGACGAACATACCCCCCGGTGATTCGTTGCTTTCAAGTTAGTGTTTCGTTTCATCATGCGTACTGGAAGGAGTGTGAGCCGTGAAGAACCTACTCAGAAAACACTTGCCCGCCGTTTTGGCTATAGCGTTGTTGACGCTGCCCCTCGTGCGGACACCCGCAGTGGAGGCCGCCGAAGACGTGAAACCGGTTGCGGTCTTCTCCATCGCCGGTTCGGATGAACTGTTGGGGGATATTGGATACATCACCGAAGCCGCAGGTGCCGGCGACTTTGGCAGGCTAGTAGCCCTGATGTCGTCGCCTTATACGGCAGCCTTGGACAAGAAGAAGCCAATCGGCGTCTATCTTGTGATGGATGAAGGGAACCAGCCGGCAGGCGTGGGATTCATTCCCGTGAAAGACCTGGAAATCCTGCTGGCTGCCCTGAAAGAACAGATTGGCGAGCCCGAGGACGTTGGTGACGGCGTGCTCGAAATCGGGACGGATCAGCCGCAATCCATGTTCGTTAAGCAGCAAAAGGGATGGGCGTTTATCAGCAACAAGAAGGGGATGCTGGAGAATCTACCCCGAAACCCAGCAAAACTGCTGGGCGGTCTCAATAACCAGTACACGCTTGCCGTCAGCGTGAATGTGAACAATATACCAGAGGGACTGCGTCAACTTGCCATCCTTCAACTCCGCAAGGGCTTCAATGAGAGCATCGAAAACGTCCCGGATGACAAAGCTGCCGAAATCGGCCGTAAACTCGGAGAGAGCTGGGTCGATGCCATCATCAGCTTCGTAGAAGACACCGAGGCCGTTACGTTGGGCTTTGAAATCGATGCCGAGAGCCAGCAGACCTACATCGATATTGGCATCACTGCCGTCGAAGGCACGAAACTGGCTGAAGACATGGCCACGGTCAAGGAAGGAAAGTCGGCTTTCGCCGGATTCCTGCTACCAGAGGCTGCCGCGACTTTCCATGCCACCGGCGCAAGCTCCGACACTGATGTCGAACAGATGCTGCTGTTGGTCGATGTCATTCGCGAGGAAGCGATGAAGGGCATTGATAAGGACGACAATCTAGCCAACGATGAAGAGCGGGAAACGGCCAAATCCATCATCGCCCAGTTCCTTACCATCGCCGAGCAGACGATCAAGGCCAGAACTGTGAATTGCGGCGGCGTGTTGGTGCTGAAGCCCAACTCGTTAACGGCCGCGCTAGGTGGATTCGTTGCTGATGGCAACGGGCTGGAAAAGGCGATTGGCGAATTGTGGGAGTTCGCCAAGAAGAAAGACCCCAACACTCCGGACCTGCAATTCGACACCCAGACTCATCAAGGCGTCAAGTTGCACTCCACGAACGTTCCTCTAGAGGATCAGGACGAGGAGGCACGTGAGGTATTGGGCGATCCGCTGGAAGTCGTTATTGGAATGGGCGAAGAATCCGCCTATCTGGCATTCGGCAAAGACTCGACCGACCTGTTGAAGAGCATTATCGACAAGTCGATTGAGGATGCCGGGAAGACGTTTACGCCAGTCGAAGTGAATGTTGCTCTGACGCCCATTATGAAGTTTGCCGCATCGATCGATGACAATCCTGGCGTCCAGATGGCGCTTGAATCGCTGAAGGAGGCCGGTGGAAAGGACAACATCACTCTGACGGTCATGCCTGCAACACGCGGCGTGACACTACGTTTCGCCGTGGAGGAAGGCGTTATCTCGGCCGCAGGCCAAGCGGGGAAGGCGGTGGGGCCCTTGATGCGTTGATAGGCCATAGCCGCGAGACAGTGACTTGTGCGATTTGGCCGGCGGCGGCTGTGTTTTGGGCGCCCGCCATTTTTTAATATTTTTATTGGGGTAGCGAAATCAGGCCCCGCGGAGGGTGGGTTTTCTTTTTTGTGCTTCGCGGCCCTTTTCTACTGATTATCTTGGCGATTGCGAAGTCTGCCCGCGCTCAGGTTTCTCAATATGGACTCGCACTCGATTCTGGGGACAAGGATCGGAACGAAGGTCATGGCAGTTGCCGCCAGTGGGGAAACCCCTACCCACTGGTGGAAAAATTCCCCTTGCAAAATGCTAGACAATGGGAAGTACTTAGTCTTATAATTATTGTGGTATGATTGCACTAATGGGACCAGCCGATACGATTACATATGATCAGTGTGACTTCTACTCCTAGGTTGGGGCAGGATCATGGAACCGAGTGACGATGAACGCACGGTCGACCTGAGTCAGGTTGATACGCAGATTTCTTCGTTGTATCGCCACATTGAGGGTGACAGCGAGGGATTTCGTTGCATCGCAGAATCCCTGCCGGTTCCGCTAGCACTCCTCCAAGCGGCAGATGGCAAGATTCTATTCACGAATCGCTGCCTTGACGAAACTCTCGGCGTACCGCGAGGCAGTCTCTTAGACGGCGACTTGGGCTACATCTTCCCCAACCTTTCCGACCGTCGACGCTTGAAGAAGGTTGCGGCTAAGAACGGTGGTGTCACGGGGGTCGAACTAAGAATCCGTGGCAAAGAAAGGGCTCCCTTGTGGGTTTCCGTCTGGCAGCGGCGTATCGTCTGCAACGGTCGCGAATGCATGCTGACGATCCTGGTTGACATCACAGAACGCAAGGCCGAGGAGTCGAGACAGAGAGAGAAGCGGAAGACTCTCAAACGATTGCTGGAGTCGACAGATCGTGACCGCGAGTTAATTGCCTGCGATGTGCATGATGGCCTGTTGCAGCAGATGACGGGCGCTTTGATGCGACTGGAGGCCGCGCGGCGTTCGATCGAAAAAGGCAAAGCAGATCCAGCGGAACAGGTCGAAGCAGCGGCGCTGCTTGTGCGCGAGGCGATCAATGAGGCTCGCTCCCTGATCGACGGTGTCCGGCCGCCTGATCTGGATCGCGTTGGTCTGGTCGCAGCGCTAAATGCGTTCATCGAAAAGACGGCCGAAAATTCAAGCATCGAAATCAAGTTCTTCCACGAAGTCTCCTCGCGGAGAATAAGTCCTCATCTGGAGCCGATCGTCTATCGAATTGTTCAGGAAAGTCTGAACAACCTTTGGCGTCACAGCAAGTCCGAGAAAGCCCTGGTTGAACTGACGTTGGCCGATGATCACGTGGCAATCACGGTTCGAGACTGGGGCGTCGGATTCGATCCCGAAAATGTTGACGAAAAACGATTTGGGATGACAAGTATCAGAGAGCGAGTTCGGCTGTTCGGCGGCACGGTGACGATCCACAGCGCACCGTCGAAAGGAACGACGATCTCCGTACAGTTGCCGCTGAAAAAGAGCCTCAGCCATCCAGACGCACATCGCGTCTCTCCAAATCGCTGATTAGCCCGGTTGCCGACGCAAATTGCACCGCGTCGAAACCCGCATCCTGCGCACCGGCGACGTTCTCCGCTCTGTCGTCGACGAAGAAGATCCCCTCCGGGCTCACGTCCGCCAATTCCGACGCCGCTTCGTAGATTGCCGGTTCGGGCTTGAGCGAACGGACTTGATAACTGAGCGTGGCGATGTCAAAAACAGCATTCAGTAGCGGGAATCGGCCGCCTGCGCAGAACTCCCAATGGGCTTCGCACGTGTTCGAGAGAATACCCAAACGACGGCCGGACGCGCGAAGCCGTTGGGCGATCTCCGCCACTGCCACGTCCAATTCGAATATATCACTGGCCGCGTGCAGCAAATCTGCTCGAACGGGACGCACGCCGGATCGCTCACAGAACTGTTCATAAAACTCGCTGGTCGATAGGGCGCCGCGCTCGTACTCCACTTGCAGACCGTCGTCAATAACGATTTCGCGCACGCGTTCGACAGAAATACCTGCCGCCTTGGCTATCTGTCGGTATGCGACGGCATTGTCAAACTTCAGCAATACGTTGCCGAGGTCGAAGTAGAAGAAACGCGGAGCAGACATGATCATGATGATTGCCGATCGTGCATTTGCGCGTGCCCGAAGTTCACCTACTCGGATGTGGTACACGGCTATGACAAAGGAGGCGTTCGTCGAGATTCGCCGATGATGCTCGAACATAGTTGATCGCGTTGCGGGCCGTCAACATCGGTGGATTCGCGTCCCCGCTACCTCGCAGCGCCCCACCTTAATGGCATGGGCTGCATACTGTATACTGCACACTCGGAAAAATGAGACATGAAGGGGGGGACGACATGGTCGAGCAGTATCTGAAGGATATGTTTGGGATCGAAGGGCAGACGGCAGTGGTCATCGGCGGCTCCGGTGTGCTGGGCGGTGCGCTTTGTCGAGGGCTTGTCGGGGCAGGCGCACACGTGGTGGTGGCAGACGTAACCGACGAAGGATGCCAGGCGCGGGTGGAAAAACTCCAGGAAGTGGGCGGCCAGGCCAGTCATTCGCTGGTGGACGTGACGTCACGCGAGTCGATCGAGGCGCTATTGGCGACGGCTCTTGAGCAGACCGGCCGAGTCGACATTCTGGTCAATTGTGCCGGGGTCAATGCGGGCACGGATTTCTTGGATGCCACCGATGATGCATGGGATCGGATCATGACGATCA
>CAZUAH010000835.1:0-4908 GCA_964617665.1 uncultured Pirellulaceae bacterium
GCCATGGAGTAATAGGCTTCTTTGGGCTGATGACCATAGCTGACGATGGATTTTGGCCAGAAGGACGGAGTTACGTCCAAGAAGTGGAAATGGAAATACCCGCTGTACGCCCGGGGCGACAGGCGGAAGCCAATCGTCTTGTCGGCTACGAGGGCCGCTTGGTAACCCTGGCTTGCCTCGATGTATTCACCGAGGTTCGTCGGCTTGCGTCCGAGTCCATAGCGTTGTGCGGGATCGTCTTTATTGACCTGCGAAGCGGCCCACAGGGTATCCGTGTTGGGAGGTGGCGGCTGCACGTGCGTAGGATAGTGACGCTGCATGGTCGCGTAGGCATCCAACGCCTCGCCGCCGTATTCACCGATCGTCACCAGACGGCCCGTCTTCTGCGGAACCGCGAATCTCCATGTCGCAGGCTGGTTTCGAGCCCCATACCACCCGGCGTACGTGTGTGTGTCATCGATCACATGCGGCCAAAGGTCCGTGCTCACAAGTGATCTTCCCTTTCCACCGTGGCTAAGCCGCCCACTGATCGGCTTGACGATTCGCTCGGGGTCCTCAGCCAGAACGGCCTGGACCACATCACTCGCATCAAAGTGGCACTCGTTACCGAAAGACAAGAGAACCACGCCGGGATTGTTGTAGGTCTCACGAGCCAACACCGTGCCAGTGTGAACGAGCTGTTCCATGATATGCGGCTCCAGACCGTTCTTCTGGTGCCGATAGCCGCTGCCTTGGTCCTGTTCGGACATCACCCCCATGCGATCGAGCAGCTCGCGTACTTCTGGAAACTGAATGTGCTGGCAGACACGCACGCAATTGAAGTTGGCGGCCTTGAGCAAAAGTAGGGCATCCACGAGTTTGTCTTGTTGCCCCCAGTACCAATAGGCGTTTAGGCCGTGGATGTTCGTGCCGCGCAAGTAACAGGGAGTGCCGTTCAACAGTAACATGCCATTCGGCAGCGCGGCGCGACTGTCCTCGTTCTTGCCCGTCTCCGCATCGGCCTCGCGATAGTCGAGTTTCGTCCATCTTTCGCCATCCTGTGAAACCAAAAGGTCGAAGTCCCAGCGACGAAGTGCGGCTTCGAGCCAGGTGACGGTGACCTGATCGAAAGCCCTGATGTCGTTCAGTTGGAACTGAATCCACTGTCCGCGTCCCTGCGCGACCCAGCGAGTTTCCGGATCACCGTCGATCGCTTTGTCGGCGGTATCCGTCTGATGTGTCTTGCTTGCGGTCGCCGTGTTTAGACCGCCTACCAGGGCATCGCATTCGACCTCGTAGATGGCATTCCACTCGGTCTTGTCACTCCCGCGTCCCAGAATTCGCAACCACTTCGCCCTCACCGGTTCGAACCGGTAGGTGACTGGCGGCCCAACGGTTCCGGCGCTGGGCGGTGCAACATGATGGAGCGTGAAGCTGCGGCATCCAAACAGTACATCCCGATTGTCCACGACGTGCTGGCCGTTGCGTATGCTGACCCGGCAGCGGTACATAAAGGGCGTGTCCGGTGACCAGGTTCTGGCGTCTGGCATGGGAACCGTCAGCGCGTGCGTCGAAGTTCCCTCCGGCACGTCGACGGTTGCGGTCTGTGTATAGACACGGCCTTCGAAATTTTCGGGCAGCAGTTCGACGCAAATTCGGTACGAGCCGGCGCGGCCGGTGTCCAACTCCACCTTCACTCTTGCCTCGTCGCTGGACAAATCGTTGCGAGCGAAGACACCAGCTACGAGGACCGAACCGGATTGTTCTAGGTAGACCTCGCGCAGGATGCCGAAACCGTTACCCCCGTGATAACCGATCGGCAGCACGCCCTTGAGCGACCGTGACTCATCGCGTATGTAGACTTGCTCTTCGGCACGCGCGTCCGGCAGCGGCGTCCAGAACGCATGCGGCTCGCCGAAGACGCGGCCGTCGATTATCCGAACGGCCAAGGTGTTCGTCGCCTGCACCTTTTCAGTGATATCGAACCGAAAGGGTTCGTAACGCACTCGATGGCGTCCTAAGAGCGAGCCGTTAAGATACACCTCGGCTTCCCAATCTACGGCGTCGAAACACAACCAAAGTCGGCGGCCGGCGGGTGGGTGTTCCGCTCTGAAGGTCCGCCGATACCAGACAATGTTGCTGTGTTCGAGACGCTCTCCCCAGCCGAACCGATCCTTGCCGCCTAGCACAGTGCCGTTTTTGCCCCGCCGGTAGCGCCACTGCGGCACGGTAGCGGTTTCCCAGTCGCTGTCGTCGTGGCTACTGGAAAACCAGGGAGGAGCCGCGGGGACTTCGGCTCCCGCGGGTGCATCCATGACCTCATACGCGAATCGCCAGGCACCGCTGAGATCGGTTCGTAGTCTGGGGTCAACAGGCGCGGGCAACGAGCGGAGGTAAGGCGCATATTCTGCTCTCAACGCCTCCATACGCTGCCCTAGTTCCTTTTCGTCGTTCGGCGCCGTGAAGCGAGGTTGCGCCGCGCCCGCTGAGGTCGCAATGAGCACGGCAGCCAAGCTCATGAATGCACTGCTTACTCTCGGTTTTCTTCGATCGTCTTGCATGTCTTGTCCCCTTTGTGCACAACGTTCGTCGTCTTGAGGCTCAAGCCCGTTCTTATTGCCCGACCATATTAGAAGCTGATCAAGAGTTGCACTGCCACGACGATTTCAGCCCATAATGGTACTATTTCAACTCATAGCACTGCAAAATCCTCCTTCATGGCACTATTACGCAAGAAGTTGCGACATGGACCCACTCCTCATAGATCATCTTCCGCAAGCGGCACCACTCTGGGGCGTTAAGCTCTACGAGCAACCGGCTTTCACGATGCCATGGCACATGCACGGCTTCTTCGAATTGACCCTGATCCTCGATGGTTGCGGAACCCGTGTTGTCGGTGACTCGATCGATAGCTTTTATCCCGAGGACCTCTTGCTGCTCGGGCCCCGACTGCCTCATGTCTGGAAAGACGACCGACTCGAACCCAAGGGACTAGCTCGGGCCATTTCCCTGCAGTTTGCATCCAGCTTTCCGGGGGCAGAACTTCTCGCCGCACCCCAGATGCGTCGCATTTCCGAACTGTTGGAACAAGCCGGGCGCGGCCTCCTGCTGACCGGACAATTGAAAACGCTCACGCGTGATAAAGTCCATTCTCTCCTGAGGTGTGATGGAGTTCGGCAGTTGCTGCTGATTCTGGAGATCCTGGCGGATATCGCCGAATCGGGCGAGTACGAGCAGGTGGCCAGCGAAGGATATGTGGCACCGGAA
The DNA here is from genome assembly GCA_964617665.1 of uncultured Pirellulaceae bacterium. Classification (GTDB taxonomy): domain Bacteria; phylum Planctomycetota; class Planctomycetia; order Pirellulales; family Pirellulaceae; genus JADHUC01. The sequence continues at coordinate 3,247 of CAZUAH010000835.1, forward strand.
GCCTCCGAAACGCAACGATGGACCCGAATCAACGACCACATCCTGCAGCACTTTCGCCGCCCCTTACCGGCAAACGAGCTGGCACAGGTCGCCGGAATGCACCCGTCATCCCTGGGACGTTACGTCAAGCGGACGACCGGCATGACGCTGACGCAGTACGTCAACGAGTTTCGCATCGGCCATGCATGTCGCCTCCTGACCGTCGACAACCGACCGGTCGTGGAGATCTGCTTTGAATGCGGATTTCAGAACCTCTCACACTTCAACCGTTGTTTTCGGAGATCAAAGGAAGCATCACCCACCGAGTACCGAAAAGCGTTTCGCCGGGTGCTCTAATTGAGGTCCACCAACGGCTGTGAAGATCAAGAATCTCGGATTCTCGTGACAACCGGGCGCGAATGAGACAAGCTCGGATGCACGCCAGTCCCTCCTGACGATCCGCCTGACTTCCGCCGGATCACGCTTCACCGGCCTCTGCCATGAGAACTGGCTGCGGGCTTCGCTCGTGACTAGAAGAGTCAGCAGCGGCAAAAGACACGTTCGGCTCATGACGCGCTAAGTAAACACCTGCTCTCCTTTCGATTTGTCGGATAACGTCGTTCTGTTCACGTATGCCTTCTGCCCACGTCGCACAGTGCGAGTATGGTACACAATGGAAACAGGTACCACGGGGTGCGGCTCCTCGATATACAAACAGATACAATCTGTATGGTCGTGACGATGGGATTGTATCCGTTCGTATCGTTTCTCCCTTTCGCTGCGTCATCATCTTGCGAGGTGTACTGAAAGTGAACAAACTCAATGCGCGCCCACGTCGAGTTCTGTGTGTCGAAACATACTTCTAGCAGAGCAGGGTTATCATCAACCGGAGCCAGGCAATGATACGATTCTCTCTTCTCGGGCTACTGACCTTCGCATTTCTGTTCACCGCGGCTGCCGCGCAGAACAATTGGCCCCGCTTTCGTGGACCGAACGCGGACGGTGTGGCACCCGATAACACTGGGCTGCCGACCACCTGGACAACCACCGAGAATGTGAAATGGGTGGCCGACGTACCCGGCTGGGGTTGGTCGTGTCCGATTGTCTGGGGAGACCGCGTCTTCGTGACCAGCGTGGTCAGCGAGGAAGAGAACCTCACACCCAGCAAGGGTCTGTATCTGGGGCAAGGCGTACGAGAACCGGCCAAGGGCGTACATCACTGGATGGTCCATTGCTTCGACCTGAATACTGGCAAAGAAATCTGGAAGCATGAAGCTCACAGCGGTCAGCCACAGGTGCCTCGCCATCCGAAGAGCACGTATGCCTCGGAGACGCCCACCACCGATGGCGAGCGGCTGTACGTGCTGTTTGGCGATCTGGGGCTGTACTGCTACGACCTGGAGGGGAAACCGTTATGGTCCCGGAAAATCGAGCCGAAGAAGACGTTCTTCGACTATGGCGCCGCCTCGTCGCCTGTTGTTCACAACGGGCAGGTCATCGTAGTCTACGACAACCTGGAAGATTCCTGGATCGCAGCGTTCGATGTGAAGACAGGCGACCAGCGATGGCGGAAACCTCGAGAGGAGACGCACTCATGGGCGACGCCCCTGATTTGGAAGAACGGGCTGCGGACCGAAATCGTGGTGCCCGGCAAGAATCGCAATCGAAGTTACTCGCTGGACG
>CAZUAH010000836.1:0-4906 GCA_964617665.1 uncultured Pirellulaceae bacterium
GCCCTACAGCGCAACTCCTTCGCCCTACAGCGCAACTCCTTCGCCCTACAGCGCACCGCCGAGCTACGCGCCGGGCCGCCCCGCCGTACCCTCGTATGGTGCGCCGTCCACCGTTCCACCACCCACCTTTGGTCAGCCGCCCATGCCAAAACTACCCACGCTGCAAATCGCCGATGTGGTCCGCTTGGTCGAAGCCGGCGTGGACGACGAAATCATCACCCGGCACATTCAGAAGCACAGGTTGGCCGTCGATCTGACAGCCGACGACCTGATCCTGCTGACCGAGAGCGGGGCAAGTACGCCCGTGATCACCGCGCTGCAAGAAATCCCGGTTGCCCCAAAACCGACTCCTCAACAACTCAATCCTTACAGCACCAATGCACAGGCACAGCTTCTATTCCCAAGCCAGCTGCAAGGGCGCAGTGATGCACTGATCTTCACGAGCGAATCGCTGCGCCGACTTCTTGAAGAGTGGGAGCGTATCTGGTTCCTTGAGCAACCGAACCACGCACCCCCGATGCGCACACACGGAGGGATCATCTGAGATTGCAGTTGGGCCCACCGAGCCGACTGTTAGAGGGCGCCCGGGATCTCGAGATAATAGAATCTGTTTGAAAGGCCTTGAAATCAGAGGCGGATCGACGGGGTGGGGTCAGAGTAACTCGTTCATCACGCCGCGTTCGCGCAATTGTCGGCGGAGCCGGCTGAGTTTGACCCGTAGAACATCGGCATCGAGTCCTAGTTGCCGTGCGACCTCTGCGGTGGTGTATCCCTCCAATCGCAACTCGATCACGCGAGTCTCGGTCTCATCCAGCCGGCCCAGGATGTGCGAGGTCGCCTCGCGGATTGACGCGATCTCTGCCGGGTCAGACTCGCTTGCACTCAACGAAGCGATCAGACTTGGCAGATCTTGAGATTCCGAGCCGCCACCGGATAGCCGTTGCTGGCGCTTGAGCTTCCGCCATTGTCGCGCGACTTTCCGCCGCACGATTGTCAGCGCAAGGGCGATGAGCTGTTCGGGCGTAGAAATGTCATAGCGATCTGCCCGCAATCCAAGCATCAGACTCTTGTGAACAGATTGCACGAGATCGACCGAATCGAGATGGGGCCGCAACGCCGCCCCGAGCCGCATCCTGGCCACCATGCGCACTTCAGGCTCGTATTGCTCCACCAACGCGGTCATTGCGGACTCGTCACCCGACCTGGCACACGTCAGCAGTTCATCGAAATCGTTCGTGTCAGCCATTCGCCTTCCGATGGTTGCAGGACAAGGAGAGGGCAAACTTCTGGTTCTTCGCCGAATTCCTGTGAGAAAAGGACGAGGGTGGCTGGGGTCGAGCGAAGCGAGCCCCCTGAATCGTAGGCATGGGGGCGCTACACACGTTCCTAGTGGGGGGCCCCCAGCCACCCCCGGAAATCACTGTGAAGAACCAGACTTTTTCCCGTTTTTCGGTTTCGTTTTCTCGTCGCCGCGGCATTGATCTTGGGAGCCGTCTACCCGTGTGCGTTATGTCAACCGATGATACGGTCGTTATACTAAATACTCTCAGGATTTGCGAATGTCTTCCGATTCTCATTCTCCCGGCGAACTCGAGTTGCGGCTCCGGCAAGCTTGTGCGGAGTTGGATCAGCGGCTGCGCGGAGGGGAAAGAGAGGTCGCACAACAACTGCTCGCCAGCGATCCCGACATCGCGGCCAATGAAGATTTGGCGATTGAGCTGATTTACACCGAGTTTGCTACGCTTGAGGAGCTAGGGGCTGACCCGTCGCCGCACGAGACGCTCGACCGTTTCCCGCAATGGAGAAGCCGGCTCGAACGTTTACTGAAAGTCCACGACGTTTTTCGCGGTGACGACGAGATAGATCTCAAACGTTCATCGGACACAGTCACCGGACTCGACTCGACGCACGACGGCACCTCTTCACGGAAAGGCCGAGCCGACGCGCCTACCCGCCGACGGGTCGGTCAGTACGAGATTCTAGAAGAGGTCGACCGCGGCGGAACGGGAATTGTCTATCGGGCACGCCAGGAAGGTCTGAATCGCATCGTCGCGGTCAAGTCAATCCGCTCGGCTGACGCATCCGAATCCGAACGAGCGCGTTTCCGAGGCGAAGCCGAATCCGCAGCGAAGCTGCAGCATCCCAATATCATTCAGATCTATGACGTTGGCGAGCAGGACGGCTGCGGATTCTTGTCGATGGAGTATATCGAAGGCGGTAGTCTGGAGAAGCGGCTGGAGCGGGGCAGACTCTCCATCCGCGAAGCCGCACAGTTGATTGCAACCTTGGCCGAAGCTATTCACTTTGCCCACGAACGAGGAATCGTTCATCGTGACCTAAAGCCCGGCAACATCCTGCTCGCCGATGACGTTCCCAAGATCGGCGACTTCGGTCTCGCCAAGCGAATGATTGCCGGGTCGGGCGTTCAGACGCAAACCGGCGCGGTCCTGGGCACGCCGTGCTACATGTCGCCAGAACAGGCCGAGGGAAAGACGCGCGACGTGGGACCGGCTACTGACGTATTTGCACTGGGAGCGATCCTGTACGAGCTACTGGTCGGCCGCCCACCGTTTCTTGACGACACACCCCTCAAGACAATGGACCTTATCCGAAACCGAGAGCCGGAACGCCCTTCAGCGATTGTATCTAAACTACCACGCGATCTCGAAACGATTTGTTTGAAATGCCTCTCCAAGAAACCGGCTCACCGTTACACCTCGGCACAAGAGTTGGCGGACGACTTGAACCGCTTCCTCGATCACGAACCGATTCATGCCCGGCGTGTGAGCCCGTTCGAGCGAGCTTGGCGTTGGACTTGTCGGCGGCCTGCGATCAGCGGACTAGCCGCGACGCTGTTGATCGTCACGATAGCGGGAGGCTTCATCGTCGCATGGCAGCAGCGGCATGTCGGTGAATTGTCGAAATCAGCCGAGGTTACGAAACGGGAGGTCGCTGAGATCCAACAGCAAGCGGAAGCAGCAACCGCAAAGGCGGGCGCCAATCTTCGTGAGGCCAAACAGGCGATCGAACGTTTGTCGTCGCTTGGGATGACACTGCACGACCAACCCGGGATGGGAGAGACGGCGCGAGGGGCGGTCGAGCAAGCACTTGAACAATACCGGGTTCTGCTTGAGCAATACGGCGACGACGAGGGAGTACGTCGAGAAGCCGCTCGCGGTTTCGAGCGGGCAGGCTTCATTCAACTCGAGCTGGGGCAGTTGACCTCCGCCGAGCAGACACTCAAGCAAGGCGTTGAACTCTACGACACATTACTGAGGACTACGAACATCGACTTCGAACGGGTGAGCATTCGCACCACCCTCGCGCACACAGAGAGGAAGCTCCAGAAGTGGGAAGAAAGCGAAGTTTCCTATCAAGCGGCAGTTACACTACTGGAAAAACTTGTTGCGGCACATCCGACAGATAACAGATACGTTTTGGGACTGGCGAACACTCTGGTCAACTTGTCCCTTGTGCTGAAGCATGACGGGCGCCTCGAAATGGCACAGCAGGCATATTGCCGTGCAATCCGCCTGCAAACGACAGTGATCGAACGTTCCGCTGGTTTCGAGGCCAGCGAAACACCGGACGACAGCATCGAGACCGTCGATGAAACTGCACGCCGCGAAATCCTCTTTGTCCAAGCGCTGCGCCGCCGAGTCGTCGGCCGCGGTCAGAGAACGCTTGTTGCTTTGATCCGCGGGCACCATCTGTCCGAGTTGGCGATCAGCGTCGACGATTTGGGGGGCCTCTTGCTGGAACGCGGCCAGACCGACATGGCGGAAATCGCGATTCGCGAAGCACTCGAACTGCGACAGTTGTGTGCCAATCACGCGCGAGGCGAGGACTGGCGTCAGTTCTTCTTGGCGCGGAGCCACACGAATATTGGTGACTTGGAATACTTCAGGGGGAATTTCGAGAAGGCCACCAATGCCTACGAAGACGCGGTGCTGGTCCTCGATAACCTCGCCACGGCTTTCCCGAACCGCGTCCCGTACCAAAGCGAGTTGGGTCTGGCCTACACCAAACTTGGGAGTGCGCTGCGACGCCGCAAGCAGTTCAATGACGCGTTGCTCAACCACCGCAAAGCGATCACGATTCATGGACGATTGGTTGCCAACGACTCTACGCTTCAGGCATTGAAGAACGATTTTGCGCATAGTGTCTATCAGATGGGACTAACGTTCCAGGCGAGCGACCGCCTTAACGAGGCGCTCAAGAATTTTCAGCGATCCCTCGAGCTAAACCCTGACTCACCCCGCGCCGCCAACCACGTGGCGTGGACGTTGCTGATGGCCCCCGACCACTCTGTACGAGATTCAAGCCAAGCACTTTCGCTTGCCCAGCATGCGGTCGAACTCGTGCCACAATCCGGGAGTTACTGCAATACCTTGGGAGTCGCCCATTACCGCAACGGTGATGACGAAAAGGCCATCGTCACGCTGATGCGATCCATCGAGTTGCGAGCTGGCGGAGATGGATTTGACTGGTTCTTCTTGGCAATGGCGCACGCACACCAAGGTGATGAAGACCTTGCCAAGGAATGGTTCGAGCGCGCTCAAACGTGGTGTCTGACTCAGGACCCAATCTCGGACGAACTGCAGAGCATTCAAGCAGAGGCCTCACGAGCGATTGAAGAGCTCGATCGCTGATGTCATGGTTACGCCACTCTGACGAGAGGGCACTCTCATGGACACTAGCGCGTTCCGGCTAATTGGCGCGGTGTTCTGGGCAAGTCCCTTCTCCCTCTGGGAGAAGGTTAGTTGGACAGCGCCACTTTGCCACCCGCTGGCATGGACAACTGCTGTTGGAGGTTCCACGCGCGACAAGATCGCTCTTCCGCCCCGAAGGGGCAGCCATATGTCAGCCCAGGGCAGAAGCAATGCGAGTCTTGCGAGCATTGCTG
>CAZUAH010000837.1:0-4894 GCA_964617665.1 uncultured Pirellulaceae bacterium
TAGCCACCTGCTCCAGTGTATGGCCCGCCTCGTGAGCGACCACAAGGGCATCGGCATGCGGAGCCAGATTGATGTACCCCTTGCCGCCGTGGCCCCCTGACCCGCCGAGATCGGCGTAGATCGCAATTCCATCCTCCCCGTCGTCCGACACGGCTTGGCAGGCCTTCATGTAAGGGCCGGGGAGCTTCTGGAGGAGTTCAACCAGTTGGCAGAGTTTGACTCCCGTCGACTCCTGAATGGTCAGTTTGAACCGATACTTTCCGCTCGTGGCCATCCACCGTTTGCCCAGAACGCGGCCATTTCTCATCTCGACGTCTACCGGACCGGACACAACCTCGATTTTCGTTTTGCTGTCCTGACCGAACTTCTCATACAGCGGTCCGAAACGCACCTTTAGGTACTCTTCCGCCATGACGTCCGAAGCCATCGCAAGTGTACAAACCATGAGGGCGAGAATCTTCATTTTCATAGAGTCAATCTCCAGCGAGAACGGAACAAACATGTCTCCTACGATGGGCCCTTCAGGCGACGTTCGTTTTCCCAAGAAACGCAATCATCATGGCAGAGAGAAAAGCGAATTCAAGTCCCCGGCTTTCGCGCTTGTGCCACGGAACCACTCAGCGACACTCGAGTCTGGCAACGAGTGCTGTTTGCTGTAGAATTGCCGGGGATCTAGTTCCGGCAGGCATACCGAATAACAAAGGATCCTTCAATGACCTCAGCGCTCCTACGGAACGCTAACTTGTCTTGGGCGAGCAGCGTATGCTGTCTCTGTTGGGCGTGCTCAGGTATGGCGGCGGAGGCCGCTTCCGCAGAGGCGGTGTCCGCGGCCGAAGCACTGCTGAGTACCCTTGACCCATTTTACGAGCAGCACGTCGTGGTCGACGGTCTCCTGGTCGTCGGCTCGGGGAAGGTCTCCCCTTACGCATTGCGCGAAGTGGCATACTTGGCGCAGAAGATGCTCGCCAATCGGCCCGACGTGATGAAGAAGCTTGTGGAACAGCGGAAGATGTATGCGTGCGTGATGGCCTACAACGAAATGCAAACCGATCTACCCGAGTGCCGAGGCATGGATTCATGGTGGGATTATCGCGCCCGGGGGCTGGGCGGCCGACCGGTTAGTTGCGGCGAGGAAAACGTGCTCGGTTTCCAGGGCGACCCTTGGCAAGGCGAAAACATCTTCATTCACGAGTTCGCTCACGGGCTACACGGTGTGATCGGCGGTATCGACGAGCCGTTCAACGCGCGTCTGGCGGCGCTCTATGACGAAGCCAAGCAAAGTGGCTGCTTCCGCGGATACGCCATAGAAGGCGGAATCGGGGAGTTTTGGGCTGAGGGCGTTCAGGCGTGGTTCAACTGTAACCGAACCATCAGGCCGAAGTCTGGCGGCGGTCAGAGTTCGTTCGAGGTTCTCGGGCCTAAAGGCAAACACGGCTGCCACCTTACGACGCGCGAGCAGTTGACAACGCACCTGCCGGAGTACGCCGAGTTGCTCGACGAATCGTTTGGATATAACGAGTGGACCTATGTGCCCGTGGCGAAGCGACTCGACGAGCCGCACCTGCGAGGTTACGATCCGACGAAGGCGCCCACTTTCCGCTGGCCGCCCAAGGTGATCGAGGCCTTCGATCAACACCAAGCCAAGAGAGCCAAAGTGTCCCTGGTTCAGGTGAGGGCAGCGAAGAAACTTGGCGTGCCGGTTGCATTCGAGAACTCGATGGGGATGCGATTTGTCTTGGTTCCCGCCGGAACGTTCATGATGGGCTCCAGGGACTCGCCAGCGGAGGTTGCCCGCCGCTCGAACATGCCCAACGCACAGAGCGGCTGGTTCTACGACGAACATCCTCGACACAAGGTGACGCTGGCCAGCGCCTTCTACATGGCAGCCAACGAAGTCACGCAACGGTGTTACCAGGCGGTTATTAACCCGAACCCCAGAGACACCGGCAAGAGAATAACCGACGAATACCCCGACGAATTCAAGCGCGCCGACTATCCCGTCGTCAACGTTTCGTGGAATGACGCAGAGAAGTTCTGTAAGACGCTGAGCAACCAAGAGGCCGAAAAGGGCCGAGTCTACTTCTTGCCCACCGAAGCGCAATGGGAATACGCTTGCAGGGCCGACACGGACACGCCATTTTGTTTTGGCGAAACGATATCGACCGACCAGGCGAACTACCACGGAGACTACACATACGGCGAAGGCCAAAAGGGGAAGAATCGCGAGAAGCCTCTGCCTGTCCGCAGTCTTTCGCCGAACGCGTGGGGGCTGTACGACATGCACGGAAACGTAACCGAGTGGTGCGCCGATCGGTACGGAGATTACGGCAGTGCTGCTGAAAGCGACCCCATCGGACCCGAGGAAGGAAAGGAGCGGGTTATGCGAGGCGGTTCTTGGCGCAGTTATCCCGGGGCCATCCGTTCCGCATTCCGCCTGAGGAGCGACGAGCGCCATAACTCCCTCAACGTAGGGTTTCGTGTATGTTGTGCGATTCCACCGGAGTACTCGCAAGAGGAGCAGTAGTCGATATGAAAACCGCAAAACCGATGGTCGCACTTGCCGCCTTCTTGCTCGGCGCAAGCGTTCAGGCTCAGACGGCCACAAACTTCGACTATCCGCCCGTGACCCCGCCTCCCGATTCGTTCTTCGAGAAGGTCGGCGCAAACCACAGAGACGCTGCACACAAGTTCTACAAGAAACATGTCGACATCAATGGTGTGCCGGTTGTGGCGGCGGTCGAGGTTGCAGACTTGGCCCTGCACCGCACACATGAGATCGTCACCCGCATGCTGGCCGGCCGACCTGACGTGCAGAAGGCCCTGGCCGACCGGGGAATGTATCTGGTCATCATCGGCAAGGACCAGGTCTACACCGACCTGCCCGAAAACCGCAACGCGCCCAACCCCGACTATCTCAACGAACGTGTGCGCGGCACGGGCGGACTGCCCACGAGCTTCGGCGAGGAGAATCTACTGAGCTTACCGCTGGACCGCTACGACGACGAGAGCATCGCCGTACACGAATTCGCTCACACAATCGACGGTGCACTGAGCGGGCTGGACTCGACGTGGCGGGATCAGAAGAACGCCGCGTACCGCAACGCGGTTCACAAGGGGCTGTACAAGGACACCTATTGCATCGGCAATGCGGGAGAATACTGGGCCGAGAGCGTGCAGGCCTTCTTCGACTGCAATCGCGTGAACAACTGGAACCATGGTCCCATTGGCCGCCGCGAACAACTGAAGATGTATGACCCCGAAGGCTACGAACTGGTCCGGAGTACCTTCAACCTGGGCCCCGATCAGGACTGGCGATACCAATGGCTGCAACGACTGCCCAATGTCGTGGCACCGCCGGCCAGATTTCGTGTCGATCCCTTCTACACGAGATTGACCTGGGCACGCGAGTTCACCGTTATAGGGCGCGGTGCCAGCGACCATGCCCTGCTGAAGGCGAATGATACCATCCGCAAGATGTTCGCCTACCGCCACGACATTCTCAAGGCATTGATCGCCGATGGCGTGAAGCTGATCGTCTTGGGCCCGGATGAGAAACTGTCCGACCTGCCGGAATACAAGACGATTCATGGCGACGGCCTGGACCATATGGCACGTTTTCTCGACTACACACCGGAGGTGAAGCTACTGGTCGTCGGCCAGGAGAACGTCTTGAGTGACCTTCGCCGTGATTCTTATGCCACCGAATGTCAGGTCATTCGTGCCTTTGCCAAGGCGATCTATCACGTGACCGGCACGCGCGAGGTCGATCCGGACTGGGAAACGAGAAAGGGCATACAGCAATATGAATTGCGAGTTCAGCGTATGGACATCCGCTTCGATCGCAAGCTCGAGACTCTCTATACCGCTGCCTATACCGCGGGACGCTGGAAAGGAACGGCCGCGGTCCGCGATCGAGTCGAGTACTGGACTGCAGGCGTGCTCGCATACTTCGACGCCGTAGGCCAGGGTGTTCCACCCAATGATGCCTCCCATCCGATCACTACCCGCGAAGCGCTCAAGCAGTACGACCCGGGCCTGTTTTCGCTAGTCGACGAGACGATGGCGTATCGCGGCAAGGTGGACTGGCGCCGTCAGCCTTGATTACTGATCACTCGTTAACCGCCAGCGGCAGCGCTCGGAAGTCCGGGGCGTCTTTGTCTCGCAACTTCCTCTTGCCCCGGTACGTGCCGTAGTATGGGACGTTGGCGTCGATCCAGGTGACGATCTTGATGAACTCCTCGCGAGTGAGATTCGCTCGACAGGATTCGCTGCGAATCTGTTCGACAAGCTTGCTCCGATGCGAACCGTGCGTCAGTGGCGGTACCGCAAGGAAATGGGCGGCACCGTAGCGACAGTCCCGGTAACTGACCAGGCCGCTCTCAATAAGGTTGTCAAAGGAACGGCTGAATTTCCCGATCGGCACACCGACCAAGTCCAGGCGGCCTTGGGGCTGCTTGCCGCTGTGACAACCGACGCAACGCTTATCGAGGGTCACTTGAACGTCTACGGTGAAGTCGATCATGCGCGGACCGGTATCGCCTGGCTGCGGCGCCAACGTCTGGGCGGGATGGTCTAGGGCCAGCGGCTGGGTGCCTAGTCCTGGCGTCTTACGGCGCAACTCGTGACACCCGATGCAGCCGCGTTGCTCGCTTGGCATCAGGTTGATGAACGTCGACATCTGTTGCAGCGTCATGAAGTCGACATCCAGGGCTTGGAAGAAGAGGTTTTCGTCGGCCGGAACGGTGAAATAGGCCGATCCGTCTTCGTGGACTTTCGCAACACCAAAGATCTTCTTGCGATGAGGGTCCGTGCCAAGGCTCCACGAGATGCCGTTCTCGCCCCAGGGCCACTCAAGAGCCCCCATTACCCGCACGTACTTGACCCTGCCACGCTC
>CAZUAH010000838.1:0-4884 GCA_964617665.1 uncultured Pirellulaceae bacterium
AATGAAGATCGTGGGCCAATCATCGAAGGCCCTGGCCCTGTTATTGATGTTGGCGTCAGGGTTCGCGGCGTACGCGGCAAACACCGAAAAGCCGAACATCATTGTGATCATGGCGGATGACATGGGCTTCTCGGATCTCGGTTGTTACGGCGGCGAGATTCAGACTCCGAACATTGATCAACTCGCAAGAGAGGGCGTCCGCTTTATCGGCTTCAGGAACACCGCCCGTTGCACGCCGTCGCGTGCTTCCCTGCTAACCGGCCGCTATGCGCATTCGGTTGGGGTGGGAAGCATGTCGCGAGACAGGAATCTGCCCGGTTATCGCGGCCAACTTTCGACCGACGCCCCGACGATGGCAGAAATCCTGAAACCGCACGGCTACGCAACCGGTATCGTCGGAAAATGGCACCAGACCGTTACCGGTAAGACGGATCAGAAACAACTGTTCCCGCTCGACCGCGGCTTCGACTTTTTTCACGGAACCTGGTGGGGCGCCAAGGACTACTTCAGCCCCAGGTTCATGATGAAGAATCGCAAGCATCTGGAAGAGGGAGACTATCCGGAGGATTACTACCTCACGGAGGATCTATCTCATTCCGCAATTGAGTTTGTCCAGAACCAGATCGATCAGGACCGCCCGTTCTACCTGTATCTGGCGCACTATGCGCCGCATGCGCCGATCCAGGCGCCGGCGGATCGGGTCCAAAAGTGTTTTGATCGATACATGGCCGGGTTTGAGACCCTCCAGCGCGAGCGGTTTACCCGCCAGCGGGCGCTGGGAGTGATTCCGGAAAATGCAGAAATTGCCGCCGGAATGCCTTCATGGGATGAACTCAGCGGTTCCCAGAAACGGAAATGGGCGGAAACGATGGCTACTTACGCGGCCATGATTGAGGTGATGGATGACGGCATTGGCAGGCTTATCGAGACGCTGAAGAAGAACGGGCAATACGACAGCACACTCATCTTCGTATTGAGCGACAACGGGTCCACCCCGGAAAGGAAAGGCAGCACGACCTACGCCATGCTCAGCAATACGCCCTATCGCAGCTTCAAGGCCCACACCTTTGAAGGGGGCATCGCATCGCCGCTGATCGTCAGCTGGCCCGCGAAACTGCGTGAACACGCCGGCGGTCTGCGGCACGGGCCGTGTCACATCATTGACATCCTGCCGACCTGCCTGGCTGCGGCCGGTGTGGAATTCCCGTCCGTATTCCGTGGTCGCAAACCGGTGCTGCCGGATGGCGGGAATCTCATGGATGCTGTGAAGGGGGCGGAGCTGCCGCAGCGCCCGCTGTTCTGGGAACATGGGGGCAGCCGCTCGGTCTATCAGGACGGCTGGAAGCTCGTCGCCGATGGGGTGTCCAAGCCGTGGGAACTCTACAACCTGGCCGACGATCCCACCGAGCAAAACAACCTTTCGCAGAAGTTCCCCGAACGTGCCGATGCACTGAAACTCTTCTGGGAAACCTGGGCGCAAGAAAACAACGTCCTTCCGCTGAGGGGCAAAGGAGGCAACTGAGATGCCCCAAGCCGTACGTGTTTAACCCCGTATTTTCCATTTGACTCCCCACGCTTTGGCACGCGATTTGCGCCAAACCCTTGAAAAACAGGTGGTTGCACGCTCAACATGCCAAGGTGACAGGGGAACCCAATGGGTGACGCCAAAAACGATGATTTGCGGGTCGGATTTGACAGCCGCTTGAAGCTGAAGTTCTGCGGCAGCAAGGTGACAACGGATGCCGGTCTGTTAGCCTACCGCGAACTCGATGAAGCGCTGGGACTCACCGCGCTGAGCTATTTACCGATTCCCGTCAGGGCAGCAACAAGCAACATCTGCTTGTGCCGCTGTTGCGGCAGTCGATCTACAGTCGCTTGGCAGGTTACGAAGATGTGAATGATGCCCAACGGTTAGCGGTCGATCCGGCCATGCGTCACGTTGTGGGAGGTCGAGCAGCGCAGGCGGACAACGAAGCCGCTTCCATGAGCGTCGTGGGACGCTTCGAGACCGAGATGCTCACCCAAATGAGAAATCTCGGATAAGCTCAATGTGCCGGTGTCTGTGCGGGTAGCTCCGGCGCGCCGTCTGGAAGATCGATCCGCCAAGTGAAGAGTCGAATTCATGCCGTTGCGCCTGCTTGCTGCTCTGGTGCTCTGTCTGCTGCTTGTGGATACCATCCTCGCGGATGATCAAAGGCAGACGTTGCGTCCCCATGCCAGATTGCGCCCTGCTGCCCGGGCCGATGTTACGATCGAAGGCGGCTTCTTCGGGCCGATCCGCGACCGGTCCCGCGATGTCGGTGTGCCCGACTATCTGAAGAAGTTTGAGGAACACGGCTATATCGACAACTTCCGGTTGATCGCTAAGGATGCCGAAGCGGTTCACGTTGGCGGACCGAACAACGACGAGTTCGTACACAAACACCTCGAAGCGCTTGGCTACTACTGCAACGAAACCGATCAGGCATCGCGCCTGTTCAACGAACTGGCCGACACTATTCTTGCCGCACAGAAGCCAGACGGCTACCTGAATACGTTCTACGAGGCCCCCCTTCTGAAGGCCAAAGGGCTCAAGAGGTTCCAGCCTCGCAATCGCTTCGAATTCTACAACTTCGGGCATTTCACGCAGGCCGCCATTGCCCATTGGCGCTCGACTGGCGATGAGCGAGTCCTGAAGGCTGCTGTCCGCTTCGCCGATCTTATTGTCGAGCGGTTCGCCGACCCAGGCGACTTGCCCTACGATACCTACCGCGGCCCGGTCAACCAGAAGTACGAGCATCCAAACCACGAACTGGCGATGGTTGAGTTGTATCGGGTTACCGGCGACCGACGCTACCTCGAATTTGCCCGCCAGACGCTCGAAGAATACGAGTTCTTTGGCCCCAAATTCGAGCAGATCTGGGGGCACGCCGTTCAGGAGACGCTGCTCTATGCCGGCGCGACAGATCTATATCTCGAGACTGGCGACGAAGATATCTGGAACGTCGTGGAACGATTGTGGCACGATATGGCCGAGCGAAAGTCCTACATCATCGGTGGCGTCGGCTCGACCAATCACGGGGAAGCCTACGGCGAGCCGTTCGAATTGCCCAACGATTCAGCTTACTGCGAAACCTGCGCGGCGATCTCGCTCGTGTTCTGGAATCACAAGATGTTGCTGGCCACTGGCGATCCGAAATACGCCGAGTGGATGGAACGCTCGCTATACAACAACGTGCTCAGCGGCATCTCGCTCTCCGGTACCGAGTACTTTTATCCGAACGTGCTGAAGTTCCGCCCCGAAAATCCGAGACGCCCCGGCACTCGATCCGGCTGGTTCGGATGCTCGTGTTGCCCGCCGAATGTCCACAGATTTCTCGGCTCATTGGACAGCTACATATACACCGCCCACCAGGACGAGATCGGCGTCCAGTTGTTCATCGACTCGACACTGCGCCACACTCTGCCTTGTGCGGCAATTCTCACCTTGCGGCAGGAGACGGACTATCCCCGATCCGAGGAAGTCGTCTTACGTGTCGGGCTGGATCAGCCGGCCGAGGCGGTGATCTCGGTCCGTGTTCCCGGTTGGTGCGAGCGTCTCGGTATCTCGATCAACGACAAGCCCGTGCGGATTGCCAACGGAGCCAAGAGTGTCGAGTTGCGGCGCCGGTGGCTCGACGGCGACGTCGTGCGACTGCGTCTTCCCATGCCGGTTCGCATTGTCGCCGGCGACGAGCGAGTCGCCAGCCAGAAGGGGCGCGTCGCACTGTTCCGCGGGCCGGTTGTCTATTGCCTTGAGGGCCACGACAACCCAAACGTCGATCTTGACGAAATTGTCGTGCCGCAAGACTTCCAAGGCACGCCCGAGCGGCGCGACGACCTGTTGAACGGCGTTGTGACGATCCAAGGCAATGCGAGAGCCGTCGATGCCGAACGTGACCCCACACGCGAGGTCGAGATCACAGCGATTCCATACTACACCTGGGCAAACCGCGGCCCGGCCAAGATGGACGTCTGGCTTGCCGCCGACCCAAGTCTGCTGCCGAAACCGAAGGCCCCGACCATCGCCTCGCGGTCGCGTGTCACCGCGTCGTTCTGGAACAAGGGGCAGGCGAACCTCTCGCCAAACGCCGTAAACGATCAGGCCGAGAATGCGTCCTCCAAAGGCCGCGGCGTGCTCTGGTTTCATTGGTGGCCGCACAAGGGAACGAACGAATGGGTGCAATACTATTTTGAGAGCCCCGCGACCATCACGTCGGTCGATGTGTATTGGTTCGACGACACAGGCCGGGGCAATTGTCGAGTGCCCCAGTCGTGGCGCGTGCTGTATCGGGCAGACGACGGTTCATGGCGGCCGGTCGATAGGCCCGGTTCCTACGGCGTCGAGAAGGACCAGTTCAATCGTGTACAGTTCGAACAGGTCAAGACTTCCGCTTTGCGGCTGGATGTACAGTTGCAGGACAAATTCAGTTCCGGCGTATTGGAATGGGTCGTCGGAGCCGCCGAGTGATCTTGCGTGTGCATTCTACCGGACGGTGGCCGCCGGCTCTACGTCGTCAGGATCGAGCTTGACGATACGAACGAAGCGTATGACTGCGTCGCCACGCACGGCCCGGATCGTCAGGTCCGTGCCCGTGTAGCCGCGACCGGCAAAGACCGCGTCGTTCAGTATCCAAGTTTGTATAAACGGCAGGGATTGCCGTTTTGCCCGCCTCGGGCAGGCCCCTCCACCTCCAAAGCTGTTCCGGCTAGCAATCTGCCAGCTAGGCAAGGTAGCAGAAGGTTGCTTCCATGTTGCTTGAGAAACGGCACTGGGAGGGCATGCTCGACGACTAAGCGAAGAAGAAACGTTAACAGAGAAAAGATCGGATGAAGAAGACGATGACAGCGGCTTTGGCCGCAATG
>CAZUAH010000839.1:0-4861 GCA_964617665.1 uncultured Pirellulaceae bacterium
CTGACGCCGGAACAAGACCGATTGCTCGAAGAATACCACAAACGCTTCGTCCGAGGCGGTGCGAAACTGCCGGCAGACAAGAAAGAAAGGCTCAAGGAGCTTAATGCCGAACTGTCGCTGCTCTCGCTGAAGTTCGGCGAGAATGTGTTGAAGGAGAACAATCGTTTCGAACTGGTCATCGAGGACAAAGCCGATCTAGCCGGTTTGCCGGCAAGCGTCGTCGCAGCGGCAGCGGAAACAGCGACCGAGCGTGGACACGAGGGCAAATGGGTATTCACGCTGCACAAGCCCAGCATGATTCCGTTCCTGCAGTATTCCGAGCGGCGCGACTTGCGCGAGAAGATTTATAGAGGCTACATCAACCGCGGCGACAACGATGACGAACTGGACAACAAAGGGACGCTGGCCAAGATGGCCACGCTTCGTATCGAGCGAGTCAAACTGCTCGGTTACGAAACGCACGCTCATTACGTGTTGGAAGAGAACATGGCCAAGGAACCGGTGAGCGTCTACAGATTGCTTGATGAACTGTGGAAACCGGCTCTGAAGCGGGCAAAGGCGGAAGCCGCTGACATGCAGAAGATGATCGACGACGAAGGAGGCAACTTCAAGCTTGAATCGTGGGATTGGTGGTACTACGCCGAGAAGGTCAAGAAGGCCAAGTACGACTTGGACGAGGAGATGCTCCGACCGTACTTCAAGCTGGACAACGTATTGGCAGGCGCGTTCGAGGTGTCCTCGCGCTTGTTCGGTCTTCAATTCGAGGAGCGGGCCGATGTGCCGAAGTATCACGAAGATGTTAGGGTGTTCGAGGTGAAAGAGGCCGACGGCACCCACGTTGGCATTCTGTATGTGGATTACTTCCCCAGGGCAAGCAAACGCGGCGGCGCATGGATGGGAGACTTCCGCGAGCAGTCGATGCTGAACGGGAAGAACATTCGCCCGGTTATCTACAACGTCGGCAACTTCTCGAAGCCGACGGGCGACAAGCCGTCGCTGCTATCGTTCGAGGAGGTGAATACGCTGTTTCACGAGTTCGGTCACGCGCTGCACGGCCTGCTGTCGAACTGCACTTACGAGAGCTTGGCGGGCACAAATGTCGCGAGAGATTTCGTCGAGCTGCCGTCACAGATCATGGAGAACTGGGCATCGGAACCGGAAGTGCTGAAGATGTACGCAAGACACTATGAAACCGGCGAGGCGATGCCGGATGAACTGATCGAGAAGATCATCAAGGCTCGGCACTTCAATCAGGGCTTTGCCACGGCCGAATACCTGGCCGCCTCGTTCTTGGACATGGACTGGCACACACTGACCGAGGCCAAATCGGCGTCCGACGTGCAAGACTTCGAGGACCAGTCATTGGGCAAGATTGGCCTGATTCCTGAGATCATCTCCAGGTATCGCAGCACATACTTCCGCCACATTTTCGCTGGCGGATACTCGTCTGGATACTACTCATACATCTGGGCCCAGGTGCTCGACGCAGACGCTTTTCAGGCGTTCAAGGAAACCGGTGATCTTTTCGACCGCAAGACGGCCGCGGCATTCCGCGAAAACATCCTGTCCCGCGGCGATACAGGGGATCCGATGACCCTATACAAACGGTTCCGCGGCAAGGAGCCGAGCATCGAACCGCTACTGGAACGTAGAGGGCTCAAATAGAAGGCAACAGGGCAACCGAGAAAGATGACGCTACTTGACCTTCTCAACGAGATCCAAGTGTGCCTTGGCGTATCGTTTCCCGAATTCCCTCATCGACTTGGCGTCAAAGTGGACTTTGTCGCCCTTGTGTGCGAATCCGGTCGACGGAACGAACGCCGTGTTCTTCACATTCTTCGGCAACGATTCGTGCACTGAATTGATAAGTTCTCGGGCATCATCCCATGGTCGATCCGGAAAACGTCCGAGTTGGCCGGCGATGAATGGCAAGTCGGGTGAGCGGAACTCGGCCCGGAAACGTTCGATCAGGGCATGGAGTTTTTCCTCGTAGACCTTTGCCTTCTCCGGCTGGCTGTCACTTTCGCCTTGATGCCACAATACGGCTTTCAGAGCTCCCTTTTGCATCGCGATCTTCGCTCGCTTCAACGCATCGTCATATGGATGGCTCCTCGTTTGACCGTGGTATCCACCGGGCTCCCAACTGGATATGCGCGAACCGCCGGCAGCGCACGGGATCAGACCGATCGTGATGGACGGATCACGCTCGGCAAGTGTCTTGCCGAACGTCCTTCCCAGCCCGACTCCGGCAACGGGCTTGTCAAAGTGGATCGGGGCTTTCGCCGGCACCCATTCGTTGGCCTTGTTCAGCGTGAGTACCCGTGGATGAGGAATCTTGTCTTCTTTAACAACTCTGCCTCTGCCGGCCATGTTCGACTGCCCGGCCAACAGGAACAGATGGAACTTGTCCTTCGTTGGTAGATCGGGTCCCTCCCCATGAGGTTCTCCGCCCAGACACCAACCTGCCAGCAGGAACGGCAACACCATAAACATGAGTGATCGCATTTGGATTTCTCCCCCTCGTGTCTCGCAGGACAGCCACGGCTGTCAGTTCACGGCGCATAGTGCCACCGGATTCAAGTGTCCTCGTTTAACGGCAAGCCGAAGGCGTCGGCGTCGTAAAACGTATGGAGACCCCGAAACGCAGTCGCCTTCGGCTTGCCGTCAAACGACGTATGCGGACACCGCCAACCTGCCGCGGCATGGTACACCCGCGACTCTCGACCGTTTGATACCATAGCCGCTGGAACCCCGGTTTGCATGTTGGCGGCCGTATCTGCGCTACCCCAACCGTTCCGCCACCAACATGCCAACTGCGTACGGTGGAACTGGGAGACTCGTAAGCTTCGGTGGTCCGAAACCGCACTGGCCGAGGAGTGCCTCCAACTCCTGCGGCGCGTACACGCGGCCGTTTTCGGTCCGTAGCGCCAGACCCAGCGCATAGAGTGTTCGGTTCACGTCACCCTCTTGCAGGCCGGGGAAGACGTCGAAAATGACGATCTGGCCTGTTGGCTTCAGCGAGCGATGCACCTTCTCGAACAACGATCGGTTACCGTCGGGAGTCTCCAAGTGCGTCACGTTTCCCAGCAGCGCCAGGTCGAATCGAGATTCGGGCAGATCGACATCGTGATAGTTGCCTACGATCGTGCTGAGGCGATCCGTTAGGCCAAAGTTGCTGGCTGTCTCGGCGGCCACTTCCAGTACGGCTGGCCAATCGACGGCTGTCACCGTTGTGCCGGAGTCGTGACGGGCCATGGTCAGGCTCCAGATTGCCGAGCCGGCACCGATATCGAGGATGCTCAGATCCTTGAGTTTCTGGCCCACACCCAGCGCCTGAGCGGCAGCCTCGGCCGCGGGTGCAAGCATCCATGCCAGGGCTGCAGCTTGCGATTGGTAGTGAGCCTCGCTCTGGTGGGCGTCATCCATCTTGATCCACGGCTGGCCCGTCTTCAGTAAATTGGGCAGGTGTGCCCAATACTCGTCGCCCAGTCTGCGATAGCTACCGCCCAATAGGCCCATGGCCAGCACGGTCAACGCATAACGATCGCCATCATTATGCACGAGGCCTAGAGCACAGAGCGCGTCGAGCACCAGGGTGGTGGCCGACTCGTCCGTCTGGCAAGTCTCCGCTACCTCGTCGGCCGGTTTCGCCCCCGACATCAGAGCATCGAGTATCCCCGCCTTCACCGCCTCGCGATAGACATGGGATGCGCCGTTGCTGTTCATCAATTGGAAGTACCCGGCCAGCATTCGTACTTGGTCGCTCATTTCGCGTCACCTATCGTGGCCAGCGAAACCGTGAAGATACCGTATTCGTCGATTTCCATGTCGATCTTCTGGAATCCAGCGGCGCGCACCAAATCGTCCATTTCCTGTTGTGTGCGGCGACGCATGATCCAAGGATCGCCGTCGCGGTTGATCAGTACGCGGGCAATCATTTCGACCTGGGGATGCCAAGGCTGCCCGGTGTAAACCAAATATCCTCCTGCTCGCATCGCCTGGGCGACGCCACGGAGGGAAGCGAGCACCTTCTTGTTGTCGCCAAACAGTTCGTACAGCCCCGAGACCACCGTTACGTTAGGTGGCGGATCGACTGTGGCAATGGACTGTTCGTCAAAGGCATCGCCCAACTCGAAAGCTACGTTGTCCAGCCCCAGCGTCTGCGCAAGCTCCTTGCCAGCTTCCAGGTTTGCGTTCACGTTGTCGCGAAGCAACGCAGACAGATCATCGCCCGATACAACCTTGATCGTTTCCAGGATATAGCGGCCTGCGCCGGCGGCGATGTCCAACAGACGAACCGGTCGGTCGGAAGCACGCACTTGGCCGATGGCATCCTTCAACAGTTTTTCGAGGTTGATTTTGCGTTGACGGATGCCTCTCCAACCGATGCTCTCCAAGTACATCCGGTCGATCAACTTGCCGACAAGCAGTTTCCCCGTCGGCTTGTTCTCGTAGACGTAATCGAGAGTCTGTCCCGAATCGAAGCCGGTTTTCCAACCGAGTTGCACGCCGCGACTGAGCCGGCCTACAGTACCCATCCCCAGTTTCTGTGCGGTGTATCCGATCCATTTGGGCGACAGCCGCTTCAACGGCCGCGACAACTGGTCGTACTCGTCACGCGTGTAGCCATGCCGGTCGGCATCCAACGCCAATGGGGCGGCCTCGTCGCGCTCGAACGCCTCGGTGATGAAGTCGCGAGCGGCGTCCAGCACGAGATGGCGGTTCTTCTCGTGCAACAGGTCGTGATACATGCTATCGAATTCGCGCATCTGCTTGATCGGCGAGCCCAGCCGGTCGAAGAAACGTTGCTGGTCGCGGTTTCTGACCACCCAGTCCGCGCCGCCGGTCATGACGAGCGTCG
>CAZUAH010000840.1:0-4856 GCA_964617665.1 uncultured Pirellulaceae bacterium
GATACTCCTCTTTCGTGGCCAAGTACTCCAGCGCGTAGACTCTTCCTTTCTGGCCCGTGCGAATCTGAATCCCCTTATGCGGCAATCCCCAGTACTCACAATCGAAGCTCAGTCGATGAGCTGGCAATCCAGCAAGTGTCGTTTCGCCGGACTCAATTAGCTTTGCTGTCGGATGCCGCTTCTTCAGCTCCTCAACAGACGGCTTAATCTCTTGTTCCAATGTCCTTTCCTCTGGCACGGGATGAGTCCTGACGTTGAACTGCACACCGAACGAATTGATGTAATGTGCGGGTTTGCAGTACAATGGCCGCTGTTGTCGTGCCTCATAGTGATCCTGCCTCAAGAGGAGATGTCCCCCATGCGTCATCCAAATCGTCGTGACCTACTGAAGACCTCCGCGGCCGTTGGAACCGGTTTCTGGCTTGGCGTGGCTCCCAAGTCACGTGCCGCCTCTGCCAACGAGAAGTTGAACGTCGCCTGTATTGGTGTCGGGGGGCGCGGTGGCGCCAACGTCGGCGGCGTGTCAGGCGAGAACATCGTCGCCGTGTGCGATGTGGATGAGAAACGGGCAGGCAAGAATTTCAATCGCTTCGAGAACGCCAAGAAGTATCAAGACTTCCGCAAGATGCTCGACGAGATGGAGAAGACGATTGATGCGGTCGTCGTCAGCACGCCGGACCACACGCACTTTCATCCGGCCCGCCAAGCGATGCTCATGGGCAAACACTGCTACTGCGAGAAGCCGCTGGCCCATTCGGCTTGGGAGTGCCGCGAATTGACGAAGATCGCCAAGAAAATGGACGTGGCTACGCAATTGGGAAACCAACGTCACGCAAACCCGGGCATGCGCCGCACCGTCGAGGCCGTGAGAGCCGGTGTCGTCGGGAACATCAAGGAAGTCTACTGCTTCATCGGTGGTAGCCGCGGCATGCCGGCCGTCCCCACGGAATTTCCGCCCGTCCCGTCGCACTTGAATTGGGACCTGTGGCTAGGCCCGGCGAAGGATCGTACCTACAGCCCGGCCTACTGCCCTTACAACTGGCGATTCTGGTGGGACTTCGGCACGGCCGAGACCGGGAACTGGGGTTGTCACATTCTCGATATCCCCTTTTGGGCGCTTAATTTGAAGTATCCGAAGCGGGTCGATCTGGACGAAGTTCCCAAAGCGGCCGACATCGATCTCCAGCGAACGCCGAAGAGCATGAAAACGCGGCTCGATTTCCCGGCCGAACCGGGACACGGCGAACTGTCGCTGCACTGGTGGCACACATCGTCATCCAAGGAGGTTTTCGAGAAGCACGGTGCCAAGGGCGGCGGCAACACGCTCTTCATCGGCGAGAAAGGCGTGATCGCGGCAGGATTCAACGGCCATACCACAACGATGTCCGACGGCTCGGAACCGGCGAAGCCGGAAGAGACCATCCCACCGTCGCCCGGCTTCCACAAGGAATGGATCAACGCCTGCAAGGGCGGTCCACGGGCCACTTGCGATTTCGTTGACTACACCGGCCCCTTGGCCGAATCGGTCCTGCTGGCCAATGCAGCCTTCCGTGCTGGCGGCGGATTCGATTGGGACGCCGAACAGTTCAAGGCCACCGGCAACGCCAAGGCCGACGATTACATCCACTCGGAATTCCGCGACGGCTGGAAGGTGTAGCCCGGCCGGCAATCGGACAGCAAGTTCGTGCGGCAGTATCCAACGGTCACGCTGTGCGTCCGCCTCAGGCACGCCAGCGTGGCCGTTTCATTCCCAGGTGGATCGCGTCGTAGCCGAAGCGATCGCGTACCGCGTCTATTGTATTGCCCACGTTCGTAAGTCCGCCGTCGAACGGCAACATGAGCTGTCGCGGACGCTGGACTAGATTCGAAAGAGCCACGCCAAGCAGACGCACTCGTCGCCGCTGGTCGTAGTTGGCCAGGAACAGGTTGCGGACGCAGCCAAGTATGAGGTCCTCGGCTCTGGTCGGTGCGATTGTGCGCGACCGCGTCAGTGTCTCGAAGTCGGCATAGCGAAGCTTCAGTGTAATCGTGCGCGCCAACACGTTTCGCTTGCGAACACGCCAACACACGCGTTCGCATAACGAGCACAGCCGGTCGCGGATTACCTGCATATCGCCGATGTCGGCAGCGAAGGTACTCTCGTTCGAGATACTTCCTAGTACTAATCCTCTCGGATCGTGCTCGCGAAAGGCGGGCCGGTCGCGGCCGAGTGAATCGGCCTTGAGCCCAAACACGGCCTGACGGACCGAACGGACCATCGCTCCCTGCGACAACGTCAATAGCTGGCCCAAGGTCTCGACCCCCTTGCTCAGAAGGCGCTGGGCAGCAACCGGACCGATACCTGGCCAGCGACGTACGGGCAGGCCGACGACGAAATCGTATTCGTCACCGGCACGGACCATCAACACTCCGGCCGGTTTCGCCGAGCCAGACGCCATTTTTGCGATCGGGCGCGACGCGGCCACCCCGGCGCTTGCGGGCAAGCCAAGCTCGTCCTGAATCGCCTGCCGCATCTCGCGCACGACCCGTTCGATCGAGGCGTCGTCGTCGCCGTTCCCGTACTCTCGATACACGCCTTCGCACCCGCGGAAGTCGAGGAAAAACTCGTCGATGCTGGCCGTCCGCACGATCGGCGCGTATCGTTCGAGAATCGCTCTAACGTTAGCGGCATACTTGCTGTATACGCCATGCCTTCCTGGCAGAAAGATGGCAAACGGCGCCAAGCGGTAGGCTTCGGCGACCGGCATCCCCGACCGCACGCCATGCTCGCGCACCTCGTAGCTGGCAGCCGTGACAACTCCCCGATTGCCCGGCAAAGCACCGATCACAACCGGCTTGCCGATCAACTCAGGCCGGTACAGCCGCTCGACCGAGACGAAGAACGTATCAAGGTCAAGACAACAGATCCGCGCCTCGCGCCGAAGTGATGTCATGTCCAGGCTCACTCCCCCGCGTACCGCTGTAACGAAATCAGCTGGACCGCGCCAGCGGCCGCTTCTGGCGGGAACCGTCGGCCTAGTGCCCAGCGTCAGACTCTCTCACAACCTCAGACCGGAATGTGAACGCCGTTTTCGCAGGAGCCGCTGATGGGGTCGGTCTCAAAGACCTACGACGCAAGCCGCTGCGTCTACCGAGTCCACGTATATTGGACACTTGTCCAGTATGTGCGAGTAGTGTACATGTGTCAACATTGGTTGACCCTTCTCGTCGATGGGCCTGCAGCCCATCACAGGCCCCGAGAACACCTTGTCGATGTGACCCTGGTAATTTCGCAAGTCGCGCTTCGCTGCTTGGGTAGTGGGATCGATGGCGCTCCTGCAGAGTCCGGCGACCGCGCGAGTCAGATTGGCGATACAACGGATGTGATACCGAGTGTTCGGCAGACGCAGATAGTTTGGCGACGTTTCGCACGTGCCGCGAAATCATATTTCATCCTTCCAGATACCGAGATAGAATATCTATGTTCCAGGTGAGGGTGATTTTTCCGTCAAATGGAGGTCAAGCCGCATGTGTAGTGACAAACACCCAAGACTTCTTCTCATGATCGCGTTGCTGACTTCCTTGACCGGCTGCGGCGAAGAGGATACGCAAGGGAGGATGGCCATCTCGGGAATTGTTACGTTCGAAGGCAAACCGCTGGACCGCGGAACGATCGAGTTCACCTCGGTTGGGGAAGCGACCGCGCACACTGGTACGATGATCGAAGACGGCAGTTACGACATACCTGCTCGACAAGGCCTCCAACCGGGGAAATACCTAGTTAGGATTTCCTCGGTTGCTGATGACCCAAACGTGGCACCTGAAATGCCGGGGATGACAGGGGAAGGCGGGGTCACTGTGGCCCAGGATCGGATTCCGGCGGAATACAACACGGAAAGTAAGCAAGAGGTGACCATCGAGAGCGATGGGCCGAATGAATTTGACTTCAACATCCCATAGTCTCACGTCCTTCATGTTTTGAAGGCGGAACTGCGACCGCGTGGTCACAGTACTGTGATTTGGTGGCCGTTAATCTGGGGAGTTTAACTATGAGCCCGCGCAGACGAGGTTTTACCCTGGTAGAGTTGCTGGTCGTGATTGCAATCATCGGTATTCTGGTCGCGCTGCTGTTGCCGGCGATTCAGGCCGCGCGCGAAGCGGCGCGACGCGCAGAGTGTACAAACAATCTCAAGCAGATAGGCGTGGGGATGCATAACTATCACGATACTTTCGGGAGACTTCCGATCGGAGCCTTCAGCTGCTGTTGGGGAACGTGGAAAGTGCCCCTTCTGCCCTACATCGAGCAACAGCAGCTGTTTGAGATGTACTCGGAAGGCCCCAAGTGCACTGACGCGATTCCTAATCGATACGGACACTCGGTCAATCTACCGGTAACAACCGCGGAGAATCTCAGCGCGTTCTACTGCCCCAGTGACCGACCAAATTCACCTATCGGAGACATTCAATCGCACAACTACGTGGTCAACTTCGGTAATACGAGTTATGGCCGGCATGCCAATCTCAACGGTGTGAGGTTTAGAGGGGCTCCATTCAGGGGCTGCCCTACCAGTTCGTGTATGGGCGGCAGCATCCAGGTATGCTACAACTTCGCTGACATCACTGATGGGCTCAGCAGCACCCTCCTGGCTTCGGAGGTGATCATCGGACAAGGTAGGGACTTACGAGGATTTAGCTGGTGGAGCGATGCATCCCAGTTTACTACCTACTTAGCCCCCAACAGCCCCTTGCCCGACCGGATCTACACCAGTTACTACTGCAGCAACGCTAGCCCAAACCCGCCGTGCGCCCAATCTACTGGTTCCACAGCTCACGCATAAATAAGGCGGCGGCGGGGGCAGGTACTAGAATAGGGGCGA
>CAZUAH010000841.1:0-4853 GCA_964617665.1 uncultured Pirellulaceae bacterium
CTTTCAGCACGACGCCCATTCCACCCCATCCGATGACTCCTACGACTTCATACGTTCCCAAACGGCCGATCATTCGATCGTCATCCGTCGGCCGTAACAGATTCAGAATCGTGTCATGGCTGAACGACACATTGCCGCCTGTCGCCGAATCAATCGCCGAGTCACCCGACGGCAAACAATCCGGTGGCAGTTGCTCACCCCTCAGAGCATCCCGTACTCCTGACCAGATGTCGTCGCGAGCTGCGGTCGCTTCCAGTCGGCGGCGGCAATCGTCGCACTCATCCAAATGCAGCTCGAACGAAGTCTGTTCCTCGTCGTTCAACTGCTGCCCGAGGAACAACTCGATCCGCTCCGGATTGCATGTCATCTGGCTGTTGTTCATTGTGCTATTCCTGCTCGTATTCAGTCACCTTGTCCTGGATTCGCCGAATGATGCGGCTGCGCGCAGCGTAAATCGCTCCTCGGTTTTTCTCGAGTTCTTTCGCCACGACCTCGATAGCGCGCCCCTCGACAGCGGTCAGCCAGAACGCGTCCCACGTGGCCTGACGGAACTCCTTGCGAATCTGTCGCACGGCCCGGCGAAACACTTCCCGCCGCCGCTCCAATCGCAACAGATCCGAATCAGGCCCCGTGTGCGACTCGTGCCCGTTCAGCAACGCCAGCAGCGCCGAGTCGCCCGAACCGCGATCCCGCTTTCCGCGAGTCAGAGCGTTGAGAATTGCGTTGTGAGCCACACGTCCCAGCCATGTGCGGAACTTTGCCCGTTCCGGATCGTGTTCCCGCTGCTCGATCGCTTTGGCGACCGCTACCAGAACGTGCTGCGCGACATCATCCGCATCCGCCTCTTGCATCCCCTTTTGCCGAGCCAACCGCAGGATGACAGGCCGATAGATTTCGACGAACTCATACCAAGCCGCTTGATCCGCCGGATCGCGGACGCGGACCAGCAGGCTTGCTCGCGTATCTGGGGCAGAGTTCATCAATGCGCACCTTCTTTATCCTTTATACACAGTTGGCGGCAGTCTCTGACAACTGTGCCGCCCTCCAACCGCGAAAGCAGAACCCCTGAAAGCAGCACTATCGCGAAAACAACACTATCGAGGGGAGGCTATCGATTGCGGACATAGAAGAGTGCCAGCCGGCTACCGACGGGTGTTCCTTCCGGCACGTTGGCAATGATTTCGCGATCGAAGTCGACCGGCGCCAGCAGGAGATACCGCCAAGCCAGGGAGTCTTTCCGGCCGTTCAACGCGCCCAGGAAATCTTCGCCCTGCTCCGGACATCCAAGTACGTCACTCAGCGACATGGGCTGCCAACCGTATGCGGGCTGCCCGTCGACTTGCAGCGAGTCAATTGTCACGTCTGCAAATGTGTCCTCGTCCGTGTCGCACACGAGTGCGACCAAGCGGCCGCTACCTTGTCGTTGGAACAATGTCCGCTTCGCTTGGTCCCCTGCGGCCGGATCGAATGTACCGCGCAGCCGCAAGCGATTGGCGAAGTCAGCCTTCTCCTTTTCGTCGGCCGCTTGCTGGATTGACGCGGTCAGGGCCACGCCACTGATCGCTTCGGTTCCATGGTTGCGCAAGCTCATTCGGATTCCACTGCCAAACGGCATCGCCAAGCGATTAATCGGCCCATCACGTTCCGTCAGTACGTAATTGCCGTAGCGGCCGGCCACGGCCGCGCCAGAGAAGTAGTACCGAACGGGCGCCGATATGGCCGGCTCCTCCTCGCCGTCGATCGAAACTTCGATCCACAAGTCGTCCGTTTTCAAATGCTGTTTCGCACAGTGGATCTGCACCCACTGTACAAGCCCGGCACCGCTGGCTGCAGCAACCTCTACGCTCTCGCCCGGTGCCACCTCTTTCTGCTCCGACGTGATTCGCAGATACGGATCGTGTTGTCGTACCACGCCGTGGCTGTGCTTGTGAAAACGATAGTCGAGTATCGCCGCCAACGATTTCGGGATCGTGGCGTTGGGTTTCGAGAATGTTTCTGTTGCGGTCTCTTTCGGGAGTTGAACGATGTCGAAACGGTACGTCCCGGACTCGCCGTCGAGCGGCACAATCTTCAAGCTCTGCCTGAAGGCCAGGCACGTCAGAAGCGGGCTCTTGCCTCGATCGCCTGGTACACGGGGTACGTGTTGCTCGATATCGGCAGCCTTGCATCTAAGACGCGGCTCCTCCTCGCCATCGAAGTACAAGGCCAAGTCCCCCGACCAACTACCGCCTGCAACTCCCACCAACGCGCCGGGACCCGTCAATTCGGCCAAAACGCGTTCACCCTTCTCCTCCACATTGGCAACCACCACAGTGCCGCGTGAGCCGTCATTCCGAGAAAGTCGCTCGGTATTCAATAGTCGGCCAAACACGAACCGAACGGCCGATTCTGGCCGCGGCGCATACCAGGCATCAAGGCCGAGCCCCTCGGGGGCTTCCGATAGACGCAGGTGTCGAATCTGGATTCTCTTCCCATGATCCTGGAAGCCGATCCACCCAGCCAGGTGCCGATGTTTCAATTCAGGCTCCCATCCGGTGTTTGTCTGTTGGACCAATTCGCCGTTCATCCAGGCGCTGATCATGCGTCCTTCGGCCTTGACAACCAGTTGGTTCCAGTCTTCCGACTTGTGCGCCACGGCTAGTGGCGGAACGTTACGGTAAATGGACATCATGCCGCCTTTGTCGACGTTGGGATGGTCAATCATCTGCAGTTCCATGCCGTCGCCAGACGGCCAGCCGGCGCGAGGCGTACGAATCCCAAGGCCGGAATTGCAACCCTTCTGTGCTTTGAATTCCATAGACAGCGTGAAATTGCCAAAGGCCTTCTCCGTGCGCAGGTAATTGCCGCCGCGTTCGGCAAGGACGAGTTCGCCGTTGATGGCTTGCCATGCCCCGGCCCTGCCGGGACACCACCAGCCGGTCAGGTCAATGCCATTGAAAATGCTCTCGCCCAGCGGTTCGCGAAGACGCAGGTTTTCGATGACGACAGCGCCATCCACAGCGCCCAGGCACAAGCCGAATCGACGTTTTGCGGGGACCTTTGTCTTCGAGACTTCCTGACCAGCGACGCTTACCGTCAACCGGCCGCCTTCGCGTTTGATGGTGGCGTCGAGCAGCGAATCACTCTTCGCGATACCTGCACCGGGCGCTCGGTCCTTACCGTTCTCTCGTATCCGCCCGCAATTCTGCGAACGGTCAAAGGCGATGGAAAGCACCGGGCCGTTTGGTATCTGCGGCAACTCGACAATCACTTTCGCTTGTTCGTCTACGGTCCATCGGAAGTGGAGTTCGAAATCCTCGAACGAATATCCGGATGTGAGGCTTGTGGCGCCCTTCTTTCCGGTCAGTCGTCCCTCGGGCATCGACCAGCGCGACGGCGGTTCCGCCGCGTGCGTCCAGCCAGCGAGTGAATCAGGGCGAAAAAGGGCCACGTCGATCGGCAGCGGTGGAGCAGGCTCCACGACCTTCGCCGGTTTCGGTTTCTCCTTCGGCGTCGGTTTCTTCGCCGTTTTCTTTCCAGCTTTTGCCTTCAGTGAATCTGGTTTTGACGGAGGAGCCTCAGGCTTCTGCTCGTCAGTTTCGGCGCCGTCTTGCGGTTTGGCTGCCGGATCCTGCCCCGCCGCGACATTGGGGAACTGCGTGGTCGAAACGCTAGACCAGATGGTGATTGCGATCAACGTGGCAATCTTGAATGGTGGACTGGTGTGTGTCATGGCAGGCTCGTGTTGGTTGTATTTCGCAGGACCTCTAGTACCTCGCGTCTCTTGTTCTTGTAGGTTGGCCCTCCGAGGCCGACCATTTGCCGACGGGCTCGGAGGCCCATCGTACTGACAGAACCAGTTGACGTGAGGTACTAGGACGACGAGCATAACCGACTCGTTCGAGGATACGCAAGGCGGCGGTGATAAGTGGATTGTTTCCGATGATGAAGTAGCAATTGGCTAGCGGAGGCAGTAGATTATCGGTGACACGCCACGTCAACTTCTGGTGTACCGAAAGGAATTGACATGCAATCAGGACCGAATCCAACGACCAGACGCCAGTTCCTTAAGCAAGCTGCCGCTGCCGCAGCGGCTCCTTACGTCATCACTTCATCCGCCTTGGGTGCAGGAGGAGCAGTCCCCGCCAGTGATCGGATTCCTGTCGGGTTCATCGGCCTGGGTGGGCATGGTATCGGGCGAAATCTTGGGATGTTTTTGAACCAGCCTGATGCTGAACCGGTCGCATTATGTGACGTCGACACGAAGCAGATTGCCAGCGCGCTTGGTGTCGCGCGGAAGCATCGTGGGCAAGACTTCTCCTGCCCAACAACTCAGGACTGGCGCGAAGTCATCGCTCGAGACGACATCGACGCCGTGATGATCTCGACCGCCGACCATTGGCACGTCCCCTTGTCGTTGGCAGCCATTCATACCGGCAAGGACGTCATCTGCGAGAAGCCAACGCATACCATCGCCGAAGGCAGACGGTTGGCCGACACTGTCAAGCGATACGGTGCCGTCTTTCAATTGTCCACCGAGGACCGTTCGGTCGCCATCTACCATCGCATGGCCGAGTTGGTGCGTAACGGTCGGATCGGCAAGCTCGAACGAATTCGCGTGCAACTACCGGCCGGACCCGGCGGCCCGGGTGATGCTGCGCCCAAGCCAGTTCCCGATGGCTTCGACTGGGACATGTGGCTGGGCCCCGCCCCTTGGGCTCCGTACCGCGAAGGTCTGCACAAATTCCACTGGCGTTGGGTTCGGGACTACTCGGGTGGCATGTTGGCCGACTGGGGTGCACATCAGTTGGACACCGTCCAATGGGCCAACGATACTGAGCGGACCGGGCCGGTCGAGGTCGAGGGCACAGGCA
>CAZUAH010000842.1:0-4851 GCA_964617665.1 uncultured Pirellulaceae bacterium
TCTAGCCCGCCAAACTCGTTCACCTGTCGGGCAAGCCGACAGGGGCCGAAGTCAAACAGTGGAACTAGTCATCTTGGGCAGAGACTGAAGCGGGCTGGATCATCCAGGACCGGGACGAGATCAACCTCTCCGCTGGCCAGGGCGTGGCGATCCGTGAGTTCAAGCTGAAGTCGGGGCACGGTTACGCCGACTATCTGCTATTCGTAGATGCTCAGGCCGTTGGCGTCCTGGAAGCCAAAAAAGTCGGTTTCCCTCTGGGCGGCGTTGAAGTACAAGCCCAGAAGTATTCGCAGGGTTTGCCAGACCAGCTTGACGCCCCCTATGCCCCGCTGCCCTTCTGCTACCTCTCAACCGGCGTAATCACCGAGTTCGTGAACAACTTCGACTCGCACCCCAGAAGCCGCCGCATCTTCCAGTTTCATCGGCCCGATACGCTTGCCGAGTGGCTGGCCGCGGAAACCATTGGCCAATGGTCTGCCTCCTGGTCTGGTCAGCTTGCTGTGGCGGAAAACGGAGCCAAGGGTGGTTCTTATGGCGAACGGCCCTCAACGCTGCGCTCACGCATCCAAACCTTGCCGCCTGTTCACATTCCGAACCTCTGGCAGAACAAGGTCAAGGCCATCACCAACTTGGAGCGATCGCTCAGAGAGGACCGTCCCCGTGCGCTGATCCAGATGGCGACCGGCGCTGGCAAAACGCTCCTGGCCGTGACCGCCGTCTATCGGCTCATCAAGTTTGGCGGGGCTAGCCGAATCCTCTTTCTCGTGGACCGAGGCAACCTGGGCGAGCAGGCCGAGAAGGAGTTCGCCAACTACCGCACTCCCGACGACAACCGGAAGTTCACCGGGCTGTACAACGTCCAGCGACTGGAGACCAATACCATCGGGGCGTCGAGTAAGGTGGTTATCTCCACCATCCAAAGGCTTTACTCGATGCTCAAGGGCGAGCCTGAGTTCGATCCGGAACAGGAGGAAGAGTCGCTGTTCGAGATCGAAGACGCCCTTCCCAAGGAGCCGCTCCCGGTTGTCTACAACACCGCCATTCCGCCCGAGTACTTCGATGTAATCATCATCGACGAGTGTCACCGATCCATCTACTCGCTCTGGCGGCGGGTGCTCGAATACTTTGATGCCTACTTGATCGGGCTGACCGCTACGCCCGCCAAGCATACCTTCGGCTTTTTCAATCAGAACCTGGTGATGGAATACAGCCACGACGAGGCGGTGGCGGATGGCGTGAACGTCGATTTCGAGGTCTACCGCATCCGCACCAGGATCTCCGAGAAAGGATCGACCATCAAAGCCGAGGGCGACATGCAGGTCGGCATCCGGGATCGCCAGACTCGGAAGGTCCGCTGGGAGAAGCCCGACGAGGACGTGACGTACAAGGCCGACGAACTGGTCAAGAACGTCGTCGCCAAGGACCAAATCCGCACGATCATCCAGACCTTCAAGAAGAAGCTGCCGACCGAGATTTTTCCTGGGCGGAATGAAGTCCCCAAGACACTGATCTTCGCCAAGGACGACTCGCACGCCGAGGACATCGTCGAAATCGTTCGCGAGGAGTTCGGCAAGGGCAACGAGTTCTGCCAGAAGATCACCTACAAAACGACCGGCGCGAAACCCAAGGACCTGATCCAAGACTTTCGCAATAGCTACCAGCCACGCATCGCCGTCACTGTCGACATGATTGCCACCGGCACGGACATCAAGCCCATCGAGGTAGTGATGTTCATGCGGACGGTGAAAAGCCGCGTCCTGTTCGAGCAGATGAAAGGCCGGGGTGTTCGCGTGATCGGCCAAGATGATCTGAAAGCCGTTACGCCCGACGCCAAGACCAAAACCCACTTCGTCATCGTGGATTGCGTAGGCGTCACCGAAACGAAGCTGGCCGACACTCAGCCGCTGGAGCGCAAGAAAAATGTCTCCTTCAAAGCGATCTTGGAGCATGTCTCTCTGGGTGGGACTGATCCCGCCTACCTCTCATCGCTGGCCAGCCGCCTTTCTCGCCTGAACAAGCAATGTGGCGAGCCGGAGAAGAAGAAGATCGCCGAGGTCGGTGACGGTGTCGACATCAGCGCGGTCAGCTACGCCATCGTCATGGCGCTGGACCCTGACACGCAGATTGACCAAGCCCGGAAGGACAACAGTCTGCCCACCGACGCCGAGCCGACTGACGGGCAGGTCAAGGCGGCAGCCAAGAAGCTCTTGAAAGCCGCCGCCGAGCCACTGGCGACCAAGCCCAAACTCCGCAAACTGCTGGTCGAAGTGAAAGAATCGTTCGAGCAAATCATCGACGAGGTGAGCAAGGACTCCGTGACCTTTGCCGGGTACTCGGAGGAAGCCAGAGAAAAGGCCAAGTCCCTGGTGCAGGACTTCGAGAGGTTCCTTGAAGAGAACCAGGCTGAGATCGACGCACTTCAGTTCTTCTACTCACAGCCCTATGCCGAGCGGCTGCACTTCAAGGACATCAAGGCGATTCACGAAGCCATCAGCGCGCCGCCACGCTCGTGGACGCCCGAGCGACTTTGGCCGCGTATCAGGCCATTGAAGAGAGCAAGGTGAAGGGAGCCAGCGCCGAGCGCCGACTGACCGACATCGTGTCGCTGGTCCGCTTTGCCCTGCACCAGAAAGACGAACTTGTGCCCTACAGTGATCAGGTGCAGGAGCGATTCGCCAACTGGATGGCGCAGCAGGAGAGCAAGGGGCGGGTATTCACCGAGGCCCAGCGGCAATGGTTGGAGATGATCCGAGACCACGTCGCCCAGAGCCTAGAGATCGACATGGATGACTTCAACCTAACGCCCTTTGTTGAGGAAGGCGGATTGGGCAAGGCGGTCGACGTGTTTGGCGCGGAGCTTCGCCCGCTGATCGACGAGTTGAATGAGGTATTGGCGGCATGAGCGAACGGGAGGAATTGCCGAGGGGATGGTGTTGGGCAACGCTCGGCGAGATTACAGCCGACTCGCTAAACGGATATGGCAAGCGCAGACAGGACAAGGGTGCGCCGGCAATCGTGCTTCGTCTTGCAGACATTATGGCCGGTAGCATATCACTTGTCGAACCACGTCGAGTGAACTCCACAGAAGTTGAAATCGGAAAATACGCGTTAAGGCGGGATGATCTTCTCGCAATTCGTGTCAACGGAAGTCCAGACCTTGTTGGGCGACTCATCAGATTCCACAAGTCTGATGAGCCTCTTCTATACTGTGATCATTTTATCCGGGTCCGTCTAACCTACCCATCAATGTCGCCTTTTGTGCGGCTGTATGCAGACACACGCCCTTTCCGACACCATATCGACCACAACAAGGTGTCGAGTGCTGGGCAGAACACGATCAGTCAGACAACGCTGGCCCAGGCCAAGATGCGGCTCGCTCCCCTCCCCGAACAACATCGCATCGTCGAGGCCATCGAGTCCTATCTGACTCGGCTGGATGATGCGGTGGCGAGCCTGGAGCGGGTGCAGCGCAACCTGAAGCGGTATCGGGCATCGGTGCTCAAGGCGGCGGTCGAGGGTCGATTGGTGCCCACCGAGGCCGAGTTGGCCCGCACCGAAGGCAGGGACTACGAGCCAGCCAGCGTGCTCCTGGAACGCATCCTCAAAGAACGCCGCCACCGCTGGATCGAAGACGCCGCCGAAAAAGGTAGAGCCAAGGCGGAGGAAAAGGCCAAGAAGGCAGGCAAGCCTTGGACGAAGAAAGACAACGCCAAGACCCTGGAAGCCGAGCGAGCCAAGGCTGCCAAGAAGTACAAGGAGCCGGCCGCTCCAGACACGGGTGGGTTACAGGAGTTGCGAGAGGGTTGGTGTTGGGCAACCTGGGATCGCCTTGCTGGCCGAGTCACAGTTGGTCACGTCGGCAGGATGACAGACGAGTACCGAGAGAATGGGATTCCGTTTCTTCGAGGCCAAAATGTCAAAGAGAACCGTTACGAACCCTCTGGTCTGAAGTTCATTGATGAGCATTTTCACCAACGACTCAAGAAATCGGCTCTCACGCCGGGTGATCTTCTGATTGTGCGGTCCGGAAATGTTGGGACTGCCTGCGTGCTGCCCGAACATATTGCGGTGGCTAACTGTAGCGATCTCGTCATCGTGAAACAACCGAAGATTCGTCCACGGTTTGGCGCTTTTTACATGAACTCTCTCGCCAAAGCCTCGGTGAAGGCCCAGCAAGTTGGAATCGCCCTTACGCACTTCAACACGAAGAGTGCGGCTGCACTCGCTGTGCCTGTACCACCGCTCAACGAGCAGGATCGGATTGTACTTGAGGCGGACCAACTGTTGTCGAAGATAGACGAGGTTGAGTCGGAGGTTCACCTCAACTTAACTCGCTGCCAACGTCTCCGCCAATCCATCCTCAAATGGGCCTTTGAAGGCAAGCTAGTGGACCAGGACCCCAACGACGAACCCGCTTCCGTTCTCCTCGAACGTATCCAAGCCGAACGAACCGCGATGGAAGCAACCGACACAAAGAAGAAAGGCCGCAAGAGAAGATCGAAATAGATGCCCGGTTCCCTGCTTCTAGCTTACCAAACTGGTCCACCTGCCTGGCAAGCAGGCAGGGGGCGGGGGATGGTTGCCGTGTGCGTTGCCGGTAGCTCACGAAACTAGCTCACCTGCCCGGCAAGCAGGCAGGGGTGAAGCGATGGTAGACGTTTTCGCGGAGCGGTCCCCTGCCAGCTCGCCTGGCAGGAACCAACGTTTGACCGGCTACAACCGGCAGCCACGCGAGACACCACGGTCCCCTGCCACCTTGCGTGGCAGGAACCAGAGTTTGAACGGCTAACAGGAGATGGGGGAAGAGGGCTCGAGAAACGGCTGCTAGCCCACCAAACTGATTCACCTGCC
>CAZUAH010000843.1:0-4837 GCA_964617665.1 uncultured Pirellulaceae bacterium
CCTGCCCCTCAACCTAATTGTCGCTAAAGACTTAAGCTAATTGACGCCGAACAGATGACGGGGATCATGCCTGTACATGAATCCCTCGGCAAGTAGAACGCCCCGCTCCAAACATGTCTGTCGACAGCGCATGGCGGAAGCGTATGTCCGAGTGAGTGGCTTCTCGCACAGAACGTGAAGACCGGCTTCTGCGGATCGCAGAACCCATTGTTCGTGCAGGTCGTTGGGCAGCGCAATGTAGACGGCGTCGACGAGATTTCGCCCCTGACGGATTAGCTCGTCATACGGCAG
Organism: uncultured Pirellulaceae bacterium; assembly: GCA_964617665.1. Taxonomy (GTDB): domain Bacteria; phylum Planctomycetota; class Planctomycetia; order Pirellulales; family Pirellulaceae; genus JADHUC01. The sequence goes on from CAZUAH010000843.1 coordinate 292, forward strand.
AATCTGAGGCGCCGGTGACGGAAAACGCTCGTCGGCGAGCCGCTCGGGCGTTCGCGTTCCCACGGCGGTCAATTGCACCGTGGGGATACTGGCCAACGATGGGACAAAACGGGTCCGGGCGATCTTGCCAAACCCAATCACGCCGAAATGGAAGGGCCTTGGGTGTGTCGCTTCCATGTTGAACCTCCGAATAGTGGGATGTCCATCTGACCTTTCTGAATTCCTTAGATATACCCCTTCACCTTATAAACAACCCTCGCAGCTATCTCGCGGAGAAGCCATCTGTTCGCAGTCTGAACCCATTTCTCCTCGTCATCCTCTGACCATTGGGCAGTGGCAGACACGAATGGAGCACCGACGAGCCCCATCTTCGCCCCGCAATACAACACTCTCTGCACATGCGCAGGATGCGCAACATACAGGACCTTGTCGAACTTCAATCCCTCAGCCTGCGCTTTCTCTATCGATAGTGTTAGAATGTCCTGAGAATCAAGTCTCCAGGAATAATCACTATCTTTTCCAACCCAATAGAAATTCCCCACCGAAAGCTCCTCAAGGCACGGAACGATCCTCTCTTGTACGACAGCAGGTATATCTGCCTGGAAGTGAACTCTTATGTCCAGAATGCTTCGTGCTAGTCGATAGTTGACCGAGCCTTGATGATGATTGAGGCCGAATGACAGTCCGAAGATGATATCTGGTGTAGAGTGACAGGGCTCCGCCTCATACTTCCTGTCATCAATGGACAATCGCTCTGATGTAGAAGTATGATAATTCAGCATGTTTCTGAACATCTTTTCGCTCGTTATGTTTCTGCCTGCTGCCAATGTGTATCCATTTTCTTCGCTACCATCTCTCCACGGATGCCGAGCATGCAAGCATTTGCGCTAGCCTCTGATCCAACAAGCCCGAAGCACCGCTACTTCAGAAGTGAGGATACCTTCAGCTTTCTCGTTGCGTGCTCGATTAGGTGTGTCGCTGTGTGGAATCGTGAAGCGTTGGTGTTCAGCAGTTCCACCAGCCAACGTTTCGTCGCCTCAGGGCCGGAGCCGCACGCGGACAAGATGGATACGGGAAGTCGAGACTGTTCCGCGTCGACGCCGATTTTGATGATCCCGTCGACATCGGCAACGCACGAGTCATTTCCAGGTGGGACGAACTCGTCGGCAACAAAAACGTTGCAGTCCTCGCGCCATTCAGTGGCAAGCATGCTGCAAAAAAGTTGGCGCTTCCCGACTCCCTTTGGAGCAATCACAATCGTAGTCTTCCCGGCTACGCCTACTCTGATTGGCTGGTCGCAGTCAAGCAACGGCTCAAGCCTATCGGCGGCGGACGCGCGATTGGTCAAATTGCCCGACACTTTGAAAATGAGCAAGGAATCCTCCCACCATTCTGGCCCGTGCTTCAAAGACAAACCTACGTGCGCGAGAGCTTCTCCGAGATGCCAATCCAAGCTTGTCTCAAGCCGACGTCTCTCGTCCTGAGAGAATCGATGGGAATCCGGAAACGACGGATCGCGCTCGATCGTAGCAGACGGGGATAAGCGCCAGCCCGACGCCCCTTCGCATGTGAATAGACGGATTTGCGGGGCCAGCCGGGGTACGTCCATGGAGGGAATGTCTAGCAAGGGGCTGACGAACTGTTGTTCAACGTAACGAATATCGCGTCCCGTCAATAAAGCAAGATGCCATCCACGGTAGAGCACTTCGACCAGCAGCTTGGCCATATCGCCGTCCAGTGCGTGTTCGCGGGGCGCCAGTGTCCCGTCGTAGTCAAAGACTGTCCGTATCGCCTGCATTTTGCTTGTCCACTTCACTTCATATGGGCGTAATAAATCGTCAACTCGAACATGTAGACTGCGGCAACGAACGGGATCTCGGTCGCATAGGTTTCCTAATGGGCATTCTTCAAATAATACAAAAACCCCGCTGTCTCTCGTTCGGCACACACGCCGATCTCTGATCGCCACACGTCGCAGGGGGCTCGTCCGGATTCCTTCAGCAAGGTCTTTAGCTCTTCCACCAGGTAGTCCGCGCCCCACTCATCGGGTTCGATGTGCGGCAGTCCGAAGTATTGGCCAACGTGTCCCGTCAGAATGATCCTTCTTGGGCAGTCCTCTTGTAGCTTCTTGAAGTCGTCTGCTTCGAGCCGGTTCGGATCCTGCCCGCGCGCCGTAGATTCCGCCAACGTCCCAAGCGTATCCCTCACACTTGTGACCAACTCGGCAAGGTCGCCGGCATAACGTCCGATGATCCCTATGCCGTCCAAGAATTCGTTTTTGTCGGGCGACGTGAGCTCCCGGAGTGCACCGTGGAGGTCTTTAGGAGATTTGTCTTCGTACTGTGCTATTGCCTTCGTAAACGCTTCCGCGTCAGCCTCAACCTCGGAGCAGCCATCGTACCTGGCCAAGATTCCCGCCGCCGAGAAGTACTTTGAGGCCCTTACCCAATCGTGGACTCGATAGTTCGGTTTGGCACAAAACACCGAACGGTAAAGCAGCGACGTCTTGCCACTTTCCGATGAGACGACCTCATTGGCAGGCGCAAATCTTCCCTCTGACGATGACCGATACAGCCAACGGCCCACGGCAGAGCAGATAGTTACTCGGTCGTCACCAAAGATCTTCTCGATTGGAACTTCGGGATGATAGAACGCGACACAGATGCCGCGGTCGATGTTGATCAGCATGGCTGCATCTTCATCGGTCAGCCTTCCGAGCGGGTGGCGGATTTCGCCGAGAATTCCAGCCTGGAAATCACTCAGCTCGACAATCTTGCGTTCGTTCTCGATCGCTTGAGTGATTTTGCCCCTAATGTCGCGTCGCTCCTCCACCGTGATCGAGGTGCTGAAGGACCGGCCAGCACTATGTTTGAAACCGGGCCATGAAATTCCAATTCTGCCGAGGCCGTCTTCTTCCTTGAAACTTTCCACGAATTTGACAACCCTGTCGGCTCGATTCTTGCCACTATCGACCTCGGACCATTCAAACTTCGGGTGTCTTGTGTCAGGGTGATCGCGCCAAGTTGCGACCTCCCATCGCGTCCCACCAAGACAAAGGCATAGCAAAGGTGGTTCCGCCTTCCGGGGAGAAAGGTATAGCACGCGGTTGTCTGGTAGCTGCGGCCGGATCGTCATCGACAGGTTGCGATTCACCATGACAGTCCGGCAGCCACCGATATGTGCATCCGCCACCTGTTCTGGATCATCCACCGTGATCCGCAAATCGCCATCTGGATTCATCAGGAAGCCGATATCGTCTTCACTGACCACCTTAGACAACGGCTTGTGTAGGTGCATCTGATGAGCGAGAAGGTCATGACACCTGAGTGGCTTTGTGTCACCGTTCGATTCCTTGTGCTGCCTTTCCTCGACATTCCTTATCAACGTGTCGGACGTGCGCTCGTCGAAGAAGGAGTAACCATTCAACGCAAACATGGCTTGCAGGTAATGCAACTGCCGTGGCTGATCCGAAAACTCACGACCAAAATCCAGTATACGGAAGGTGTTGTCAGAGCGATGGGCAAGTTCGATAAGATAGTTCCCGCCACCCTGCCACGAATGGATGGTTCCGGGAGGCACGCGCACCCACCTGTCTGCCGGCACCCTGACACCGTGAAAGAAGCTGAGTATGGGGTGTTTGTGTTTGTCAGACAGACTTCCTTGTTTGGGTGGCCTGTCCGCAAAGCCCCGTCCAAACAACTCCATCGCCTCTGCCTGAACCTCCTTCCACTGCGTCGAGCGACTCGTCTTTTTCGAGATAAGTAGCTCCCGCAACTCGCAAATCATACTTATCACGGCGATGCCAGAGAAAAGATACTCCAGGCCCAGAAGCATCTCTGGTCTTGCCTCCGGTGTGTTCTGAGTTCGATCCTTGATGTGGTACTCGAAAACTTCGACAATCTGGCGACTGGTGAGGCTTCTTCCCAGGCCTCCATTAAGTGGAGCGAATATCTCGTTGATCTCGCTACTCGGAACATGCTTGAGGACTCTGCAGATCGCGTCGGAGCACTCCTCCTCAAGGGTCTTCCCAAGCAACTCGCAGAGATCCTCCAGTCCTCTCTTGAGCGCCTGAGACGACGGCTGCGAAGTCGCGAGTTCTTCAAGCGGACGCCTGATTCGAGCAACCAACGGCGCAATTCGTTGCTTCTCGAATCCGAGAAACAGGCTGACAACCTCGCCGGGTGCCTCTTTCAGAACCAAGAAACTCTCCTCCTTTCCCCTACCATCTCGAACTAAGGAGGGATCACGCTCGTATAGATCCCGGCCAGTGTGGGGTGCCGGGTGCACTTGCAGCGAGAGGGCCGCATGGCAGTCAAGGTATTTGATCATGTAGGGAAGTTCTTGCTGTCCAGTCCAACTGGAAACTGCCTGGCTTATGGGTACGGTCTGGGCCGCGTTGACGAAAACAGAAGACTCTCCCTGGTCGTGAGTGCTGACTTCCCACGTTTCCGCGATCATCTTGTGATGGACCCGCGGAAGCTCCTTACGACGCGCCTCCGGCGGCGCACTCTGCGAGCGCGTGGCCATGAAGTAGCGGCTCGGATTT
>CAZUAH010000844.1:0-4821 GCA_964617665.1 uncultured Pirellulaceae bacterium
CCGCCGGGGCTCTACGATACGATTCGGCGTAATCTGGCCAGCCCTCAGAACATCAGGATGTTCGAAGTGGCCCGACGGTACTATCACCAGGATGACGTGCAGGCGGCTTTCACAACTCACGCGTTGATCGAATCGGTACCGTACGACCGGTTTCACGCAGCGATTTCCGACGCGGAGAAGACAATCCATACGATTGACGATTCCCTCTCTGAAAAGGTCGTCAAAGTTGCCGCCACAGACCTGGGCAGGTTGTTTCATCAGGTTCAGTACGAAACGCAGTCCGCAGTGTCGACCTGGATCGGCGATTTCAAGATCCGGGAACCTCGCAGGGGCGAGGCGCTGATCGACGAAGAGCAACTCGCCAAGCTGGCGGCCGCGCTCGAGCCTGGTGACGTCTTGCTGGAGCGACGGAATTGGTATCTTTCAAATGCGTTCTTGCCCGGCTACTGGCCCCACGGCGCGGTGTACGTCGGCACGGCCGACGACCTCCGTGAACGCGGTCTGGACCAGAACGAGTACGTTCGGAAGCACTGGGACGAGTTCGTCGCGAAAGACGACGAAGGCCACGAGCACGTGATCCTCGAGGCCGTCAGCGAGGGCGTGATCTTCTCGTCGCTGGAACACTCGATCGGCGGCGCCGATTCGGCAGCCGTGCTGCGGCCAAGAATCAGCGAAGAAGAGAAAAACGACGCCATCGCACGGGCATTCAGCTTTGCTGGCCGGCCGTACGATTTCGAGTTCGACTTTGAAACGACCGACATGCTCGTATGCACCGAGGTTGTGTTTCGTACTTACGGCGGGAACTCGGGCCCTATCAGCTTTCCTTTGGAAGAGATCATGGGTCGGCAAACCATGCCCGCCATCAACCTGGTTCGGAAGTTCAACCGAGAATACGGAACCGACAACGCCGATTTTGAATTCGTCGCTTTCATCGACGGAGACGAGCAGACGGGGACGTCGCGATACGTCACGGACGTACAGGCGTTCCGTGACACGATCAACCGCTCGGCCAGCACGTTTCTACAGGGCTCGGAACTGTACGCTCTGAAGAGCATCGGTCCACTCGGCTGGATATTGCTTTCCATGACGGTGATCTGCACCGTCGCGGCCATCGGCAACACACTCGCCAAGCGAATACGATCGCGTCGAGGTTAGCCTCGTTTGCGCACGGCGTAGGCCGGACCGAGGCCGAATCCTTGCCGGAACGGCGCAAACCGGCTTTGTCGCTCTGACAGTCTGTACTGTCAACAATGCCTAATGACGAGGCCGACGTTCCGGCAGTTGGACGGTTTGCTTGGTCCGGCCTACAAACAGATGAAATGTCCGGGTTGGCTCGGAAGACCCGAGATCAGACCACCAGCGTCGGCAATCATCGGCGTTCGGGTTGGGGGGTAAGGTTGGTCTTGGGGGTGTTCTCATGGTGGCATGGTGTGTACGGCGCAGTTGGGAAGGGCCTCTTGCAGCCCCTCGATGCCTTCCTTCGTGACGCGTGTTTCATCGAGCCTCAGGTACTTGAGTCTCGTTAGCCCCTTGAGATTCTCGAGCCCTTCATCCGTGACTTGCGTGTGGTATAGGTTCAGTTCTTCGAGTCTTGCCAGCCCATTGAGACGTTCAAGCCCGGCATCCGTGACGTGGGTGTCAGAAAGCTCCAGTAATTCGAGTTCTGTCAGTCCCTTGAGATGGACTAGCCCATCATCCGTGACTTGTGTGCCGGAAAGATCCAGTAAGCGTAAGCTCTTCAGCCGTTTGAGATTCTCTAATCCGGCGTCTGTAACGCGCGCGTCGGCAAGCTGCAAGGAATCGAGGTTGGTTAGCCCCTTGAGATGTTGCAGTCCGACCCCCGTGACCTTCGTATGGGAAAGGTACAACAAACACAAATTTTCCATTCCCCCAAGATGCTGCAATCCATCATCCGTGACTTGCGTGCCGGAAAGATCCAGTTGCCTGAGGATAGTCAGCCCCTTGAGGTTTTCTAATCCGGCATCAGTGACGTGTGTGTTGGCAAGACCCAGATATTCAAGTCTCGTCAGCCCTTTGAGATTCCTCAGTCCAGCATCCGAAACTTGCGTGCCGGAAAGCGTCAGCGATTCGAGTTTTGTCAGCCCCTTGAGATCTTCCCAGACCACATCGCCAACATCTTCACGGTAAGAGAAGTGTACGCAAACGATGTCTGCGAAGATGCCGTCGCCACCAAGTTTCCTCAGCCACGCCGGGGCATGCGGTTCGGCGTTTTCTTCAAAGAATAGATCCCCGGTGAGCTGGTAATCGTAAAACACGTCTCCGCCTGCCTCCCGAATCGCCTCCATCGCCTTTCTCTGTCGTTCAGCCTCTCGCATCTTCAAGGCAAACCACCCGAGCGGCAAACTCAACAACACGACCACGATCAGCAGCGTCCGCAGGCTGAAACGAAATCGTCGACGTTTGGTGGGGGTGGTCATGGGGATTTGCTTGTTGGGGCTTTGGCCATTTCGCCATCCCAGATTATTTCACAATCGGGAAGGGCCTTTTGGAGTCCATTAACGCCTTGCTCTGTGACGTGCGTACCATCGAGATACAGATGCCGGAGTTCCGTCAGTCTCTTGATGTGCTTTAGCTCAGCATCCGTGAGCGGCGTTCCATGAAATCCTAACCTCACTAGATATCCAAAACGCCACTCTACGATTGGATCGTACTTCTCAAGATGCTCGAGAGTGCTTCTCTGCTGGCGTATCTGAGCTAGGCAACCTCCTAACCACCCCAAAGGCAAGCTCAACACCACAACCACGATCAAAAGCGTCCGCAGGCTGAAACGAAATCGGCGGCGTTCGGTGGGGTTGGTCACGGTCTCTTAGTTTGTTGGGGTTGGTGGTTTGATACTAACAGGATTTCAACCAACGGATCAATTCAGCAATGCCCAGAGCAACGCCGAAGAAGAGCACTATCTGCGCCAGACACGCCAACAGCCAGAACACTATGCCCCAATTTGCCACAAGACTTGCGACCTTGAAGGCTGGCAGGCACAGAAAGGCTATGATGAGGTACAATATGTGGCCCGGCAACGTCCTCCCCAGCCTTTCCATCCATGCGGGGTGATCGCTCGGTTCTGGTGACATAGCACCCGTGGCGAGGAAGAAGACCATTAAGCAGAGACCAACTAACGCAGCAATGGCAGCAACTCTAATGTTCATGTTCATCGAACGACCTTCATTGTTCGGCTATCCACTGCGAGAAATACTGGCCGGAACCCCACTGACACGACCACGATCATTAGCATCTCTAAGCTGAATCTAAATCGGCGGCGTTTGGGGTTAGTTTTGGTCAAGGTTGGTCTTAGGGATTGGTGGTGGGATTTCCTTGGTGGGCAAAAAACCGCAACCTGAAACATCCACCTCTCCGGGCACGTAGTGGGTTAGGCTACCCTCCTGCTTTAGTTCTTCAACAATAGCCTCCCAGATTGGCAGATCCGTTCGTCTAATCCAAAAGTCTTGACCTCGGCCAAGTCCGCCCTCAATGGCGCCGTTCAATCGATGCTCCCGAGCCTTTACATAAACGAGTTCTGCGTCCTGAGCCGCACCGTCTCGGTCCTTGGAGAGTGAGGGGTGATGCCGGAAAACGGCAACATCACCCATCGGTTGGGAACGTCCGATAGCCGCCGTCTCTGCCCGCAGTCTCTCCATTTCCTCTCGCAGCCGTTTGTTCTGCAACTGCAACGTTGTCAGTTCATGTCGCAATTCTAGGTCTTGCAGTCTCGCTGTGGTCTTCCGATGCAACGCAGCGTTTTGCTGCGCTTGCTTCTCAGCTTCGATGCGAAGTGTGTGTTCTCGCCAAAAAAGGCACAGCAATGCGGCCACAGTGATGAGCACAAGAAGAAACTTAAACGAGAACTGACACCACCGACGACGATCTTTTGATGTCTTCATGGCGAAAGGCCCCGGCCCATCCACCCCAAGCCCACGCTCACCAATACAACCACAATCAGCAGCGTCTCTAGGCTGAATCTAAATCGTCGGCGTTTGGTGGGGGTGGTCATGGGTCTTTAACCTGTTGGGGTTGGTCTTCACCAATCACCAGCCTACGGACAGTCTCAGGCTCACTGTCAATGGGAAGCACTCCAGCTTCACCCGAGCCATTGACATAGAGAAGGCAATCAGGGTGGTTGGTGGCTGGTTTCGATTCAAGCCATGCTATCAATTCATCTAGGGTAACGTCCCTTGGTTCGGCCCAATGAATGTCACTATCAGGCCATTCGATAACGAGGATGCGTTTGTCTGATTCTGGCGGTCTAGTCTGCCCACTTTCCTGCCACAGAGTCCCCGGTCCCGTAACGGCTACATAATGGGTTATCCCTGGCTTTGTTAGCTTGGACGATGGACATTGCAGCCACTCTGCATTGAGGCTGTTTAGGAAGGATGAATTTGTTGCGCCGTTCCACGACTGAGAGAAATCCACGGTCGTCTTGAGGTCGTGGTTGTAGCAGTCGCATCCGGCTGCCAGTACACGCCAACTCAGGAGTGGGCGACCGTCCTCGTCTGCGACATAGGCGGGCGGGAAAACGCCGTGCGTCTCCTGATATTCTCTCAGAAGATATCCAAGATAGTCGAGGTTCATCTTGCACGGGTGCCTTTCAAAACTCTTTCGAGTTTGAATGAGACCAGCGACGGCGAGAACCCAAACGGCAAGCAGTGTTGAGATAGCGGTGACACGGATGAACAAGTCACGGAGCGTGAATCGCCAATGGTACTGCGGGGAGTGAACGAGTCCCTTTGCCTTTGCTCGTGAGCAGCAATCGTGACCGCTCCATAATCTTCCGTCTTGGCGCGTGGTTTATTCTGTGATTATTTC
>CAZUAH010000845.1:0-4816 GCA_964617665.1 uncultured Pirellulaceae bacterium
CGGGGATATCTGCATCGGCACCACGCCCTGCGAGACGTATACCGAAGTCGGCCAGGCGTTCCAGCGGCGCAGTCCCTTCGCCCAGACTTTCATGGTCAGTTTGAACCACGCCTACGTCGGCTACCTCCCCACTCCGCGGCACTTGGAACTCGGCGGTTATTCCACTTGGCCGGGCACCAACTGCCTGGAGGCCCAGGCGTCAGAGAAGATCGTCGAACATCTGCTCGAAATGGCAAACGAGCTCAAAGCCGGGCCGCGACAATGCAAATCACGGATCGTGAATTGAGAACTTACCAATGATCAAGAGTTACAGTTGCCTCGCCCGTTTGCCGGACGGCGAAGTCGGACCCCTACGACGGCCATCTCATTGAACGAGTATTGAAACAGTCTCGGCAGAGCATCGGAGGAGAATACGGAATGCGACAGATATTTGAAAACCTGATGCGAGTGGATAGCGAGAGCTTTTTTGAAGAGCCCATGATCGACCACGTTACCGAGTGGTTAGAGGTGAATGTCCATGAACACTTTCCAATCGACATACGTCCGGAATGCGGTGTATTGACGGGAGTAAGGATAGGCCCCAACGAGGGAAAGAAACGGGCGGTGATGTTTTCAGCACACCTGGATACAAAAGGGGCCGTACTCGGGGGTGCTGTGGAAGGGGTCCACTACATCTTCGATGATGCGAACCGCAGATGGGGCTTTCCAATGGGTCGTGGAGCTGTTGGAGTGGACGACCGAACCGGCATAGCGGTTATCCTGTCCACACTGAGAGAAATAGGCGAAGCTATGAACGGACATGCTAACGATTATGGATGGGTAAACGGACTAGAAGACGGGTTTGACCTTCTAACATTGTTTACGGTAACGGAAGAAGTCGGGCAACTGGGGTCCCTGCGGATGCCAGTAGAGTGGTTAACCGAGACGATGGTAAGGCACACGATTTCAATCGACCGACACAGCTATGGTCGAGTAGGCAACGGCGTGAACGCTCAGGGGCGCCACTACGTCAGTTCATATAGAGGAGTCCAACTACTGTCCGATGACGATGAACTGCACGAGCTCATTGGGCAAGATCATTTCCCGCATCATCCTAACGGTGAGCTTTCACCCAATTGTGCAGATGCGCTTGAGATCAAAGGTAGGTGGCTTGCTGAACATGTCTTGCCCAGCCTTGATCCGGGCAATTCCTTGATAGATCAATACGATTCCTCTACCGAACAAGTGAGGAAATGTCTGACCCCGGCCCGACTTGTACCTGAACCGAATCGTTCGGCATTGGTAGGGATGAGCCAACCTCCACGGGCAGACAGATACCGCATTATCAAGGAGATACAGGACTTCGTAGAAGGTCACGGCGATATGCCTGAAGAATATGAACTGTCCGCTATCAACTTGTCGATGAATCTACCGCAAGATCATCTTGAACTGGAGGAATTGACGACGACAGAAAGGATCCTCAGGCATTTTCTCGAAGCATATTCAGACTAGGCTGAATTCAAAGGCCAACTGTGTAGGGTTGGTTCTCTTGCTCGCAAACACCCAAGACTCCTATCCCTTGGCTACGTCAGTCGTGCAGACATTCCGCGTTGGCGATCTCGGTATCGCTGCATTGCCGTTCGAGGTATTCACGAAAACCGGACTGGAGATTCAGGAACGCAGCCCGTTCAAGGACACCTTCGTGATCGAACTAGCCAACGGCCGCCTTGGCTACCTTCCGCCGCCGCGGCACCTTTAGCTCGGCGGCTACTCCACCTAGCCGGGCACCAACTGCCTGGAAGCCCAGGCGTCCGAGAAGATCATCGACCATTTGCTTGAGATGGCAAACGAGCTCAAGCCAGGCCACGACAGCGCACGGATTGAGAAATGAGAAGTTAGCATTGCAAACTCAGCGTCGGTTTTCTCGGACGTTGCGTTGCTGCGCGACCTCGCCCAGTCTCGCCAACATGGCTCAAATCGACAATAGTCGGACGTATCGCGTTTGTCCGCAGGTCGTCTTCCTCGAAGGCCAGATGCCCGCTCTTCTACGCTATCTGACCGCCTCTTTAGCTCTGCAAATGCTGCGAACCACGGTATAGGTTGCGATGTCTTTGACGATGGATCGCTACAATAGATAATGAGGTCACTCACGGAAATACTCTTGGAGCCGTCGAATGGCACGGAAGAGGAAGGCAGTAGATCGCAAAACCGAGAAACGTCGGCAGGATGCCCAGAAGAGGCGTGCGCGAAAAAGAACTCTGAAACAGACATCTTCCCGGAAACGGGACACAAACGCGGACGCTCTGGTTTCGTCCGATACGTCCTCGCCGCCTGTGATATCCAAGGAAGAGCCGGGCATGCGGCAAGACTCTAAAGCTCCGGACGCCAGTGTTTTCAGGCAGTTGCTGCAATTCGCTGACACAGAGCTCAGGGGCGAATCGTTGCTCGAAAGCCATCCGGGAATAGGAGAGACACTGGGCAATAGTGATCGAATCGAAACGGCTGCAATTTTCGGCGCAATGCTGCTCGACGATCGCCTGCAATCGAACTGCATTCGCCTTGAGGCATTGGTTCATCTCGCGGCCGCGATTGGTGACGGACAGACGCTGGCAACGCAGAAGCAACTCGCGGATTGCTTCAATGAGCTCGATCGCGGCATCTGTGGGCGAATGGAAGATCCGGCGGAAGACGTATTCGTTTCCCTTGCCACGACGAGCGAGGGCAACTTTCGAGTACTGGAAGGAATTTGGGAGACTGGAACATTCTACCTTCAACGGATTTTGGACATTGTTGAGAGTCTGCCCGACGAAGGATCTTTCTCAGACCTGCACCAGCGAGTATTCGCTCTGTTGAAGCTCTCTGAGGCAGTTTGTGATCGTGCTGGCCTAGCTCGATATTCGGTTGGCGGAACCAATCCACGACCAAAGATCGCACCGGCGTTTTGCTCCAAGGCCAAACGCAAGATTGTCTTCTTTGATTGCGATGAACTTGCGCATTTTGGCCTCACGAAGGAAGATCTTGACATCTTCATTCTCGACGATCGCGATCTTACCCATGTTCTGACTGTGCCCATTACAGATTCGCCGCTTCAACGTTTTCCGATCATTGACGATGGTGATCGAATCGTCTTGGTGCTTCCAACCGCCGTTTCGTTTGCGATCCGCGCTGCAGTGGTCGATTTTCTGCTCGCGCACGGTCTTCACGAATCGTTGAAGATCAATCTGGCGCAACAGTACGCAGCGCTTTTCCGGAACACGAAACTGCTTGGCAGCTTTCATGGAGCCCCGATTTTCTTTTCGGACAGAGAAGAGCTCCCGATTGCCGAAGCCATAGTCGAGGCCGACGAAGGCCGCTACCTGCATTTCGTATTCTTCACGGACACTCTCGACCATTTCTACGAAACAGGACTAGCAGGAGCGAATCCTGGCCCCGCGCAACACTTTGGTCTGTTAGAAACGCGAATTCACGCTGCGATCGAACATACGAAGAACACGTCCGGCTATCGCAACGGCGTCACGCTGCTAGTTCACTGCGGAATCGGCCGAGGTGTTTTGTTGCCCATTCCGGAACTTGAACATAAGGACTGGAGTATTCAGTACATTTCGGCATCCGACCTGTCTACTCTAAGCTGCTCCAGCAGGTTCAACGCCTTGAAACTTTGGAAGGCTCTGGAAGGCGTGAGAAGAATCACGGAGTTGGGCGTGCAGATTCACAACCACAACGGGCTTCTCAACCTAATCGCATGGATCGACGCCAATGAAGGTCACCTAGTTTCCCATTGCCACGTTCCGATAGAGTTTCGCGACTCGCAGGGTGGATTGTTCATTGCTCCGAACTTCGTGCTCGATCTAAGGCACAGCATCGCGATTGAAAATGACGTGCATGGGATTCCCACCGTTGATGGTAAGATCGAAGTTGTACGATGTGTGAAGGACTCCTTCTTTCCAGAAGATAACGACACTTCAATATACGCTGTTGAGCATTATTCAGCAGAGAATGGCCTTCCATTCGTCCACGTCTCTGATCGCAGGTCGTGGTGGTGTCATGTTGTACCGTCACTCGATGGTGTCGGGGACTATGATCGTTGGTTAATGCTCACGAAGTGGCTGCCGCGAATCGTGCGCGCAATCGAGCCAATCTTCGACCGCGGCTTAAGCGATGTAGTACTGCTGCGAGTTGAGTTTCAGCAGGTCGCCAACGATCGAAGTATCGGCCCCGCACCAACAAGAGACGAGATCGAACGATCGTGTGCGGTTGACGTGGACGTTGGAGGATCAAAGGTCGCCGTATACGTTGGAGAGGAATTCGACCTGGGACTTTCGCACCCAACGAATATATCCGAGCGAGTACTGGTCTCTATTGTTTGCAGCGGCTTCGCGCAGTTGGCCGGCACTTCCCTGACGGAGGCGCACCTGAGCGAATTGGAAGCGCGGATTGTCGAGAGCGACGACGCGCGGCAAATGCACGCCTTCCAGGCACGCACGTATCGCGATTTTGTTCGCAATGACCTTGGACGAGACTTGATTCGTTTGGACGCCCGAGATGTCGCTGACCTCAGAAGCGGTCTGGCCTTTCGGGTTGAATCGCGCGAGAAAGGTCGTCGCTCGCTAAGAAGCAAGCAGCAGTGTACGAAACTCCTGAACTCAATCGTCCGTGATCTTGAGAACGACATTTGCCGGGATCTTCGCCTGTTTGACCGTGCGTCGGTTATCGAGCTGTTGTTGCGGAATCACGAAAAAGCAACCGTTGACCGGGAGAGGTGGACACGTACGGCCCGCGCGAATCTTCCGGCGGCGCACTCTGCGAGCGCGTGGCCATGAAGTAGCGGCTCGGATTT
>CAZUAH010000846.1:0-4805 GCA_964617665.1 uncultured Pirellulaceae bacterium
GTCGTCCTCAGTCACGAACGACATCCGTTCGCGCGCTCAGGACACGCCCTCCTTGTGCACTTCGGGGGCTGACAGGTGAGGGAGCGGTTGTCATCTTTTCGAGGACGAATTCCGACCCAGTACACGGTGAGTTGCCATTCGGCGGCCGCGGCAAATCATATTGATTCGTACCCGAGGTCTGTCAGACCCGTGCGCGCAAACGGCTGGTCGCAAACAGCTTGAGTGGGCGCGACCTACGCACTTTACGGAGATTCGTTCCAACGCATCGGTCCATGTGATTTTCGCGCACAACAGCACATGCGATTTGGTTCGGTTTCTCTGATTTGCTCCCCAATTCGAGTCGACAGGTGTTCACTCAGAACTCGCTGGACCAGCGCACCTGCCCTCGAATCTCCGCGTGCGGCGTGTGGTGCGGATCTTGATAACACATCCGCCGTACGCCGGTGGTCAGCGTCGCACAACGCCACGAGGGTTTGATTCAACCTCGGAACTACGATTACGTGCCAGCGGCCTCGTTTGCCAATGCCCACCACGGCGACGTTCAACTTCTCGTTCGCCTGATACGATCCGGCCGACCGGGCCGATCCCAGGATCATCCAGCCCGCAGCCAGCCAGGCCGCCTTCTTCAGAAACTCACGTCAATTCGCTTGGCGATTCATAACCTGCCTCCCGTATCAGCAAAGATCAACGGTTCGCCCCAAGGCTGTATCCAAACCGATTCAGACGCGCTACACCATGCATTCTACATCAGTCATTCTATCATCGTTAAATCCGGCGCCCCTGAATTGCACGAAAGAGCGAATGGAGAAAAACGGGTTCACAGGTAAATAGACACGTCACGATCGACACGTCCTGCTGTCATCGACTGAGGAATCGGGTAAACTGCTTTTTGTTTTCTTGGGCCAACTAGCGGATAGGAGATTGTCATGACCACAATGAACTGGTGCGCGACTGCGTTGTTTGCCTTCATGATCATTGGTGCGTTGCCGTTTTCCCAAGTGACTGCCAACGAGGATCGACCCGGCGACACAGTCGCCGAAGATCCCATCGCAGCCCTCAGCAAACAGTTGTCAAAGGATCCAAATGAGATCTTCCTCTGGGTCCGAGACAATATCCAATACGAATGCTATCCGGGATCCTTGCGGGGACCGGTGGGCACGCTGTGGGCGCGCGCCGGCAACGCGTGGGATCAGAGCGATCTATTGGCAACGCTGTTGCGTCGCGCGGGGCATCGCTGTCGTATCGCACGGGGGCAACTGACGGAGAAAGATGCGGAACAGTTGATTCTCTCGATGTTCCGGCCGAGTGGGGCGGAGGTGGATTTGGCGAAGCTCTTTTCACAACGGCCGGGGGCTTCTGAGCTTCTAAGGAGGCTCGCGCAAGGCGGTGAGGCGGCTAGCGCGTGGGAAGAACTGCCAAAAGCAAAGCCTCAGAGGGACCCGCAATTGCTGGCCGACGCTGCCGATCACGCGTGGGTGGAACTCTCGCAGTCGGGGCAGTGGCTAGTCTTGGATCCGGCGTTCCGCGGCACGGAAGCGGGCCAGAAGCGAACTCGCGCCCTCGATGTATTCGAATCGGTCCCGGACGATCGAAGACACACGCTGGTCGTCAAAGTCGAAGTGGAGTTAGGCACGCCGCAGGAGAGTAAGACGCTCACGCTTCTGAACAGGAGTTTCAGCACAGTAGAACTCGTCGAGAACCCAATACAGTTGGCACACCGCAGATCAGAATCGTCCCGGGGGTCGACCTGTTCGCCCGTCTTATTGGTTGACGGGCAGGAGATTCCCGGCAAACGTGTGTACCTAGCGGCTCCGTCGGGGGCGAAGCTGCTGCGCGAACGCGTGTTGTTCGAAGCTGCGGCCCCCGGAAGAGAACCGGTGATCGATCGGTATGTCGTGTTCGACGTGGCATGGGAAGAACCCGGGGAAGTCGTTCTTGATCGCAAACAGTCTTTCGTATTCGCCCCAGGCTTCCTGAGTCCGAAAGCACTTGTCGCGGAACGAATCTTACGCGCCCCGACGGGCCAACCGAAAAGAGATAACGCCTCTCCCACACTTCCCTTTATCGGAAGGCTCCCATCGCCCAAGGAACTCCGAACGGGAAAGAGCGACGTGGAACGGCGATTCGAGCTCGCAGCCATGCAAGAGCTGTTGGGGCGATCGATATTGAGTCGTTCCGACGCTCTCTCGCGGGCGATTGCGACTCGCGCCGGGGCGGTTCTTTATCCGCGACGTTCCCGAATCGTGGCAGTCAGCACTGGGTCAATTCGCACTGATTGTGTAAACGTGGAAGCATATCCCGTGGCGCGTCCCGGCCAACCGGCAGTCACGGTGCGAGCATTGCGAGCGGCCGTCGCGATGACTGCCGACGCGGCCCAGAGCGAAGTCCTGCGCAAGCTTACGGGCAGGCCGTCTGTCTCCGCCTCGTCGGTGTTAGCCGCGGCGGAGGCGCAAGGTATCCCCGTCGCATCGTATGACCGGAGGAACGTCGCGTCTCTGAACTCCTCCGCGTTGCCACAGGCGATGAAGGATCGGATCCGTAGCGCCGTTGCCAGCGGCCGAGTCGTCACCCTTCCCGAGCGGCCCGTGAAACTCGGCCACGGCGACCATTTCGCGGGCTTCTCCCTGGATCCCCTTACGGGCCGGGTAGATCCTCTGACGATAATCGAAGGCGGGATCGCTTTTGTCGAGGAGTTCGACAGGCGGATGCTCGCCGCCGAGGCAATACAAGCATCGATCATGTTCGGAATTGGAACTTACGCGGCGATTACCGTGCAGGAGGCCGTTAGTGATGGCGAGAAGTGGGGGGCCGACAACCAGGCGCCCACTGATTTCTTTCACATACCGCTCGCCGAATTGAGGGCTCTTCGCTGCAGCGTCCGACTGGTTGGGGCATTCGACAGTTTGTATGGGCTACGCGACGGAGTCACCTCGGAAGACCTGTTCAGTTTCATTTTTTTCGAACTCCTTGATGCGATTGTTACGTTTCCCATTGAGAAACTGAGTTAGAGGTGGTTCCCCAGATGCATTTCTTCTTGAAATTCGCCGACCATCTCTGAGATACGACTAAGGCTGGCCACTCGTGAGACATTTCCGCACAGGATCGTTGACGCTGTGGGTTCTTTTTTCCCCCCTCCTCACCTTTTCAAGCGAGATTCCGGCGGAACATTTGGCCGACCAGGGGCAGATACGCCTGCTGGAACAGGCTCGTAGGCACGTTATTCGTGATGAGTTCGATCAGGCCGAGGCGAAGTACCGTCAGTTGATCGCACACGCTCCGGGGCGGCTGTACGAGGTGTCCGACGGCCACTTTCGTAGCGTCGCCGACTACTGCTGGAACGAATTGGCCGAGATGCCGGAGGAAGCGTTGCCGCGTCGCCGATCGCAGGGCGCGCCGGCCGTCAGGCGACGCTTCGATGCGGCCATGCGCGATGGCGATACGCAGGTGTTGAGCGAGCTGGTTGACGATTTCTTCTGGAATCCGTTTGGCGAACAGGCGCTCGATCGACTGGGCGAGATTCATCTGTCGCAGGGGAGATTCCAGCGGGCTATCGAGTGCTGGCAACGGTTGATTGAGCTTCGGGACCGTTCGGATGCCTCTGTCGCCGCCTGGAAGGCCAAGGCCGCGTTCGCTTATTACCAATCAGGCGACAACTCGACGGCCAGCAGTATTCTCTCGTGGCTGAAGTTGACTGCGCCGGAAGCCCGTGCCACGATTGCCGGGCAGGAGCGTTTGTTGGTTGAATATGTCGATGGCCTGTCGGATGCTGGCGACGAAATCGCGGCTGGACACGGCGACTGGCCGATGCCAGGCGGGCGGCCGTCGCGTAGCGCGATTGGTGCTCCGCTGGACGGATTCGGCCGGACGCTCTGGAAGTGCGAAACCGCCGGTCGCCCTTGCATGTGCGTCGCCGATGGGATCGCTCTTGTCCTGACCGCCGACGAATTGTCGGCTCGTGACCTAACGACCGGACGCTTGAAATGGAAGAAAGCGTGGCAATCGAAAGCGGATGATTTGGCGGTCGCATTCTCGCCGACCGTCGCCGAGGGCCTAGTGTTCCTGCCCGATCAAAAGCAAGCATCCGCAATTGTTGCCATCCGCGCCACGACGGGCAAACTTGCCATGCGTTTCGCTGCTTCCGCGCCAGGTGACGCATCGCTGGTGGTGGATGGATCGCCGGTGGCCATGGACGGACGCGTCTATTGTTCATTTCGGGCCACCGACGATTCGGCCATTGCGTATTATGTGCGGGCGGTTGATCTCGCGACGAAACGTCTGGTCTGGCAGACGAGAGTCTGCGAGGCACCGGGCAAGAGTGGCCAGATCGTCCGACCGGCGCCTTTGGCAGCGTTTGGGACTATGCTTGTCGCGTCGACGGGCATGGGCTTGGTTGCTGCGCTGGATGCCGACAGCGGCGACTTCCGGTGGGCCGTCGAATACGTAGGCACTGGCCGCCGTTCCACCAGCCGTCCGGGCGTACCGCCAATCGTTAGCGATGGTATCGCCCATGTTGCGCCGGCCGATGCGAACCTGCTATTGGGAATCGATATCCGTACCGGGCAGACACGCTGGAAAACGACGATTGGCAAGGCGGCCACCGTGTTGCCGTCGAAGGATCGCGCCGCGCTAGTTGCGGAGGATTCGATCACCGCGGTCGACTCGCTGTTGGGCAAGACGCGATGGCGAAATGACGGGCT
Organism: uncultured Pirellulaceae bacterium; assembly: GCA_964617665.1. Classification (GTDB taxonomy): domain Bacteria; phylum Planctomycetota; class Planctomycetia; order Pirellulales; family Pirellulaceae; genus JADHUC01. The sequence continues at coordinate 4,698 of CAZUAH010000846.1, forward strand.
GGCGGCGGGTATGGTTGCACCGCCGTGGGGTGCCGGTAGACTATTGCTGTTGCCTTGTGCCGAACACGTCGTCACGCTGGACCTCAGCAACGGTAAGTCCCGTCAGCC
>CAZUAH010000847.1:0-4802 GCA_964617665.1 uncultured Pirellulaceae bacterium
TTGGCGATTCGCTGAAACATGTTGCACGGGAGACGCGGGATCATCCGTTGGCGGCAGTGATCGTGGTCACGGACGGTCGCAACAGCAAGGGTGACGATCCTCTGGAAGCTACCAACACGCTGGCCGATCGGCAAGTTCCGGTCTACGCCGTCGGGATCGGGCGATTGACGATGCAGGACATCGACGTCCGCGCTTTCGCTGGGCCGGACGTTGCCTTTCAGGACGACAAACTGACGCTTGCCGCAACGATCGCCCAGACCGGCTTTACGGACGAACAGGCCACGGTCCGGCTTTACCGCGACGGTCAGCCCGTAGACCAGCCGTCGGCAACGGTCACGGCCGACCTCACGCCAGAACCGGTCACAATTCAGTTCATGGATGTCCTTTCCGAGCCGGGCACGTTTCAGTACGAAGTCCGCGTCGGCGTGCTGGAAGGAGAAGCCGATGCCGCGAACAATCAACGCTCGAAAACAGTCCGGTGTGTGGATGATGCCTTGCGGACGCTGTACGTCGAAGACCGCCCGCGATGGGAATGGCGATTCCTGCGAGACGCGTTGGTGCGCGACAAACGAATTCGTCACGGATTTGAAACGGTGCTGATCAGCGCCGACAGCCGAGCCTCGACGACGGAACGCGAGTATCGGCGTGCCTACCCAACGACGATCGAAGAACTCGAGCGGTACGATCTGATCATCTTCGGAGACGTGCATCAGAGCCAGTTCACGCGTGAGCAGTTGCGGTTGACCGCCGAGTTCGTGGGCGAGCATGCCGGCGGTTTCTTGATGATCGCAGGCCGCAAGAACGCACCGCACTCGTTCAAGGACACGGCGATCGGGAAGATCCTGCCGATACGGCTGTCGGGGACAGAATCACCATCGTCTCGCATGGACCCGTTTCGAGCTGTCTTGACCGCTGCCGGGCGCGAGGAGAACGCGTTGCGGCTAGTCGCAGATCGCGAAGCCAACGATTCGCTGTGGCGACGATTGCCCGATCTGTTTTGGTGCTACCCGCTGGGCGAAACCCAGCCGCTGGCGACCTCGCTGTTGGTGAACAATTCGTTACGCACGGCAGCCGGCCAGCCGCTGCCGGTTCTGGTATCCACACCGTACGGAAACGGTACCGTGGCCGTTTTGGGAACGGACAATACCTGGCGCTGGCGCAGCGTGGACAACACCAAGTATTACGATCTGTTCTGGGGGCAAGTGATCCAGTGGCTCGGCCTGCCTCGGTTGCGGGCGCGAAAGCAAATACCGGATTTTCGGGCCTCGGACGAGCGTGTGTTTGCCGGGGACAGCGTAACCTTGACCGCCCAGTTGCCGCTCGAAGGGAAGGCAGCGAAGTCTATCGACGTGAATTGCCAGCGTGGTAAGGAAGCCGTCCAACAATGGACGCTGGACGCTGTCGCCGAGCGGCCGGGGACGTTTGCAGCCTCGTTCCCGATCAGCGAACCTGGGACGTATCGCGCGTGGTTCGCGGATCCGAAATCGGGCGAATCGCTGTCCGTTCGTTTCATTGCGCGACCGGCTCCAACCGAGCTCTCCGATCCGACCATGAATCGTTCGCTGCTGGCCGCGCTTTGTCGTCAAACCGGGGGCGAGCTACACCGCCTTACCACGGCCGACCGCATTCTGGAGCGGATCCCTACCGAGACGATTGACTATCGCAGAACACGGCAGCGTCCCCTCTGGGGAACGCCCCTATTATTGTTTCTCATCATCGCAGTTGTGGCGGGAGAGTGGTTTTGCCGCAAACGAGTGAATCTCCGCTGAGTCCGCTGGCTGCCGCGTTGGCGCCGGTGAAACGGCATTGGCGACTTGTCAGTGCCGCCGAGGGAGTATGCGCGCTCATGGCTGGTGTGACCGCGTACCTTTTGATCATGGGGTGGGCGGACTGGCTCATGACATTGGGCTGGTTGCTGCGCGCGTCGCTCCTGTTAGCGCTGCTGGGAACTGGGGCGTATGTCGTCATACGACGCATCGTCCAGCCATGGAAGGCCGAAATTTGCGTTGAGGAAGTAGCCCGGCAGGAAAATCGGAAACTACCGGCTGTGGCTTATGCCATCATGCGACACGTGATTCGTCCCTGGACGAGGGACGCTCGCGAAGAGGAAGTTGTCCAACTGGTAGATGAGAAACTGGCGGTAATCGTATATCAAGTGATGCGACGCATTGTCCGTTCCCGGGAAACCGACTTTCATGACGAAGCAGCGGCGAGGTTGGTGGATCGGAAATGGCCCGATCTATTCAAAGGCCACGTCCTGTCCGCAGTCCAACTGAATGATTCGATCGAGGCCGAGCAGCGATCTGTGGAGTCACGCGAACTGGCCAAGATCGGCGCAGCACGCGTCGTGCGCGACCTGGCCGCAAAACGTCTCGAAGGTGCCATTCCGACGATATGGATGATGTGCTTGGCGGTAGCTGCTCTCTTGCTCGTAGCGATCGCGACGACGACGATCGTCTGCTGCCCCAGTCACTCGGTAGTCTCGCTTGCCCGAACCGTGTGTTTGCTGAACGTGGGTTACCCAACGCGCACAAAAATCACTGCGGTCCAACCTGGCAACGCTACCGTGAAGGAAGGCCAAAGTCTCTGGCTGGAAGTAACTGCGGCGGGCGAGATTCCCGAAACGGGGGCAGTGCGTGTAACGGCCGCCGACCGCGAACCATTGGACCTGACGCTGCTCCGAGCCGGCGACGCGCTGTTCCGTGTCCAGCTTCCGCGGCTCGACGTGGACTTCGGGTACCAGGTGGAGTTGGGCGATGCGAGACCGAAGGCGTTCCGTGTCACCGTACTGCCACAGCCTCGGATTTCCGTCGCCGTGCGCGTTGCCGACGAGCGGCAGGAGACCGAAGGGACTAACGAGGCGGCAGCCGGCGGCGATGCGACTGTGATGGAAGGATCGCATCTGTACATTTCGGCCCAGTCAACGAAACCTCTGGTTCAAGCACGCTTCGAATCGGAACCGAGGGTTCCCGGCGTGTCGGCCGGCGTGTCGGGAAAACAGGTGTTGTTGCCTCGCATCGTTGCCACGGAGAGCTACACGTATCGTTTGCACGTGGAAGACACGGAAGGCGTGACGAACCATCCGCCGCGGAGCTATCGCGTGCGGGTTACTCCGGATCTTCCGCCGAAGATCGTCTTGGGGGCGGAAGGCCAGACGATCGAAGTGCTCCCCGAAGCGCGCGCCGTTCTGACCTATTCTGCGACGGACGACTTCGGGCTGGACACGATTGAGATGCTATTCAAGTTGCGGCGAGCTTCGCAGGAGCGTTCAGGCAATGATGGCGACACGGTGCCGGTCGCCAATTGCCAAGGCGAGCGAGCAGTGACCGGCGAGTTTCCCTGGAACCTGGACAAGCTCTCGCTGGAGCCGGGCGACACGATCCAAGTGCACATGCGGGCTTACGATACCCGCTCGCTAGGAGCCAACGTCGCAGAAAGTGGCTCGGTGACGATCCACGTCGTTACTCGCGAGCAGCTTGCGCAACGCTACCAGGAGGAGCTTGCACGTACTGTCGAGCTGCACTTGACACCCATCGTAGACGAACTGCGCCAACTCCGCACCGACACATCCACAGCTGCGTCGCAATCCGAAGTCGACGCGCGAGATGCCCGGGAACTAGCGGATCGGCAGATCGCTGTGAACGAACGGACCGCGGAATTCGACGAACAACACTGGAAGCGACTAGCCGAGTGGATCCAGGACAACGGCGCTGAGGAGGAAGAGCCATTTTCTCAGCTTGTCGCCGCACGTCGGCAGGTGCACGATCTGCAGGAGCAACAGCTCGGCGCAGCCGAGAAAGAGTTGGAGACAGCCTCGGACGTGGATTCGGAGCAGCCAACCGCCGCAAACCTGCAGCAGGCGGCGGATCTCCAGCAGGAGGCAGGGCAGGCCCTGGACGAAATGGCGGATCGCGTGCTGCCATTTGCCGCGCTGGCTCGATGCAAAGGCGACTTGCGGAATATCCTCACGGCGCATACGAAGACGATGAACGAGACGCGAACGTGCTGTGCCGAGCAGATGGCGACCGGGCATGCCCCTGTGTCCAAAACGCTCCAAGATTTGAGTGAACAACAGAAAGATGTACACGGGGAATACGTAGAATTGGATGAAACGCTCGCGCAACTGGCGGAGAGACCCGAAATGCCGGAGCAGGTGCGAGAGGCGTTCGAAACGGGCAGAGAGTCCGCCGTTGGCGATTCGGTGGCGGCGGCGAGCGACGACTTGGAGCATGGGCGGACGTTTCAGGCATTCGAATCCCAATACGATGCATATCGCGGCATGCTGCGTCAGAACGCAACGCTGCAATCAAGCAACCGGGATCGTCACGCACAGGCCGACGAACTGGTAGAGAAGTTAGAGCAACTGCGCGACCGACAAGAAGACCTACGCCGGAAAGCGTCCACGGATCAGGCCGTGGACGACGAACAGATTGCCGCCGAGCAGAACGCCGCTGAGTGGGAGTTGCAGCAAGCGGCCGAAGAGGCTTCCGCAATCGACGCAGAAGCGGCCCACTCGCTCGAACGCGCGCTCCGCCAATCGGCAGAGGCTAGTGAAAACCTGTTGGCGGGGAATGAAGAAGCTGCGAAGCGTTGTCAGCAGACCGCCGAGGACGAAATCGCATCGGCGCAAAAACGCCTGCAGGAACACGGAGACACTTCCCAGAAGCGTCCGACTGCCGACGAGTTGTTGGAACAGGCCGATTATTGGAAACAGACGCAGCAGGAGGCCGAGCGACTGGCTCGCGAGCAGGAAGCAGTTGTTTCGTCGGAAACGACGGGGCACGAGGCCCAACGGGACATAG
>CAZUAH010000848.1:0-4776 GCA_964617665.1 uncultured Pirellulaceae bacterium
TTGGAGAAGTACCCAATGACGAACAACAAGCTCATGCCGACCGTCGTAACGGTCACCGCGCTATTCGTTTGCTGCGGGTTTGGCGCCGCTAGAGAGAGCAGCCGCCCCAACGTTATCTTGATCATGACCGATGACCAAGGCTACGGCGAGATTGCTGCGCACGGCAATCCGATCATCAAGACTCCGAACATGGACGAATTGTATACGGCCAGTGTGCGTTTGACCGACTTTCACGTCGATCCGACATGCTCGCCCACGCGAAGCGCACTTCTGACCGGACGTTATTCGACGCGCACCGGCGTTTGGCACACCATCAACGGACGTTCGATGCTGCATCCGGACGAGTTGACTTTGGCCGAGACGTTCAAGGCCAACGGTTATCGCACTGCGATGGTCGGCAAGTGGCACCTAGGCGACAACTATCCATGCCGCCCGGAGGATCAGGGATTCGACTATACGGTCTGGCATCACGGTGGCGGTATCGGCAACGGTCCAGACTATTGGCAGAACGACTACTTCGACGACACGTTCACCGTCAACGGAAAGTGGCAGAAGTTCGAAGGATACTGCACGGACGTCTGGTTTCGTGAGGCAATGAACTGGGTGGAAAACAACAAAAAGCATCCGTTCTTTCTATACTTGGCGACCAACGCACCTCACGGGCCATACTACGTCGAGGACAAGTACTCCGAGCCGTACGAGATCGCGGGTATGCCAAAGACAATGGCCAAGTTCTACGGCATGATCACGAACATCGACGAGAACCTTGGCCGATTTCGTACCGGTCTCGACGAGCTAGGGCTGACCGAAAACACGCTGCTGATCTTCATGACCGACAACGGGACGACGGCTGGATGGATCGACCGCAAGTCGGGCTACGAGTACTACAACGCGGGCATGCGAGGATGGAAGGGGTCGCAATGGGACGGCGGACATCGCGTGCCGTGTTACTTCCATTGGCCGAACGGAAACCTAACAGGCGGACGTGATGTCGAGCTGCTCGCGGCGCACATCGATTTGTTGCCGACCATAGTGGAGCTGCTGGGACTTGAAAAACCGAAGGGTCGCACCTTGGACGGAGTTTCGCTGCGGTCGGCGCTGCTCGGCGAGAAGAAGTTGATGCCGGAACGTACGCTCTTCGCGCACGTACAACGGGCATTTCTGCCGCCCAAATGGGAGAGGTCCGCCGCGATGACCGAGCGATGGCGTCTTATCGACGGCGAGCAGTTGTACGACATTGTCGCTGACCCCGGCCAGGAACGGGACATCGCCGAGGAGCATCCCGATGTTGTCAAACGCCTACGAGACGACTACGAGGGGTGGTGGAAGTCGCTGGAACCGTCGCTCGATCAGACCGTTCGCTACGGACTGGGCGGTGCGGAGAACCCAACGACGCTGGCGAGCCACGATTGGTTGATGCCCGGTGTCGTTCAAGCTGCCTGGCATCAAAGCCATGTCGAACGAGGGGCACTGATCAACGGAGCGTGGGCAGTAGACGTCGAGCAACCAGGTACGTACGAGATCACGCTGTACCGCTGGGCGCCGTATCTGGATAAGGCAATGGGCGTCAAGGAAGCCCGTATCACGATCGGCGACGTCGACGAAGTAGTCTCATTGACGGCTAATGCCACATACGCGACTTTTCGCGTGACGCTCGCCAAAGGTCCAGCCATGCTGCAGACCTGTCTGACTCGGCCCGACGGCAAACAGCACGGAGCCTACTACACCCGCGTCCAATACGTACAGAGCGATGCGGCAACCTCGCCGTAGAATAGGCGGGCGCACCGGACATCTCTATTTCGGCGAATCGATATCGCGGCTGGCGGTGCGCAGCGGGGCTTCCTTGCTGCCGACAAGAAGTAATCGATCGTCCTTCAGAAACAACGGGCATTCGGCGACAATTGTGGCCTGTGGCGGAAGAGCTTCCTGCAATCGCGGCCAGAAATGGTCCGTCGTGAAGATGAAACGATTTCGCCCGTCTCCAAAGAATGCAGCCGCATCCAGTTGCGGCTTTGGGCTCCACTCGCCGCGTTTCGTCGTGGGCGAAACAGGCGTCTCTAGCACCAACATGTCGATGGGCCGGCCTCCGTAGAAAATCCAGGTTGGTTCCAGACGACCGAACGCGCCGACACGCGGGGAATCGTCACCAGCGTCGATCGTGGCTAGTAGGACGTGATTCTCCTGGTGATGGTCGACGCGTGCTGCCACGAATCCTAAGAGCAACGTCGTGAAGACGACGGAAAGCGATGCGAAGGAAATGGCTGCAAGGCGAATCTTGGCCTTCGCCATTAACACAAAGCCAAGAACTGCTCCAGCCAACGGGATCACGCCAATGGCCCCCAACCACTCGTCGCCCGGCAGGTAACGTTGGCTCGCCAGTGGAAGCCCGATAATCATCGCCAATCCGACCAAGCCGAGTGACGCGAAGGACAGTCTGGGCCAAAGTGGTGAAGCCACTGCATCACCGCGCATCCAATGGTGTATGAAACATCCAGTCAGCAGTGCCAACGCTGGGTAGCACGGTGTGACGTAGCTCGGCAGCTTTGTCTGGGCAAGCGAAAACAGGCCGACGTACACGCCGATCCAGCAACAGGCGAAGACATAGCCCGGTGACCAACGGTCCCCACGGCGAAGACGAGAGACAACACCAATCAGTACCGCACCCGCAAATATTGACCATGGGAAGAAACCAACCAGAATCGCGACCGGATAATAGAGCAACGATCCGCGATGGTTTTCCATAGCACTGGTCGCACGGCCGAAGTTGTGTTCCCCGAAGAACTCACGAAGGAACTCACCGTCGGTCTGTATGCCGACCCAGACATACCAAGGTAGCGCGACGACTGCGACGACGGCCAAACACGTCAGCGGACGCATCAGCCAGCAAGTGCGCAGAAAATGGAGCGGCGCAAATGGCCGAAGCACAGCCAGCGCTCTGCGAAACCAACTTCGTCCATTCCCGTCCTCAGTCCTCTTCTGCAGTCGCATGATCAGCAGAAACATGCCGATCACGGCCGTGGGCAGGACCATGCCAACCGGTCCCTTGGCGAGCACTGCCATGCCCATCACGGCGTACATCAACGCCGCCGTCGGCCAGGACGGGAAATAGCTGCCGTCGGCTTTGGAGGAATTGAGCACGTAGATCATCAAGGCAAGCGTCGAAAAGAAGATTAACACCGAGTCGGGGGTTGCCGCGCGACCAGCGATGTCGAACATGAGACTCGTGGCCAGAATCACGCCTGCCCATAGGCCGACTTGCGCGTTGAACAGTTTTCGACCAATGTGATACGTAGCGATCGCCGTTCCCACGGCCAGCAAGGCGGACCAGAATCGGGCAGAGAACTCGTTCACACCAAAGACCGTGTACGCCGACATCATCAGCCAGTACAGCAACACCGGCTTGTGTGCTCGCAACTCGGCATTGAATACCGGAATGCACCAATCGCCTCGCTCAAGCATTTCGCTCGCACAGCCAGCATTGCGTGGTTCGTCGCGGTCCCAAAGTCGTGGCCCGCCAAGATTGGTGAAAAGCACAACACCTGCCACGGCGATGATAACGGCGTGATGAAGCCATGCTTGGCGAGGTGCCAATTCTCCTTCGTTACTTGGCACGGGGGACCTCCATGTCGTCGCTCGCTGTGCCTTGGTGGAATGGCTTTCCAGGACACAGCGCAACTGCCTGCCATTTGTGGAATCTGCGATCGAGTAGGGAGTCTAGACAAGCTGGCGATGACAAACAATATCAGTCCAACCTTCACGGCCTCCGCACGCTGGGCTTGATCTTTCGTATTTCGCCAAAGCGTGCTAATCTTCCCGTTTTCCCGTGGAAACGCCCTGGATTCCGAGGCTCAAGTGACGCGTAGATTGTGCCTTTTGGCCGCTCTGTTGGTCCTACTAATCCCAGCCGCCTTCGCGGCCGACCTTGCGGTGACTTCATTTTGCCGAGGCCGGGGTTTACCGGGAGACGTGCGCAAACTGGTCTTATTGGCCGAGACTTTCGGTCATGGTGTGGGTGTGGCCTGCATCCTGCTAACTGTGGTCGTACTTGACCGCGCTCGCCTGCGGACCTTGCCTCGATTGGCGGCTTGCTCCTTCGGGGCCGGGCTTGTAGCCAATATTGTCAAGACGATAGTGATTCGCGTACGTCCGCGTGACAATCAGTTCAACACTGTCTGGGAGACCTTTCAGGGGTGGTTCCCGTTGATCACGGCGGAGAGCCTGGACAAGGCACTCGATAGCGATCTTCAGTCGTTTCCTTCGGCCCACACCGCGACGGCGGTCGGTCTGGCGGTTGCGTTAGGCGTACTCTATCCGCGTGGCCGTTGGCTGTTTGCGTGTTTTGCTGGGTTGGCAGCCCTGCAGAGAATCGAGGTCAATGCCCACTTTCTTAGCGATGTACTGGGCGGCGCGGCTGTCGGCTGTCTGGTTGCCGCTTTCTGTTACAGTCAAAGAACGGTGGGCAAATGGTTTGACCGTTTCGAGTTGGTCACCGCAGAAGACGGTAGTATCCTAATTTCAAAGTAGCTTGGCCCCCTGGGCCGAGAAATCACGGGCCGGGGGCCCATGCTACGAGCCAAACTGCCCACCACCCAGAAAACGAATAAGTTGTGATTTCTCGGACGAGTCGATACGATGAAGTATATAGGGGCAGCATTTCATCAATCCGATCGGGGACCGACAATGTCCAGTTTGCTTATCTTGGTGACTCTATGCGCCTCTATTGGGGATCCGGCGGCCCAGATTCTCTTCACGATTGGGGATCATTTTGAGGGACTC
>CAZUAH010000849.1:0-3129 GCA_964617665.1 uncultured Pirellulaceae bacterium
CGCAACATTCTTGACTGTCAGAAGCCCCATCGCCAAGCTCCGGGCGCCGTGCGCTTTAGACTCGGAATATCATGAAACAACAAACACAAACAAACTGGGTGGGTGCGACTTAATCGACCCGCTAGGGTTGACCGCAGCGACCGCGCGGTCGGTCGCGAGGACGGGGTGCCGGGGCTGGAAGCCCCGGCTGCATTCAATTGGTGGCAGCGCGGCGTGGACCGACCGACCATGGAAGGCTGGGTGACGATGGCGACCACGGGGAGCCGTCCGAACCCACCGAAGTATACGCAGCAATTGAATGCAGCCGGGGGTTTGAAGTGAGTTCACGAACGGAAAAGCCCCGGCACCCTTAAGTCGTGGAGGGGAAACAACATACAGTACACACAAAACACACAAGACCTGCTCCGAAAGGCTGATCCGCGTGGGACCACCTTTTGGACCACGAATGAGGACCAGCCGCAGCGGAAAAAGATCGACACTTCGCTCAATTCCCCTCAAGAGAAAGAAAGTCGCCGGGCGGACTCGCGAGTCGTTGTACTCGATCCTGGTTGCGTCAACCATCGACCCGCTCCTTTTCCGACGATTCTGTGATGATGATGGGACGCGGCTCGTTCGGCCGATCAACGGCGTGCCAAACGGGCGCAGTCAGAATCGTCGGCTGCGTGAGCTTGTCGGCGACCGCGAAGCGGAAGAGTTCGGCACCTTGGCAACCCGCAAGGAACGACAGCAGGCTGTGCATCCGCCGTTTGTTCCTCGTCATGAAGAACACGCGGATGCTGGGGCTGTCCATATTGGGCCAGTGCTTCCGGTATCGGTGCTCGACGTTGATCAGATGGTGGAAGGCCCGAGCCTTGGCCCGGATGACCGATCGTGGCTCGGTCGAACGGTCTGCTTCCAAGTAACCGATGAACGTGTATTCTTGGTAGCAGAAGAGAAAGGAAGCATCCGCTCGACAGGAAAACGGTTTGGGTGTGCCGTTGCCGTTTTCGGAGGGCGTAAATTTTTCGTGTAAGATGTAACGCTGCTGGTACGGGGTCGTCGGCTGCGGGTCTGTCTTGAACTGCTCGGTGAGGTCGTATTCGAAGATCAGCTTCGGTTCCTCAAGGCCCAAAGCCTGACAGGCTTTCAGCAACTTCAGGATGAACTGACTGACCGCCAGGCTGTGCGCGACGTGTCGAGGGGAGTTCGTGTCGGTGACGAGTTGCCTGGGCGCGACATCGCGCCGCTCAGCCAGGATTTCTGCTCCTTTTTCGGTCAGACCGTACACGTAGGGAATGCGACCGTTCCCATTGTGGTATTCACCGATGGTCAGCCGGGCGAGGATTCCGTTGGCGACCAGAATGGCCAGCCGGCGCCGTCTGACTCGGTCTGAGCAGTCGGGGAAAACATGTTGCGCGAACATCGGCGTGTCGCCAAGCCCAATCTTGTTGAGTAGTTGGGCCAAATCTAGGTCGCGTTCTTGTACTCGGAATGCCATTTCGCGCGGCCTCTGTTCTATCCAAATGGGGCGTCCGGGTTTCCTGGGGGCGTCGGCAGCGATATTGTGCTTACTGTCTGACAGGTCTGCGTCGGTGACGCAGCAACGAACTGATCGATACGTTTACGTTCCGCCCTCAGTGAGAGGTCCGGAACGATGTTGTAGTCGTGCAGAATGGCCAGTTTTGCCTTCACGCGATCGATAGCTGCGAAGAACTCATCCGGATTGTTGTAAGCTGGCGCAACATGACGGACTCGCAGCCGCAAAGTCCTCGGGATGCCTTGTACTCGAACGAACGCCTGAGCGCAGTCGAGCGTAGATAGCTCAGTGTGGAATTCGTGAAACTGTTCGTCGACGGCCTTCGCCAGTTGAGGCTGGACTTCGCGAACCACGCGAGTGCGTGAAACGGGTGTGACCGAGAGCCCGTTGCTGACGCCGTCGGCAATCGCCCGACCCGAATTCCAGCTTTGGCCTTCGGCTTGGCCACGTTCGTGAGATGTGGCCGTGGCAGTGATCGTTCCTTGAGTCCGCCCTTGCGACTTTGACGTCGCTTGTGCCTCTCCTTCCTGGACGCCCTCCGTGTGCTGGGTCAAGAAGCCGTCCTTGACGCCCCACTGCCGACCAGTGGACTTAGTTGCCGCTTGGCCCATTTTCAAACTGTGGCCGACAGAGTTGGAAGTGGCATTGCTTCCACCCCTACGTACGGTATTGGCCCGACCGACTTCGCAGCCCTTCGTAACCCCCTTCGTGTGGGCATCCGATTCGCTCTCGGTCTCGGTCGTGCCTGCCGTTCGGCTTTCGTTCTCGCTGGTCGCGTTGCTGGAACTACCGGAGTGTGTATCGACGGACTGGCGGCCGTTGCTGGTGCTGAAGGAATATTCTCCGGGTCCACGAGAGGTCCAGTCGTCGCCGCGGGAAACTTGATTCGCATCGCTGAATGCGTTGGTTTGCTGATCGGTCGAACTGGATCCCGTCGTCTCCTGCGTCGTGTCAGCAATGGCATTTCCCGCTGTGTGGGTGTGCTGGCTGCTGAAGCCGATGTTCTCTTTCTCGGAATGGGATTCATCCCGGCCCCACGTCGCGCCGTGTTCGCGGCTGCGACTCCGGTTCTGTCCCATCTCGGCTGAATCGGCCTCCGCGAACCCTACGTTGTGCCCCATCGAATGCTCGAACTTCTGCGATTCGGCATCTTGAAGAGTGTGAGCGACGCTCACCGTGCGGCTTTCGGAGTTCCCGGCGGAGAGTTCGTTCTTCAACGCCAACGAGTGTTGGCTCGTGATGCCTATCTTCCGGGTCACATTTCCGCCGCGTTGGCGTGACTGCGTTACTGTTTCTGACGTGGTAACGCTGGGCGTAATCAGCAAGTCGTATCCGTCGGGACGGTCGCGTTCGATTACGTGGTGCGTGTAGTCGATGTTGGGGTAGAAGAGCAGTTGAGAGAGTTTCGGATGGATGATCTTCTGTTGAAAGCACGCGACGAAACCCGGTTCGTTCAAAGACGTATCAAGATAGTTAATGTCGCCTTGTTCGAAGGCGGACAGATTCTGGGTCATGTTCGTGACCGAGCACAACCAGCCCCGACCCATCTTCAGAAGCCGCTGGACGTCCTCGTTCATGTACCGCTCGCACTCATCGATGATGAGTTTGAACGG
>CAZUAH010000849.1:3229-4773 GCA_964617665.1 uncultured Pirellulaceae bacterium
GCGAAACGCTCAGCTGCTGACTTCATCGCTCGGATCAATTCGAAATCGCCCCGCACATCGCTGGGAAGATGAAACTTCACGCAGTCGTAAACTTCGTCATGCCTCGGGTGCTTTACATCCAAGAGTACCAGCGCATCAGCAAGCGGCAGGTGTTGATTCGAATCATCGACCGCCGTGCCGACCGCGATCAAGACGCTGCGGAGTATACGCTTGAGTCGAGGCTTTCCTTCATCGGTTTCATGCATGGCGCGAAACGCGAGTTCGACGATGGAATCGGCCTCTTTTTGAAGCCATGCCAGACGTGCGGTTCGCTGCATGTTCTCCGGCAGGCCTGGGTCCGGCTCGTAGGCAAATGGGTCACACGTGAAGACCCTGTCTACGCGAAGTTCCAGTAAGTGAACCCGTCGCAGCAGTGCGTCGCTTCCCGTTTCGTCGCAGCGGCGTGAAATGAAAGCCAACAAATCCTCGATCGCATCGCCCTTCGGGTCGATATAGGCGAAACCGCGCTGCGTGCGTATGAGGTCCTGGCACATTGCGATTGCAAGGTACGTCTTCCCAGAACCAGTACACCCAATGATAATTCCATGACGGCTCCATTGTTGTTCCGTAAAGATCAGATCCCGGCTTGCAGTATCAGGTGTCGACCCGAGTACCATGGCCAGCGACCGGCTCGGAGCAAGCGGATCAGCAGAAGCCGCTGCGACCGGTGGCTCAGGTAGCGCGGACGTGTCTCTCGCTTCGGTACGGCGGCCCCGCAATAAGGTCACAAGCAGCGTGAGGATTGACCAGATCATCAGTAAACTCCTGGATTTGGTAGTGTGGGGTCTTACGGACTACACGCGATCGGGGTGGGCGATGGTTAGTTGGCGAAGCTGCTCTTGCAGCTTGTGTCTATTGGCCATCAGTTCCGCGGCGCGTTCTTCGACCAGTTGCGTATCGTGGTCGCTCCCCCGAAGTTCGTGCAGTTCGTGATCCGTTCCGTCGATTTGCTGCCGAATCGTGTCGAGCTGCTGCCGCATCTCCTGCAACTGCCGACGCCGCTCTTCGTCCTGTTGCCGGCGCTGTGTGCGTTCCTGGCGAGACAACTCGCGTCGATCGCGCTGCTCTTTGCGTCGGGCGTCGAGCGTCGGCAACAGCAGCTTATAGCTCTCGAACGTTCGGTTGACGGTCATCATTATGCTCAACAGTGCGAAGTTGATCGTGAACAACCACTTTACGGAAGAGTCCCACGCCAGCAGACCGCAGTGAACTGCGGCCGTTGTGCCCGCCGCGATGGCGAGCAGGAACGTCAACAGGGCAAGCCAGACCTTGCAGGTCGTGATCCGGCTGGTTGAGCCGTACGCCGCGATCAACATCCAGCCGCTTTTACGTCCGGTCGTGAATAAATCGCTGAGGTACCAAGCGAAAACGAGAAGGGCCACTGCAATCAAGCATCTTGTGGCGACGTTGAGCGTCGTGAGATTTCGCAGCAGGAGATCGCCTGAGGGAAGGCTGTCGAACTCCAGCCGAGCGATCGCTTGGTAATCTACGTCAGCCCAAGGCTC
>CAZUAH010000850.1:0-4771 GCA_964617665.1 uncultured Pirellulaceae bacterium
CGCCAAGAGTTTCGGCGTCGCTGCAATTCCGAAAGTCTTGGCGACTTTCGCTACGGCCAAATCGGACACCTATTTCTCGAACGACGCACAGGAGAACCTGCCATGCGCCATTCCGTGATCGTCTTTTCCGCGTTAACACTTGGCACGTTCGTTTCGCCAACCGCTGACGCCCAAGAAGACCTGAAGCCTCTGCTGGAACGGGAAATCGTCGGTTCAATTTTACCAATGACCGAAGTTCAGCGGTATTGCGAAAACCATGTTCCGAAAATGCCGCAAGTCAAATCGGCAGACGCCTGGACGGCCGAGGCGGATCGCTTGCGAAAGGCGATCCTGGAAGAAGTCGTCTATCGCGGTGAAGCCGCTCGGTGGCGCGATGCGGAGACCAAGGTCGAGTGGCTTGACACGATCGACGGGGGACCGGGATACCGCATCAAGAAGCTTCGGTACGAAGCCCTACCGGGTCTATGGATTCCAGCACTGCTATACGAGCCGGAGAAACTAGAAGGAAAAGTCCCGGGTATCTTGAACGTCAACGGTCATACGTCATTGGGTAAGCAATACCCGGCCAAACAGATCCGTTGCATCAATCAAGCCAAACGCGGGATGCTCGCGTTGAATCTCGATTGGCTTGGCATGGGGCAACTTCGTGGCGCTGGTTTTGCGCACTATCGGATGAACCAGTTGGACCTTTGTGGGACCAGCGGGCTGGCTCCGTTCTATCTGTGCATGAAGCGGGGCTTGGATATTCTGGTCGGCCTGGAGAACACTGATCCGAACCGCGTTGCCGTAACCGGCCTGTCCGGCGGCGGCTGGCAGACTATTGTGATCAGCTCGCTCGATACGCGAGTCAAACTGGCCAATCCCGTGGCCGGCTATTCCAGCTTCCGCACTCGTGCATGGCACTTGAAGGACCTTGGGGATTCCGAGCAGACACCTAACGATCTGGCTACGCTGGCCGACTACACGCACTTGACGGCGATGATGGCTCCCCGGCCGACGCTGTTGACCTACAACTCGAAAGACAACTGCTGCTTCGAGTCCGTATATGCCCTCCAGCCGCTGATGGACGCGGCCAAGCCCGCCTTCAAGTTGTATGGGAAGGAGAAGGCGTTGCGGTCGCACGTGAACGACGATCCGGGGACGCACAACTACGAGGTGGACAACCGCCAGGCGTTCTATCGCATGTTGGGCGACTTCTTCTGCCCCGAGGACAAGGACTTCGACTGGAAGGAGATCCCGTCGGACGACGAGGTGAAGAGCATCGAAGAGTTGAATGTGGACATGCCCGAAAGGAACGAGGACTTCAATACCTTGGCGTCGACGATTGCCGAAGGGCTGCCACGCGATCCGGCGCTACCCCAAGGCAAAGACGCTGCCATCAAGTGGCAACAGGCCAAACGAAAGCAACTGTGTGAAATCGTTCGAGCCAAGCAGTTCAAGGTCTCGCCCATCGAATCCGACACCGAGGAGAAGGGGGCAACCAAGGCGACCTTCTGGCGATTGCTGTTGGACGGCGACTGGACCGTACCGGCCGTCGAGTTGGTTGAGGGCGAACCAGAGAAAGTCGCCATCCTCGTGGCGGACGGCGGTCGGGCCGGTGCAGCGGCGGATGTCACTCGGCTTGTGGCCTCGGGCCATCGCGTGATTGCCATTGACCCGTTCTACTTTGGCGAATCGAAGATTGCACAGCGTGACTTCCTTTTTGCGTTGTTGATAGCCGCCGTTGGCGATCGGCCGTTGGGGATTCAGGCCAGCCAGGTGGCGGCCGTTGCCCGCTGGGCCGCCGATCGGTACAAGGGCACCCCAATAACGCTTGTCGCGCAGGGCCAGCGATCCAGTGCGTTCGCATTGGTGGCAGCCGCCCTGGAAACGGACGCAATCGCGCAAGTCGAACTCCACGGATCGCTGGGAAGCCTCAAAGAAGTGATCGAACAGAATTGGGGCGCCAATCAGAAGCCGGAACTGTTGTGTTTCGGTCTGTTGGAGGCATTCGACGTCAAACAAATCGCAGCGCTCGTCGCACCCCGGCCAATCAACTTCGTCGCCCCATCCGACCGAGCACGCAACGAGTTGGCCGACCTGAACGACTGGTACGACACGCTGGGATGCAAGTTCGAACCGCTTGCTGGGCAAACGACGAAATAGCCGCGATGCCACACGCTTTCCCGACTTCGGGACGAGGACCATTTCTCGGAGCGAGGAGAACTTTCTGGGCGGCGCGCTCGTAATTAGTGCTAGGTAGGCACGCTGGGGCGAACTCACCCGCGTCCTACGCACGACACTTACCTTCGAATCAGGCACTTCGAATACAGCCTGGAGACGAAGGAATGGATAAGAAAAGCGATAAGGCATTGAAGGACCTGGCGTCTGAGCCTGACGCCCTTCCGTTGGCTGACAGCAATCTTGGCGTCTATCTTGCCTTGCACACTGTTTTCGGCCAGGGGACCCTCCCGGCGCCTTCGACTATACGCTCAAAGGATCCGGCATTTCTTGCTGTACGCAAGGACATCGAAGATCTTCTCCGCCATCGGCCCGATGATATGGCGGAAATCGCCGTTCTCGATCAACGGCGCAATCAGCAGGTCAGCAGATTGACGTGTTCCTTGGCGATGCTGAGTTGCGGGTTGGATTCTCCTGTCGAGATGCAATTCGGCCACGATCTGATGCAGGCTCTCCTGTCAGCCCGCGGGCAACGTATACGTACGAGACCGGATGAACCTTTGGGAATTGGCACAGGTTTTTGTCCCGACTTTCTCAATTTCTACAGGGCTGCAAAGACGAAGTTCACTGACAGAAGTGTTTGTGAACTATTTCAGTCGATGCTCGGCGACAAAACGGTCCCATTGCGAACAGATCCCGAGCTGCTCCGGCTTATGACTATCGTGTGCGACCGCTGCAGCGCGAAAGAGGCGTCGCAACTGCTGAACGGCCTATTGCGAGCGCACGATTCAAATCCGGCGGCTTTTGCCAGGTTGAGCGAACAGCAAACTATCCCAACGATCATTGGCAAGTTTTCGGGGGATGATGTCGTGCAGGTTATTAGAGTAACGACCATTTTCATAATCCGGACATCGCTGAAGAACCAGGCAGACGAACTCTTACAGACACTGGTTGAGACTCTTGCCCCTGAGCATCTGAAACTTGCAGCGACGAAGCTCGCTAACGTCATAGTACGTGTGCGCAAAGTACATCCGGAATTCATCTCATCTCTGCTGCAAGCGTTGACCTCCCCCAAGGGCCCGATCTCTTTCTTCGAACTCCTCGGCGCACTTCGCGAGTCTCTGGCAAAGTCTCGGGATGCAATTTCATATGACGCTCAGGGAGTTGCGGCTGCCCTCTATGACGCTGGGCTTGATGCCAAAGTCCTTGCGCCATTTGTGCAGCGCATCAGGAGTTTGGAGCTGACCGGGACGATGTACGAACATCTGACACAGGACATTGTTGTGTTGAAGCGCCTGCTCGAAAACGCTTCCGATATACAGCAACTCGGACGAATCGCTCCATCACCTGAAAGTCGGCAATCGGCCGAACATTTGCTGCCACTTCTTCAGTTGGGAGTGGTGCGCTATCAAGGAGAACCGCTCGACTATTTTGTCAAGGCTATTAACGTTTTGTCGAGCGATGGTTTTCGTCCGACAGATCTAGATCTAATCGTTCGTCACGCAGCTTCCGATCTGCCCAGCAGCCTGGACCACCTTGCGAAGCCGGAAGACTTCGTAGCAGACCAGACCTCTCGAGAACTGGGATCTGCGCTGGTGACGCTGTGGATCCAGATTGAATTGGCAGACAAATCTAAGGAGCGGCAGCCAACCGCCGCCGATCTGAGCAGGAAGCTCAGGGTTAAAGTAGATGGGCAGATCTAGCCCCCATGGACTTCCTGACACACTCCTGAGTAGATCCCGAGCATCCGTGCGGCCTCAGAGCCAGTCTTCAAATGTAAGAACCGAGGCGATTTCTTGTAGTGGTGGCTTCCAGCCGCCACGTGATCCATGGGGCTTGGTGGATTCAATGGCGGCTGGAAGCCACCACTACGTGTTTGAAGACTGGCTCTCAGGATAGACGTTACTCTGGCGGCCGAAGTTGCCAGAGTAGTTGGACTTCGTCCAGTGACAGGGGCCGACGAAAGGCGAAGAACTCGTCGATCAATCCGCGCTGTTTGCCGGCGCGGTCGCCCAGCACCAGATTGCCGAAGGCACCTTTTTCAGGCACGCGGGACAGCGAGCGGACTTTGAAGGGTCCGCCGTTCACACTCAACTCCATTGTGGGCCACGACCAGTTGGCCACCAACAGATACCATTGATCGCTCTTCCAGTCCGATCCGCCATTGATCGTCATAGCGCGGGCTGGTTTCACGTTCGCAATGTACAAGATGCCCTCGTGACGTCGCACGCGACCGTCGTCGTCGATGTCCGGCCCTTGCCGTTCCAGATAGAACGTGGCATTCGAGGTCATGGTGAACACACAGTTCCCATCGCGGGGCCGCTGCCAGTTCTGTGGCCAAATCCAGACCGCGATTGCCCCGCGGTTTTCCAGCAGCACGTTGCCCAAACGCGGGTACACGGCACCGCCGGTGCCCAGCACCAGCGCACGGCCAACCAAACCATCGACGAATTGCGGTTCAGGAATCTCCTTCTCGCGACTTGCGAACACCGTCGGGGCAAATGACGGGCCCTCGGCCATGTCAGGGTGCATGTGACCGCCGTCAAAGCCGACGTGAAACGTCACCGCATCCATCAAACGGCGAAACTCGGGACGCAGATAAGGCGAATCC